>JAHFDS010000263.1 GCA_023248855.1 Myxococcales bacterium
AATCTCGCGCAGGCAGGGCCGCCACCGGGCGAGCGACGCCAGCGTAAAGGCCGCCACCAGCGCGCCGAGGGCGAAGAACCACGGGTCGCTCCACGGCTCCGCCGGCCGGAACTCCTCCACGTTGCGCGTCGCCCCGAGACCCGTGTGCCAGAGCAGGTACGACGGCAGCATCGGCCCGGCCGGGGTCGCGAGCGTCGCCGCCGCGGCGCCCGAAAGCGCGAGCGCGGTGGGGCCGGGCGGAAGGCGGCTCGGCTGGCGGGAAAGGCGCGCGTCGAGGAGGGCCCCGAAGAGCCGCATGCCGATCACGAGCGGCGCCAAGAACACGCCGGCGTGCATGTTCGCCCAGACGAAGGTGATCGGCACGACCGCCCACAGCGCGCGCACGCGGCCACCCTCCACGCGCGCGAGCACCCAGCCGAGGGCGCCGATCCCGACGAAGGTCACGAGGTGCGGCCGCTCGACCAGGCGCTGCTCGGCGCACAGGGCGGCCAGCACGATCGCGATCGCCGCCTCGAGGGCGCCCGCGCCCCGGCGTCGCGCGGTGAGGTAGGCGAGCGCCGCCGCCACCGTCACGAGCGTGGTCTTGAGGAGCACGACGGCGGCGAAGCCGCCCTGGCCGTGCAGCCACGCGACGAGGACCTGGAACCCCCACGCGAGATCCGGATCCGGGTGCGCCGGCCAGGTGAAGGAATAGAGGTTGCGAAACGGGATGACGCCCGTGCGCAGGATGCGCTGGCCGAGCGCGAGGTGGAAGAACAGGTCGTTCTCGCCCATCGGCGCGAGCGCGAGCGCCGCCACCAGCACGAGCGCCGCCGCCGCCGTCAGGCGGTGCCATCTTCGACGCGTTATGCTCCGAATCCTGGGAAGGATAGCGTGGGCAAGAAGAAGTCCGAAGCGCAGCTGGCCGGGCCGAGCATTCCGTCGATCGTGACGCTCGAGCAACCGGCCGCGTTCCTTCGCTGGCTGGATGGGCTCGGTCCCGGCGCAGTCTCGTTCAGGCGGGCGCGCCTTTGCCACGTCTGGGGCCTGGTCGCGCTGGGCGTTCTGGCGCGCGCCGGACGCCCGACTGCGCTGAGGCTCCGCGTGGACAGCAAGAACGCGGCCTCGCGCTTCGCCCACGCAGTCGGGCTGATGAACCTGGCCCAGGGGCGAGCCAACGAGTCGCCCGGCGAGACCGGGCGCACCTTCAAGCTGCGAACGATCTCCTCCTTCCTGGAGATCGAGCCCGCAGCCTCCGAGATCGCCCGGCTCCTCTTGCCCGATGTCGAATCGGAAGATACGCGGCGCGCGCTGGGCTACGTGATCGTGGAGCTCTTGCGGAACGCGGTCCAGCACAGCCAGGATGCCCTCGGGGGCGTCGTGGCTGCACAGCGCACCCGAGGACCGGACCCCGAGAATCGCGAGTTCGTGCAGGTGGCCGTCGGGGATGCGGGGGTCGGCATCCATGCGGCGCTGCGAGGGTTTCATCCCGCGCTCACGGACCCACGAGCGGCCGTCACCAAGGCCATCGAGCCCCATATCTCTGGCACCTTCGAGGAGGGCCTCACCGGTTCTCAGCAGAACGCCGGCATGGGGCTGTTCTTCATCGCGGAGATGGCCAAGCTGACTGCAGGCCATCTCCTGATCGCCACGCGCGGGGCCACCCTCGTCCTGCGTGGTGACATCGAGGGCATTGGCCACCACAGGATCGAGCTCCTGGACCCACCGGGGCTCGGCTTTCCGGGCACCGTGGTCGCATTCGAGCTGCCGCTCGGCGAGGTGAGCGACTACGACGCGTTGATCCGCCGCATCAACGACATCGCACGGCAACGGACGCCGCAGCGCGCGGTGCGGCAGTGGCTCGTGTTCGACGAGCCCGCCCCGGGCTCGCCTTCGCGCGTCCTCGTTCGCCTCGCCTCCGAGAACACGGTGGAAGCGGCCAACGTGGCGGCCTCGGTTCTGCAGCCGAAGATCCTGCAGCGTACGCCGGTCTTGCTGGACTTCGAGGGCGTCTCCGTCTGTACGCAGAGCTTCGTGCACGCGCTGCTCTATGAGTCCCTCCGGATGGCCTGGGCGCTGCGAACGCGAATCTACGTGGCGCATGCAAGCCCCGCCGTGCGCAGCAGCCTCGAGCTCCTCCAGAGCTACGCCCTCGGGGGATAGCCGCGCCACGCGGTTGAATCCCGGGCGCGCTCGGCCGATGATCACGGGACTTGGCGCAGCTCCCTGACTCGACCGCCGACACCATCGCCCAGGGAGTCCCCACGGCCGCGCCGGCCACGCCGACGGCGCGCGTCGGGCACGTCCTCGGCGGGCGCTATGCCCTGCTCGAGCTGGTCGGCTCGGGCGGCATGGGCGATGTCTACCGCGCGCGCGACCTCGAGCTCGACGAGGTGGTCGCGCTCAAGCTGCTGCGCCAGGCGATCGCGCAGACCGCCGACGGCCTCGCGCGCTTCCGCCACGAGGTCAAGCTCGCCCGGCGCGTGACGCACCGCAACGTCGCGCGCACGTTCGAGCTCGGCGAGGACGACGGCGCGCGCTTTCTCACCATGGAGTACGTGCGCGGCGAGTCGCTGGCCGCGAGGCTCAGGCGCGAGGGTCGCCTGCGCCCCGAGCGCGCGGTGGCGATCGCGACGCAGGTCGCGCTCGGCCTCGAGGCGGCGCACGCGGCGGGCGTGGTGCATCGCGACATCAAGCCCGACAACGTGCTGCTCGCCCCGGACGGCCGCGTGGTGGTCACCGACTTCGGCGTCGCGCGCAAGGCAGCCTCGACCGCCGACGATCGCCTGCTCGCCGGGACGCCCGCGTACATGGCGCCCGAGCAGCTCTCGACCGGCGAGGCCAGCGCCCGCTCGGACCTCTACGCGCTCGGTGTCCTGCTGTGGGAGCTGGTCTCCGGACGTCTGCCGTTTTCCGGCACCACCCCCGCCGCGCTGGCCGAGGCGCGTCTCATCCATTCGCCGCCCGACCTGCGCAGCATCGTGACCGACGCGCCGGCCGAGCTGTCGGAGCTGCTCCTGCGCCTGATGGCCAAGGACCCGCGCATGCGCCCGGACAGCGCGCGCTCGGTGGTGCTCGCGCTCGAGCACCTGCGCGACTTGTCGCCGCAGGACTCCACGCCAGGCGCCCCCGTTCCGCGCACGAGCTCCAGCATCACCGGCCCCTTGCCGCCGTCCGTGGCGGTGCTCCCGGTCGGCGCAGCGGGCCAGGACGCCTGGCTCGCCGACGGCTTCCGGCAGGACCTCATCGACGCCCTGTCGTCCGCGCGCGGGCTGCGGGTGCTGGCGCGCTCGGCGTCCCAGCCGCCCGAGAAGGCCGGCGACGACCCGGCCGCGTGCGGGCGCTCGCTCGGCGTGCGCTCGGTGGTCGAGGGTGAGCTGCGGCGCGATCCGACCGGCGCGGTCCAGCTGCGCCTGCGCCTCATCGAGTCCTCGAGCGGTGTGCAGACCTGGTCAGGCCGATGGTCGAGCGCGCCCGAACGCCTCCTTTCGCTGGTCGACCCGGCCGCGCAGGCGCTCGCCGCCGCGCTCGAGCCGTCGGCCGTGCCCGCCGCACGCGAGGCGCCCTCCGACGCGCTCGCGATCGAGCTCTACCTGCGCGCACGGCAGATGTACCTGCTCACGGGCCCCACCGGAGGGTCCACCGAGGTCGCCGAGTGCGTGGCGACCTTCGAGGCGGCGCTGGCGCGGGCGCCTTCGGATCCGCTCATCCTGTCCGGCCTCGCGCTCGCCGAGGTACGCCGCTGGTTCTTCGACGTGGGGGCGCACGAGTCGGCCGACCGCGCGCGAAGAGCCGCCGACCTCGCGGTGCGCCACGGCGCCCACCTCGGCGAGTCGCACCTCGCGCGCGCGCAGGTGCTGCTGCACACGGGCGATCCGGCCGCCGCCACGCGCTCGCTCCGCCACGCCTTCGCGCGCTCGCCGAGCCTGGCCGACGCGCGCGAGGTGCTCGGACGCCTCCTGCTCGAGGCCGGCCACCTCGAGGCCGGCCGCCGCCAGATCGGCATCGCGCTCGAGCTCGATCCGGGCTTGCTCTACGCGAAGATCGACCTTCTGCGTGTGGCGATCCTGACCGGCGACGCGGCCCGTGAGGCCGAGCTCGTGGCGCTGCGCCGTCCCCACGACGCGCGCTTCGTGCTGCAGGAGATCCGCTTCGCCGCGCACCGGCGCGACGCGGCCACGCTGGCGTACCTGGCCGAGAACGTGGCTTCCTACAGCTCGATCCCTGCCGTTCGCTGGATCGCCCAGGCGATGCTCGACGTGTACACCGGCAAGCAGGCGCTCGAGCACCTCGAGGAGGTGATGGCGAGGATGCAGCCTCCCGGGGCGAGCTTCCGCCGCATCGCGCTCGGCGCGCAGTTCCTGGCCGAGGGCGCCGGTTACCGCGGCGACGTGGCGCGTTGCCTGCGCGCGCTCGAGGACGCCGACCAGCATGCGCTCCTGGACCTGCTGTGGCTCGAGCGCTGCGCGATGCTCGATCCGGTGCGCGGCACCGAGGGCTACCGCTACGTGCTCGCGAACGTGCGCGAGCGCGCGGCCGCCATCTACGACGCGCTCTGGGACGAGTAGCGGCGTCACATCCGCGCCGCCGGCCCTCCATCCGGCATGCGGCAAGCCCTCCTCGCCTCGGTGATCGCGCTCCTTTCCTGCGCCCCGGTCCAGCGCCCGCCGCCAGAGCCGCCCGATCCGCAGGTGGCCGAGCCCAGGGAGCCGCGTCCGCTCGAGCTCCACCCGACGCCCGCCACGCCACCGCCCGCGCCACCCAGGGCGGCGGAGGTCACGCCCCCGCGCACGGCCAGCAGGCCGCGCGTGCACATCGTCGACAAGGTGCTGCCGGAGTGACGTTTCAGCCTCGATTTCGGGCGTACCGTCGAGGCTCCTTCACCTAGAGGGTGAAAGAAATCGAGGCTGGCGACCGCGTAGCGGGCGCGCCGAAAGGGAGGGGGCCCACGACGAGCTTTGCTCGGCGTGGGGAGGGAGGCTGGCCTCCCTCTGTTCGGGCGAAGCCCGAAATGCAGGTTCAGTCGAAGGGATCGGGTGGTTTGGGCTTGGGCTCGGGGGCCTTGGGCTCGGCGGGCTTGTCGTCATCGGGCTTGTCGTCATCGGGCGGCGGTGATGTCGCTCTGTCGCGCCCCCTGGTTCTGTGCCGCGAGCCGTGCTCGCGGCGAGGCTCGTCGCGGTGCGCCGCGGGCGGCTTCGGCGGCGACGGCTCGGGTAGCTTCTCGAGCGTCCAGTCGAGCGTCAGGGCCTGACCCGCTCCGAGGCGGATCGTCTCCGTCTTGCCCTGAAACCCTGGCGCCTCGGCCGCCACGTGGTGCTCGCCCGCGGGCAGATCCCGCAGCTGCAGAGTGCCCGTGCCGTTCCCGCTCGGCTTGCCATCGACCACGAACGTTGCCTTGGGAGCCTGCGTTCGAACCGACAGCGTCGCGGTCACGGGGAGCGGCGCCGCGGGCAAGCGAGGCGCCGGCGCTGGGGGCAGCGGCGTCGCTGCGACTGGCGGGAGCGGGGCTGCCAGGTGTCTTCCGCCGAGCGTGAGCGCGAGCGCACCGGACACGATCGCACCGCCGCCGACGCCGAGCGCGACCCAGATCGCGCGCCGGCTGCGCGGAGGCCGCCGGGGCATGGCGGCCATCTCGGCGGTGTACCCGCCGATGCGCAAGAGGCCGGAGTGCGCCGAGGGATCCTCCTGCGCGATATCGAGCAACCGCGCCCGAACATGGAGCATCGAGGCCGGCCGATCCTCTGCGCGGATCGCCATGCACTCGGCCACCAGCCCGTCGAGCGCCTCCGGGAAGCGCCCGTGATCGCGGATCCGCGGCGGCTTTTCGCTCGCCTTTTGCACCATGAGCGCGGTGAACGTCTTGGCCTCGAACGGCAAGCGCCCGGTGACCATCTGGAACAGCATCACCCCGAGGGCGTAGATGTCGGCGCGCGCGTCGACGTTCTTGGCGTCGAATTGCTCCGGTGCCATGTAGAGGGGCGTTCCGATGGGGCTTCCGGTCCGGGTCAGTCCCTGCGCCTCCGCGCTGTCGAGCTTGGCGATGCCGAAATCGAGCAGCTTGACGGCGAACCCCTGGGTGCCCGCGCGCTGCTTGAGGAAGACGTTGGCGGGCTTGAGATCGCGATGGATGACCTGCGCCTCGTGCGCCGCCGCGAGGGCATCGCAGACCGGCAGCGCGATCTCGAGGGCGTTCGACAGACGGAGCGCCCCGTGACTCTCGAGGTAGCCCTGCAGGCTCGTACCCTCGAGGAGCTCCATGACGAAGTAATGCCGCCCGTCCTGGAGCTGGCCGAACAGGAAGATGTCGACGATGTTGGGGTGGCCGATCTGGTTGACGAGGCGCGCCTCCTGCACGAAGCGCTGCGCGACGCTGCGATCGAAGGACAGCTGGGCGCTCAGCACCTTGATCGCGACGCGCTTGCCGATCACGGGCTGCTGGCCGCGATAGACGATGCCCATGCCGCCCTCGCCGATCTTCTGCTCGACCACGTAGTCGCCCACCTTGGTCCCGGCGACGAGGTCGAAGGCATCGATGGCCTTGAGGTCTTCCACCGGCACGGCCGACTCCAGGGTCGTGGGCACGCGTGCTGGGGCGAGAGAGGGTCCCCGGGCAGCAGAGACGGCGGACAGCGGGGGTGGCGGCTCAGGTGGCGGCTCGGTGTCACGCGCATCGAGCACGAGCGTGACGCCGTCGTTGGCGCAGCAGCGCGCGGACTCGGGAAAGCGCGCGCCGCATCGCGGGCAGTAGCGTGTGTTCAGAGCCACCCGTCCTCATGATACCGCGAGCCGGGCGCCGCTGCTCGATCGTCGTCCGCCGTCCCGGCGCCGTGCGAGGGTCGCGCCGCCCGGTGCTATAGTCACGCGCGGGATTCTCCGTTGCGTCTCCTGGTGTGCTTCCTCGTGCTCGGACTCGTCTTGCCGGCCGCCGCTCACGGGGCCGATGACCTCGCGAAGCGCAAGCAGGAGGTCAAGCGCAAGAGCGAGGAGGCGCAGGCGCTGCTCAAGGACGGCAAGCCGGCGGAGGCCGGGGCGCGTTTCGAGGAGGGCTACGCGGCGCTGCCCGATCTCGCGCTGCTCTTCGCTGCCGCCACGGCCTACGGGCGCGCCTGGGACACGCAAAAGGACGTCAAGGCGCTGCGCCGCGCGGTGGTGCTCCTCGAGCAGCTGGTCGAGCAGGACGTCGTCAGGAAGCAGAGTGCGCTCGGGATGCTGGGCCAGTACAAGCCGCTCCTGATGCGCGAGGAGCAGAAGTCCAAGGACGAGGAGACGCGCAAGGTCGAGGAGATCCCCAAGCAGCGCGCGCGGCTGGCCGAGCTGGTCAAGGAGGGCACGGCGCAGTTCGGTCGCGCTGCCTTCGACGAGGCGGCGCGGTCGTTCCTGGAGGCGCACGCGCTGGCCGTGGTGGTCGCGCCCGATGGGCTCCCGGAGCCGCCTCACCTCTTGCCCTGGCAGCTCCTGCTCGCGGCAGGGAACGCCAACGCCGAGGTGTGGAAGAAGAGCCACGCGCCCGATCCCTTGCGCAAGGCGGTGGCCGCCTACCGGATGGCGCTCGCGGGCACGAAGGATCCGGCGGCCCTCGCCAAGATCACGACCAGGCTCGCGCCGCTGGAAGAGGAGCTCGACGCCGTCGAGGTCGCGGACGCTCGTGGCCTGGAGGCCTGCCGCCTGGTCGAGCGCCTGCTCGAGCGCGACAAGCTCCCCGAGGCCGAGCAGGTGGTCAAGCGGCTTTTCGCGGCGGACGAGCCGGATCGCGCCCTGTTCGTGGCGTCCCTCCGCCTGCGCGCCCGTCTGGCCGCGCGCCGCTCCGCCAACGTGCTCGAGCCACGCAAGGATCTCGAAGAGGCGGTCGGCGCGTGGCGGGCGCTGCTCACGCTCGAGCCGGCGTCCACGCTGCCGGCGACCGCCGACGCGGTGGAGAGGCGCACGCTCGAGATCGCGCAAAGGGGCATGCAGTCGAGAAAGCCGATCAAGCTCGCCCTCCTGCGCTCGACCAAGGCGAGGCCGGATGGTGTGGCGATCAGGCTGGAGGTGGCCTCCGACCCGCTGGCGCTCATCAAGCGCATCCAGGTGCGCTTTCGCTACGCGGAGCTGGCGTGGGACACCCGCGAGGCGCCGATCGAGGCGGGGGGAACGTCGATCCTGGTGCCGCTCGGTCCCGACAGCAAGCTGCAGCTCGTCGTGGTGCTGCTCGGCGAACGGCGCGCCCACCTGATCGAGCTCGGCACCGACGCCGCGCCGCTCGCCGGAAGGCCAGGCGAGATCGCCTCGTTCGAGGCCGGGGTCACGCCCGAGCTCAAGTAGCTTCCGACGGCCGCAATCGGGCTATGCTGTCCTTGGTGCGCTCGGATCTGGGACGTCGCCTGGTGCTCGGGGCGCCGATGCTGGTCTTCGGCGGGATCGCGGTCGCCTCCGCGGTCGCGCCGCACACGATGGCCGAGGGTCTCGGCTACCACCTCGACAACGTCGATGCCCTGAGCGAGTACCGCGCGATCTACGTCGGCCTCTGGGCCGCGCACGTGGTCATCTTCGGGCTCGCCCTGCGCCGGCTTCGCGAGCCCATCTTCGGCGACCTCGGTGCGTTGCTCATCCTCGGTCAAGTGGTCGGACGCCTCGTGAGCCTCGGGCTCGACGGCATACCCTCGAGGGTGCTGCCGGTGTCCGCGGCGGAGCTCCTGGGGGGTGTGGCGATCCTGCTCGTCCGCCCTCGGGCCCCCTGATGTAGCGGATGGTGAACCCTACGCGCGCAGGCGCGCCGCCAGCGCCCGCGTCTGGGCGTGCTCGGGCACGCGCTCGAGGAAGCCGGCCCGCATGGCCGGATCCGCGATGCGCAGAGCACGCTCCTCGAGGCGGCTCTGCGCGTGTAAGATCGCCGCCCGGGCGGCGTCGCGCTCTCTCTGAGCGTCGAGCGCCTCCGCGTGGGTCAGGCGGATGAGGGCATCGCCGTCGTCGATGCCACCGAGCTGCTCGAGCAGCACGAGCCCTTCGGTGGCGAGGCCCAGCGCGCGCGCCGGCAGGCCCTGGGCGAGCAGCACGCGTGCAAGGATCGCGAGCGACTCGGCCTGGTTGAGGGGCAAGACGGGCGAGAGCACCGCGATGTCGAGGGCCGCGCGAGCGGCCGCCTCGGCGCGCACGACCTCGCCCGCGGCCAGCTGGATGAGCGCCAGGTACTCGTAGGACGCCCCGAGCAGGCGGCGATCGCCCGCTTCGCGGAACCCGGCGATGGCCGCGAGCTCGGCCGCCTCGGCCTCGGCGTGTCGGCCGAGGCGCGAGAGCGCCAGGCCCAGGTTGTGGCGGGCTCGGGTCGCGACGTGCGGAAGACCCATGCGCTCGGCCGCATGGATCACCTCACCGAGGATTCGCGCGGCGCCGTCCGCGTCGCCGAGCTCGAGCCGGCCGTAGCCGGCCGAGCCGCGCAGCCGACACGCGTTGCGATCGTCGCCAGCGCGTCCGAAGCTCTCCGCGGCGTCCTCGGCCAGGAGCAGCGCGGCGCCCGCGTCGCCGTCGAAGCGGGCCAGCGACGCCTCGGCGGAGCGGAGCCGGCCCCGCGCGGCCGGGTTTTGGTCGAACCACGCCGGATCCAGCCGGGCCGTGCGGGCCACCAGGTTCTTCGCGAGATCCGCGAGGCCAGCGATGACCAGATGCTCCGAGAGGCGCGCGCTCGCCGTGACCTCGCCGGTGGCGCCCGGGGGCGCACCGGTCGTCAGCGTGGTGTAGAGCATGCGCAGCTCGTCGCTGTGCCCGAGCGCTCCCGCCGCGGCGGCCGCTTCCGCGATCGCCGCATACCAGCGCGCGTCGCCGGGCGGCAGCGACAAGAGCGCCTCGAGCGCGGAGCGTTCCGCCTCCGCGAGCTCGCCGCGCCAGTTATGCGCCTCTGCGCATAGAAGGCGCAGCGCCCCTCGCTCGAGGGCCGTCGCGCCCAGCGCGAGCGCGCGATCCGCGCGGTCGAGCGCGCCCGCGAGATCGTTGCCCGACAGGGCCTCCTCGGCCGCCCGCGCGTACAGCTCGATGGCGCGTCCTGGCACCTCGCCGATCGCGAAGTGCTCCGCCAGGACGTTGGGGTCCCGCTCGCCGCGCTGCTCGAGCCAGCTGGCCGCCAGCCGGTGGCCAAGCGCGCGGTCGCTCGCCGTCAGCATGCCGTACGCGGCCTCACGCACGAGCGCATGCCGGAACACCAGCTCGGACTCGCCCGCGAGCCGGCTCTCGGGCCGGCGCTGCACGATCTCGAGGCCCACCAGCGCATCGAGCCAGCCGTCGAGGTCGGAGGCGGTGTCGGAGCCGCCGAGGAGCGCGCGCACGCCGCTCGCCCAGAACGACTGCCCGAACACGCTGGCCGCCCGCAGGAGGTGCCGCGCGGACGGGGCGAGCGCTCCGAGCCGCGCCTCGAGCGTCGCGAGCACGGTCTCCGGCAGCGTCTGGGCGCCCTCGGCGACGGTGCGCAGCAGCTCCTCGAGGAAGAAGGCGTTGCCCGCCGACAGGGCGACCACGCGCTCGATGGTGCCTGCGTCCGCGCGCGGGCCGAGCACCTCGCGAGCGAGCTTCTCGGCCGCGCGCCGCGGCAGCTCGGCGAGCCGCACCTCGGACCGGCCTCGTTCCACCCACAGATCGGGGAAGAGGTCGTGCACCTCGGGTCGCGCCAGCGCGAGCACGAAAAGGGGCCGGTCCGCGTGGGCGCGGAGCGCCGCGTCGACGAAGCGCACCGTCGGCAAATCGCCCCAGTGCAGGTCCTCGAGCACGAACAGGAGCGGCCGCCGCACCAGCGTCGCGCCGGTCCAGTCGAGGAACGCGCGCAGCAGCTGGTCCCCGAGCAGCCGGGCGTCTTGCCGCGCCGCGTGCAGCTGCACGCCGCCCGGGAAGGGTACGCCGACGAGCTCGCCGAGGAAGTCGCGCACGCGCACGGCGGGCGAGGGCGGCAGCACGGCTGCCACCGCGGCGGTGAGCCGCTCCCGCTGCGTCTCGGGTGGCTCGCCGCCGCCGATCCCGAGGGCGGCGCGCAGCGCCTGTGACAGCAGGCCAAAGGGCGAGCCCGCGCCCAGCGGATCGCCACGCGCGATCCACAGCGTCGATGCCGGCTCGCGCTGGGCGACTCGCGCGAGCAGCTCGTGCCGCAGCCGCGACTTGCCGACGCCGGCCGGCGCCGTCACCAGCACCGCGCGTGCCTGCGCGTCCTCGATCACACCGTCCCACAGCGACTCGAGCATCAAGAGCTCGCGGTCCCGGCCCACCATCGAAGTGCGTCGCCCGAGCAGCGTCCGCGCCCCGGTGCGCGTGGCCTCGCCGACGAGCGCCCGCACGCCGGGCTCGCCGCCCACGTCGAACGCGGGCGAGAGCAGCGTCGCCGCCACGTCGTCCACCCACACACCCGCGG
>JAHFDS010000264.1 GCA_023248855.1 Myxococcales bacterium
GCTCGGGCGCCTCTTGCGGTCCCGGCGCACCGGGCTGTCGATCCGCATGCAGATCTTTCTCGCGCTGGCGACCCTGCTCGTCATCTTCGCGGCGGGCCTGGCGACGGCCCTGTGGGACGTCCTGCAACCGCTGGCGGCCACTGTGGCGACGCTCGGGGTCGCGCTGTTCGCGGCCGCGGCCGCGTCGTCGGCGGTGGTCGGGCGCGCGATCGCACAGCCGATCGAGCGGCTGACCGAGGTGGCGAGCCGCATCGCGGGCGGCGAGCGGGGCGCGGCGCTGCCGGCGCCGTCGGGACGCGAGGTGCGGCGGCTGACGGCCGCGTTCGAGAAGATGCGGCGTGAGCTCGAGGGCAAGAAGGACGTCGAGCGGCTCGCGGCGGACCTGTCGCACCAGCTCAAGAATCCGATCGCTGGCATCCGGGCCGCGGCGGAGGTGCTCGAGGAGGGCGCGCTCGAGGAGCCAGGGCGCGCTCGAGCGTTCGTCGCCCGCATCCTCGAGGCCAACGCGCGGCTCGAGGCGATCGTGTCGCGCCTCTTGCCGCTGTCAAGACTCGAGGCGCATGGCATCGAGCCCGACGCCGACGAGATCGACCTTCACGAGATGGCGCGGCAGGCGGTGACCGCGGTCGAGCCCACCGCGGCGCGCGCGGGGGTCTCGGTCGTGGTGGACGGCCAGGGCGAGCAGCCGCTGCGCGGCGACTCGAGCTGGATCCGTCGCGCCATCGACAACCTCATCGAGAACGCCGTCGAGCACAGCGCGCCCGGCGGTCTGGTCACGGTGCGCGTGCGCAGCGAGCCCCACGCCCGCCTGCTCGAGGTGGAGAACGCCGGCACGGTCGACGTCGCGGTGCGCTCGCGCCTGTTCGAGCGATTCGCGACCACGCGCGCGCAATCGGGGGGGACCGGCCTCGGCCTCGCCATCGTGCGGGCCGTCGCCGAGGCGCACGGGGGCTCGGCCGAGCTCGGCGAGCCGGGGCCGCCGCGCGTGATCCTGCGCGTTCGCCTGCCACGCTGACGCGGGCTCGGTTATCGTCGGCGCATGCACGACTCCACGCGCGCGGTGCACGCGCCGGACCAGGAACGAGAGGGGCCCCTGGTCCAGCCCGTCGTCTCGTCGAGCACGTTCCTCGCTTCGTCGCAGGCGGAGCTCGACGCGCGCTACGAGGGGCGCTCGCAGGGTCTGCTCTACACCCGCTACGGCAACCCGACCGTGGCGCACGCCGCCGCGCACCTCGCCGCGCTCGAAGGCACCGACGGGGCGATCCTGTGCGGCAGCGGCATGGCCGCCATCACGCTCGTCATCCTCGGCCTTTGCAAGGCGGGCGGGCGCGTGGTCGCGAGCGGCGATCTCTACGGCGGAACGACGCGGCTGTTTCGGACGCTCCTGCCGCGGCTCGGCATCGCCGTGGACCGATTCGCCAGCGATGACGTGGCGGGCCTCGGACGTCTGCTCGAATCCTCCGCCGACCTGGTCTACCTGGAATCTCCGACCAACCCGACGCTACGCCTCTGCCCGCTCGAGGAGATGGCCGCCCTCGCACGTGGCCGTGGTGTTCCGACCGCGGTGGACTCCACCTTCGCGACGCCGATCCTGTGCAAGCCAGCGCGGCTCGGCGTCGACGTGGTCCTGCACTCGGCGACCAAGTTCCTGGGCGGGCACTCGGACCTGCTCGGCGGCGCGGTCTGCGCGTCGGGTGCGCACCTCGCGACGCTCGAGGCCACTCACCGCATGACCGGGGCGCTGCTCGATCCGCACGCGGCCTTCCTGCTCGATCGCGGCATCAAGACGCTGGCGCTGCGCGTCGCATGCGCTTCGGCGAATGCGCTACACCTCTCGCACGTGCTCGGTGCCCACGAGAAGGTCACGCGCGTGCACTACCCAGGGCACCCGAGTCACCCGCAGCACGCGCTCGCGCGACGGCTGCTGGCGGGCGGCTACGGGGGCGTGTTGTCGTTCGATCTCGGCGGGGGCGAGCCGGCGGCGCGTCGGTTCGCGGATGCGCTCGGCCTCGTGCGCAACGCAGCGAGCCTCGGCGGCGTCGAGAGCCTGGTCACGCTGCCGGTGGTGCAGAGCCACCGCGGCCAGTCCGAGGAGGAGCTGGCGCGATCGGGCATCTCGACAGGCACGGTGCGCCTGTCGATCGGCATCGAGGACGTGCGCGACCTCGAGGCAGACCTCCTGCAAGCTCTGGCCCGCGCGTAGGCAAGAAGACCGCGTGCGCGACAACCGCAGCTACTACGACGAGTTCTCCTCCTGGTACGAGCGCGAGCGCAACCACGGCTACCACGCGCTCGTGGACCGGCTCGAGCTCGACGCGCTGGCGCCGTTTCTGCCCGGCGCGAGCGTGCTCGAGGCCGGCTGTGGAACGGGCCTGCTGCTTGCGCGCGCGGGTCGGCATGCGCGGCTCGCGCTCGGCGTGGATCTGTCGCGCGGCATGCTCGAGCATGCGCGGCACAAGGGCCTCGGGGTCGCACAGGCGACGATCGAGCGCCTGCCTTTTTCCGACCATGCGTTCGACGTCGTGTACTCGTTCAAGGTGCTGGCGCATGTCGCCCGCATCGAGGCGGCGCTGGCCGAGCTCGCGCGCGTGACGCGGCCCGGTGGGACGCTGGTGCTCGAGTTCTACAATGCGCACAGCTTGCGCCACCTCGTGCGACGACTGAGACCGGGCCTCAAGATCTCGGAGCGCACGACCGACGCAGAGGTCTTCACCCGCTTCGACAGCCTGGAAGACGTGCGGCGTGCGCTGCCGGGGGGGCTCCGCATCGTCGGCGTGCGCGGGGTTCGGGTCCTGACGCTTGTGCCCCAGCTGCTCGACGTGCCGCTCGCGGGGCGCGCGCTCGCCGCGGCGGAGCGCACGGCGGCGGGCCTGCCGGGGCTGCGACGGCTCGGCGGTTTCCTGATCGTCATCGCGCACAAGGAGGGTCGATGAGCGCGCGGATCCGGTCGTGGTGGGGCTGGGGCTACGAGGACGCCGCTTGCTCCGAAGGCGAGGTGTCGGGCCTCGGGTTCGCGTTCGGCGCGCGCTTCGGGGTGGCGCTCTCGGCGCGGGCGCCGCGTACGCTCGACTCGCTCGAGCTCGCCCCCCCGCGTTTCGCCGCGCCGTCCGCGCTCGCGCACCTGATGTCGGACGACAGGCGCCTGCGCGCGGCGCACACCTATGGCAAGAGCTACCGCGATGTCGTGCGCGGGTTCCACGGCGAGCTCGCGCACCCGCCCGACCGGGTCGCGGAGCCGCGAACCGAGGCGGACCTCGTGGCCTTGCTCGAATTCTGCGAAAAGGAGCGCGTCGCCGCGATCCCGTACGGAGCAGGCTCCTCGGTGGTGGGCGGCGTCGAGTGCGACGTCGGGGGGTCCTTCCGGGGCGCTCTCTCGATCGATCTCGGGGCGATGGACCGCGTGCTCGAGGTCGATCGGGTCTCGCGCGCCGCGCGCATCCAGGCCGGGGCGCGCGGCCCGGTGCTCGAGGAGCAGCTCAAGCCGCACGGCTACACGCTGCGACACTTCCCGCAGTCCTTCGAGTTCTCGACGCTCGGGGGCTGGCTCGCCACCCGTGCGGGCGGCCACTACGCGACCGTGTACACGCACATCGACGACCTCGTCGAGTCGATGCGCGTCGTGACTCCGTCGGGCCCGAGCGAGTCGCGCCGCTTGCCGGGCTCGGGCGCTGGCCCGTCGCCGGACCGGCTGTTCCTCGGCTCGGAAGGGACCCTCGGCGTCATCACCGAGGCGTGGGTGCGTCTGCAGGAGCCGCCGCGCTGGCGTGGCTCGGCGGGCGTGCGTTTTTCGCGCTATGAGGAAGGCGTGGCCGCGACGCGCGCGGTCGCGCAGTCGGGTCTTTTCCCCACGAACTGTCGCCTGCTCGACGGCGGCGAGGCGGCGCTGGCGGCCGGCGCGGGCGTGGTGGGGGCGCTGCTCGTGCTCGGCTTCGAGTCGGCCGATCACCCGGTGGGGCCCTGGATCGAACGCGCGGTGGAGCTCTGCCGCGCGCACGGCGGCGAGCTGCCGGGCGGCATCAAGCTGTCCGACACGCGGGTGGGCGAAAAGGGCCGCGGCGGCGAGGTGGAGGCGTGGCGGACCACGTTCCTGCGCGCGCCGTACCTGCGCGACGCCCTGGTGCGCCTCGGCGTCATCGCCGAGACGTTCGAGACCGCGTGCACCTGGCGCGACTTCCCGGCGCTGCACGCGCAGATCGTCTCCGCGGTGACGGATGCGCTCACGCGAATATGTGGCGCGGGCGCCATCACCTGCCGCTTCACCCACGTCTACCCGGACGGACCGGCGCCCTACTTCACCGTGTACGCGCCTGGCCGGTTCGGCTCGGAGCTCTCGATGTGGGGCGAGGTCAAGGCCGCCGCCTCGGAGGCGATCCTGGCGGCGGGTGGGACGATCACGCACCACCACGCGGTCGGGCGTGACCACCGCCCGTATTACGATCGCCAGCGGCCAGCGCCGTTCGCGGCGGCGCTCGCGGCCGCGAAGCGCGCGCTCGATCCGACGGGCATCTGCAACCCGGGCGTGCTCTTGCCCGCCCCGTAGCGCAGGGGCAGCGCCCGGATCGAAGGCGCGGGGATCAGGGGATCAGGACGGACAGGCAGGTCAAGGCGCTGTCGGCCTTGCGGAGCTCGCTGTTGTCTACGGCCAGGACCTCGAAGCCGGCCGACGCGACCAGGCGCGCGGTGCGCGGGAACCCCGCGGCAACGAGCGCGCCCCTGTGGACAATGACCGCGTTGGCCGCCGGGGCTTCCTCGGCGGGCACCACGAGCTCGCGGGCGACCCCGAAGCTTCCCGGCGGCAGCGCTCCCTCGGCGACCAGGACCGCGTCGTCGCCGAGCGGCGAGCTCACCGACTTGAGGTGCAAGGCCCCGTTCACCGCGAGCTCGATGACTTCGATCCCGAGCGGCGCGAAGACCGCGCGTGCGCGCGCGATGCCCTCGGCGTTCGTGCGCGCCGAGCGCCCGATGTGGAGGCGCCGGCCGAGACGCAGGCAGTCGCCGCCATCGAGCGTGGCGGGCGCGTGCATGGTCGCGAGCCGCACGTGGGGGGCGAGCGCGGCGGCGATCGCGGGTGGTTCCGCCTGCCGAGAGGGGGCGCCCGGGCGGGTGACGAGCGCGATCCCACCCGCGACGACCGCGGTGTCCTCGACGAAGCAGGCGTCGGGGAGCGCGTCGTCGGCCGGCAGGAGCAGCACCTCGGCGCCGGCCCGGCGGAGCGCCGCGACGTAGGCCGCGTGCTGCGTCCTCGCCCGCGCGACATCGATGGGGCTCGGCAGCGGCGCGGCGGTCAGGGCCCGGTCGAACGAGGCGGAGACCGCCCGGCAAAGAGCGATCACCCCTCGTCCAGGACGAGCCGCCCCGGCTCCTCGTCGGAAAGGCCGAGCTGCGCCACCAGACGCTCCGCGCAGGCCACAAAACCCTCGGTCGTGGCGGCTCCGCGCGGATTCTTCGCCGCCAGCTGCGCCCCGGCGATCATGCCGTGGCCGCCCGCCGTTCCGTCGTGCGCGACGATGGCCTTCATGACCGATCCCGCGCCGCCGTCGCGGTGGTCGGTGCGCAAGGAGAGCACGCCTCGGCCCTGATGGTGGCCACCGCACAGCACCCACCGAGCGCCCTGGTAGCGCTGCAGGAGGTCCGCCACCTCGGCCACGAGGTCGGGGTAGTCGAGCTCGCCGAGGTCGCAGAGCAGGAGCTTGCCGACCACGCGCGTGCGCGCGATGGCGCGCTGCAGCGCCGCGAAGTGCTCGCGCGGGACCTTGGGGCTGGCGATGCGCTGCAGAAGCTCGTGGTCCGCCAGGCCCATGAGCTCGAGGTAGGCGCTGCGCTCGGCGGGCGACGCCTCGCGCGCCAGATCGCGCGTCTCGGTCTTGAGCGCGTACAGGAACGCGGTCGCGAGCCGCTTGTCGATGGGGACGCCGCACCGCCGCAGGTAGGTGAACACGATGGTCGACGAAGCGCCGATCGCGGGACGGATGTCGCACCACTGGATGTCGAACGGCAGATCGTGACGCTGCGGGTGATGATCGATGACGACGTCGACGCGTAGGTCGGTGGGGAGCGAGTTGTTCCCCGCGCCGGGTTGGGTGTCGATGAGGACGACGAGGTCGAAGTTGCCTGGGTCGATGCGATCCATCGGCACCATCGGGATGCCGAGCACCTGCACCATCGCGCGGTTCTCGGCGCGACCGATGATGCCGCCGAGCCCGAGCGTGCCGCGGGTGCCGCCTCGATCGAGCAGGACCCGCATCCCCTCCATCGCCGCCATGCCGTCCGGATCGGGGTTGTCGTGCGTGCAGATGAGCGCGTGTTTGCGCCCCCGCAGCGCAGCGAGCGCCCGGTCGAGATCGAAATCGGAGGTTTCAGGCGGCTTTGAATCGCTCAAGACGCGCCTCCCTGGGCACGCGCACTCTCGGCAGCTTGCTCGCACAGGATGGCATGTCTGGGCGCCGCGGAGAGGTACTTCTCGCGCAGCTCGGCCGTGCGCAGCCGGTCGGCCTTGGTCATGACGACGTCGTAGGCCCGGCGCAGCACGGCGCGCGCCTCGGCGGTCGCGCCGGCACCGCGCAGCACGATCGCGCACGAATAGAGGACCTCCTCGGCGTACTCGACGTCGGGGCCGAGCCGGCCGAGCACCTGCTCCGCGATCGTTCGCGCCTGGGCGTGCTCGTCGCGCCGCGAGCGGGCGCGCGCCTCCGCCGTCATCGCGTAGAGCTCGCCGTCGGCGTGCGAGGCCTCCCGCGCGAGCCGCGCCGCGTTCTGCGCCAGGAGGATCGCGCCCTCGGCGTCGCCCGCTTGCACCTCGAGCGTGGCGAGCGCGACCAGCGCCCGGATCTCGTAGGGGCGGTTGGCGGTCTTGAGCGACAGCTCGAGCGCGCGGTCGAGCGACCGTCGCGCAGCGTCGTGGTCCCCGCGCCGGGCGTGCAGCTCGCCGAGCGAGAGGATGGTGTCGATGGCGCCGGTCAGGTCGTCGAGCTGCTCGTGCACCTCGAGCGCCTTGTCGAGGTAGCGCAGCGCGCGGTCGGGGTCCCCGAGGTCGAGGTAGGTCTGGCCCACGTTGGCGAGCTTGAGGCCGACCGCGAAGCGGTCTCCCATCTCCTGGTCGAGCTTGAGCGCGCGCTTGAAGTACGCGAGGGCCTCCTCGTAGTCGCCGAGCATCGACGACACGATGCCGAGGTTGTTGAGCGTGGCCGCCTCGGGCCGGTGCGCACCCGCGCGCCTGTACAGCACGAGCGCCTCGGCGTATCGCTGCAACGCCGCCCGCGGGTCCGACAGGTGCGTCAAGATGATGCCGCAGGTGTTGAGCACCTGGCCGCGCAAGATGAGCGCCGCCACATCCTCGGGATCGCCCATCGACGACACGAGGGCGAGGGCCTCTTGCGCGCGCCCGAGCGCCTCGTCGGTGCGGCCGATGGTGCGAAGGAGCAGCGCCTCGAGACGCAGCACCTCGGCTTGCTCGGCGCGCGCGCCAGCGACCTTCGCGTCCTCGAGGGCGCGCTCGAGCGTGCGTCGGGCGGCCGCGTGCCGCCCGAGCTCGAGGTAGAAGCGCCCGAGGCGGCTGCCGGTCATGGCCTTGCGGGTGGCATCGCCGAGGCGCTCCGCGAGCCGGCGCATCGCATCGATCTCTCGCCGTTGCTCGGAGCGCTTGCCGAGCGCGCGCAAGATCTCCTCGCGGTGCAGGCGCGCCGCGAAGCGCATCGCGTCCTGCGCCTCGGTGGGCGCACCCGCGGGCGCCTTGCCCTGGCCCGCGAGCTCGAGCGCGCGGGAGAACGTCCGGAACGCCTCCACAGTGCCTGCGGCATCGCGCGCGTGCACGCCCGCGCGCAGGTACGCCTCGGCCGCCGCGTAGAGCTCCCCCGCCCCCTCGAGGTGGTGTGCCACGGCAGCGTCGTCGCGGCCGCTCCGGTAGGCCGCCCGCGCGGTGATCACCTCGGCCGCGCGTTTATGGAACGCGCGGCGATCGGCCGCTGGGGTGGTCAGGTAGGCGACGTCCTGGATCAGCTTGTTGTGGAACTCGTACGAGCCGTCGGGGCGCCGGTCGAGGATGCCGCGCTCGCACAGGTGCGCCACGTCGCCGATCGGGTCTCGCCCCATGAGCGCGGTCAGGAACTCGCGCGAGAAGCGCCGGCCCAGGCACGCGGCGCGGGCGGCGGTCTCGCGCTCCGACGGCGGCAGCGCGTCGAGGCGCGAGGTGACGACCTGCTCGACCGTGGTCGGGACGGACAGCTGCGCGTCCTTCTTCACCCAGCGCAGGCGCCCGCCGACCTCGTCGGCCTCGCAGATGCCGCGCTCGACCAGCGCCTCCAGGATCTCGCGGAGAAATAGCGGATTTCCGCCGGCGCGCTCGATGATGCGCTGGGCCAGGGGCCGCGCCTCCTCGGGGTCGATGAAGCGGTGCAGGACGAGCTCCTCGCGCTCGCGGGGCCCGAGCTCGCCGAGCTCGATCAGGCGGGGATTCACGGCCACCCGCAGCGGCTCGATGCGGGGAGCCTCGAGCGCCGTGCAGATGCCGAGGATGGGCGAGAGGCTCGTGCGATCCCGCTGCTCGACGACCAGCGCGGCCAGGAGCTCCACGCTGGCCGAGTCCGACAGGTGCAGATCCTCGAGCACGATCACCACGACCTGGTGTTGCGACAGGCGCGTCAGCAGTCGACCGGTGGCCCGGAAGATCTTGTGGCGCCGCTCGCCCGGGTCGCCCGCGTCCGCCGGGGCCCCCGGCAGCGAGACGCCGAGCAGGAGGGCGGTGGCCTCCACCAGGAGCCGCGTCTCGTCGTTGCGCTCGTCGCCGAAGCGCTCGACCAGGAACGTCTCGACGCGCGTACGCACCTCGCGCGGGGGCGCATCGTCGTCGAGGCCCAGCAGATCGCGCACGAGGTCTGCGATGAGCGCGTAGGGCACGTCGCTGGTGGCGCGTCGGCAGCGCGCGCGCAGGACCACGTTCGCTTTCGGATCGAGCCCGGCCAGAAACGCCCGCACGAGCGACCGCTTACCGACGCCGGCTTCCCCGAGGATGACCACGTACTCGGTCTTCCGCTTGCGCCCGACCTCGCGGTAGGCCTCATCGAGGGCGCGCCGCTCGAGCTCGCGCCCCACCAGCGCATCGCGCGCCGTGTAGCCGAGGCGCGCCGAGCGCGGCACGGGCCCGAGCAGGCGGTGCACCTTGGCCTTGCGTGGCTGCTGCGCGGCCTCGTCCTTGGGCCCGGTCCAGCCAGCGGGTCCCACCGGATCCGCGTCGGGGTCCTTTCCCGAATCGGTGATGGCGTCGGGTGGCACCTCGATCGGCGGGAGCTCCTCGAAGCGCCACTCGCCGCGCGCCGCGCGAAATACGCCGCCGCCGACCAGGACCTCGCCGGCCATCGCCTCGCGCGCCAGGCGTCGCGCGACCAGACCCACACCGCCGAGCAGGTGGTACTCGAACTGATCGCTCTTGCGCCTCACCACCAGCGCCGCGCCGCGCTGGATGCCGATCGCCAGCGTCAGCGACGGCCCGAGGTCACGTGTGATGGCCTCGAGGGCGTCGCGGAGCGCGAGCGCGAGGCGGATCCCTCGCGACGGATCGTCCTCGGTCGAGACCGGCAAACCCACCAGGTAGGAAAAGCCGCTCTCGTCGAGCCGATCCGCGTGCGCGTCATGCTTGTACGCGACGTTCTCTGCGATCTTGAGGAAGTCGAGCAGGGCTTCCCTGGCGCGCGGCTCGCCGACCGCGCGCCGAAGGGCGCGCAGGCCATGCAACTCCCCCTCGACGACCACGAGGTTCTTGCGCTCGCGCACCTCGGGCTGCGTCTGCGACGCGTCAGGGGCGCGCACCTTGCCGGGCGCGGTCTCGCCGGTGATGGACTCGTGCCGGTGCTCGGCGCGGGTCATGCGCGGCCTGGCCCCCCGCAGCTCGCTGGGATCCGCCGTCGGCATCTCGCCCGTCCCGGGGCGCTTGCCGTCCGGCGGCGAAACCTGCGACAGGAACATCGCGAGCGCGCCTGAGTCGAACACGGCGCCTTCGCGCGAGCCGAGCTCGTAGAAGAACTTCGCCAGATCGTTCTGCATGTCCCGGGCGGTCTGGAAACGCCGATCGGGGTCGCGTTCGAGCGCGCGCAGCACGATCTGCTCGAGCTGCGGCGGCACGCTCGGGTCGATCTCCCCGGGCCTCGGCACGGCCGCGCGCTTGACCGCCTCGAGCGCCGCCGCGCCTCGCAGCGCGGAGAAGAGCGGCCGATGCGTCACGAGCTCCCAGAGGACGACACCGAGCGAGAAGATGTCGCTCCTCCGATCCACGTTCTTGCCCTCGGCCTGCTCGGGCGACATGTAGGAGAACTTCCCCTTGACGACGCCCTCCTCTTCCTTGGTGATGCGCGCCTTGGCGATGCCGAAGTCCACGAGCTTGACCGAGCCGTCGATCGAGCAGAGGACGTTCTGAGGCGAGACATCCCGGTGCACGATGCCGAGCGCCTCGCCGAACTCGTCGGTCTTGCGGTGGGCGTAGTCGAGGCCCTTGGCCACCTGCTGCACGATGTACGCGGACAGGCCGAACGGCACGCGGCGCCCGACCTGGTGCGCGGCGTTGATGAGGCGCAGCAGATCGAGCCCCTCGACGAACTCCATGACGAGGTAGAACGTGGCCGCGTTGCCGGCGCCGACCTGGTGGCCGAAGTCGAAGACCTGCACG
This sequence comes from Myxococcales bacterium, assembly GCA_023248855.1. GTDB lineage: Bacteria > Myxococcota_A > Polyangia > JAHFDS01 > JAHFDS01 > JAHFDS01. Next base: position 10,655 of record JAHFDS010000264.1, read on the forward strand.
ACGTTCGGATGGTTGAGCGAGAGCGCGATGTGCGCCTCGGCCACGAACATGTCGACGAAGTGGGGCGCGTCGGCGAACGCCGAATGGATCTTCTTGAGCACCACGAGCTTGCGCAGGCCCTGCGCGACGGCGGAGCGCGCGAGGTACACCTCGGCCATGCCCCCGGCGCCGAGCTTGCGAACGAGCGTGTATTTGCCGAATTCCTCCAAGGAACTCCGACTCCGCCCGTCCCCCTGGGCGCTCGCGAAATCCTAGCACGCGCGGGGGGTGGCGCTCGCCCACTGGGTCGCCGCCTGGGCGCTCGAAATGGTCTCGGGGCGAAGGCCCGTCGCGCTGGGGTCCACGGTCCCGGCCAAGGGGGGCGTGCTCCCGCGAGGTTGCGCGGCAGGTGCGGAATCGATCCCGCAGCGACGGCCCGAAAAATCCAGTAGATGCAGACGAAAGGCGCGCGCCGAGGTCCCGGGTCCGCGGCTGGATCGGCCCGTGCACTACCCGAGCGCGATGCGACAGGTCGTCTGCGCGATGGCGCTTCTGGGTGGTTGCACGCTGCTGGCGTGCGGCAGTGAGACACACTACGCCTCGCCGGACGGTGGCGCGGCCGGCGTCGGCGCGGGCTCGGGCCCCGGCGGCGGCGGGACCGGTGGCGGTCCCGGTGGCGGCTCGGCCGGG
>JAHFDS010000265.1 GCA_023248855.1 Myxococcales bacterium
GACGCGCCCCAGGTACATTGCGCGCGCAATCTAGCACGCCCGGCCAGCGAGCAAGAGGTCTGGATCCGCGGCCATCAATTCGGGTGGACGCGGAGCACGACGGCGCTGACGTTGTCGCAAGAGCCGCCTGCAATGGCGCCGGCGACCAGGGCGCGGCACAGCTCGTCTGCGGCGGCGGGGCTCCCGAGGATCGCGGAGATTGCGGCGTCGGAGAGGCCCTCGAACAGGCCGTCGGTGCACAAGAGGTAGGTGTCTCCGGCCCGCACGGCGTCGGCGCTGATGTCGGCTTCGCAGGCATCGGGCAGGCCCACCGCTCGCGTGATGACGCACGCGTGAGGGGACTGCGCGCGCGGGCCCAGATCGGTGACGCCAGCCTGCTCGAGCTCGGCGTACATCGAGTGATCGCGCGTGAGCTGCATGAGCTCCCCGGCCCGGAGGCGGTACACGCGGCTGTCGCCGACGTGGCCGATCACGATGCGTCCGCCATCGATGACCAGGGCCGCGAGGGTCGAGCCCATCTGCGCCAGCTTGCCGCGCCGCTGCGCGCACACGGCCGCGTGTGCCAGGCGCACGCCCGCGAGGAGCACGTTCTCTCCATGCCCAAGGCGCTGGTCCACCGTGTCGGGCCACGTGGTGAGCGGATCCTCGCTGCGCCGCTTGAAGGACTCGAGCGTGGTCACGACGAGCCGGCTCGCCACGGCCCCGCCCACGTAGCCGCCCATCCCGTCTGCGACGGCATAGAGGCCCAGCTTCGGTGCGACCAGCATGGCGTCCTCGTTGTTCTTCCGGCGACCTGCGGTGCTCAACCCTGCGGACTCGAGGTTCATCGACCCGGAAAAAAGCAACTCACGGGCCAACCGACGAGGGGCCAGCCCACCCCTCAACGGATGGGCCAAGACCGCTGACTCAGGCGGTGGCGGGGGTGCTGGCCCCCACATCGCTCGGCGTGGCAGCGGGCCATCACGCAAAGATTGCCCGGCACAGGTGGCACATCGACGAGCCATCACGGTGTCGGTGTGTGTAGTATCCTCGGCACTATGGTCGGATGCCGAGAGGTGATCGTGGCGGTGGCGCTCGGCTGGCCGCTGCTTTCGCAGGCGGCGGACCAGCGCGTGGCGGGGCGTCTTGCCGCGACCAGCGAGGTGCAGGTCATCGGGTGGAAGGGGCTGACGCTCACGATCGAGCCGTCCTCCGGCGAGCTGGTGACCGTCGCCCTGGCCCCTGACACCGAGATCGATCGCGACGGCCGGCGCGTCGAGCCCCAGGCGCTCGAGCCGAGCGACTGGCTCGATGTGGATTTCGAAAAGGTGCGCGCCGGGGAGGCCTTCGTCAACCAGGCGAGACGCATCCGTGCGGCCAGCCGGCCCTCGCTGCGCCTCCGTCGCGGGCGTCGCCCGCACTGAGCGCAGCGCAAGCCGCTCTCACGATGGGCGCTTTTCTTGCGCCCGCCGCCCTGCCACTCGACGATGGTCGCGTGGGCCACCCGGGGGGCAATCCTTGAAGCTCGACGTATCCGTGAGCGCCGCGCTGGGTGTCGCCTTCGTGGTGCTCGCAACGGCGAACACCTACCTGATGTTCAAGCTGTGGAGCTATCCCTTCGACAAGGCCACGAAGACCAGCGCGGCGCCGCGCTCGCTGATGCTCGTGCATCGCGCCACCGGCTACGTCTACGCAGGCATCTACGTGCTGCTCATGACGCAGATGGTGCCGCGCCTGTTCTCGTACCAGGTCGAGTTCCCGGCCCGCACCGTGGCGCACATCATGCTGGGCATCACGATCGGCGTGATCTTGTTCCTCAAGATCTCGATCATGCGCTGGTACCGCCACTTCGAGGAGTGGATGCCGTACCTCGGGGTCTCGCTCCTGCTCTTCACGTGGCTGCTCGCGGGCTTGTCGCTGCCGTTTTCGTACAAGGAGCAGATGCTCGCCGCGCACGCGGCGCGCGGTGGCGACGTGTACGGCGACGCCAACGCCAAGCGCATCCGCGAGCTCCTGCCGGCCGCCAGCTTCCCCAAGGAGGCCGCGCTCGATCAGCTGGCGTCGCCCAGGACGCTCCGCCAGGGCCGCGAGGTGCTCCTGCGCGAATGTGTGGTCTGCCATGACCTCAAGACCATCCTCATGCGACCGCGCACGCCGGCCGACTGGTGGCGCACCGTGCAACGCATGAGCGACAAGCCGGTGCTGGACGAGGAGATCTCGCCCCGGCAGCAGTGGGCCGTCACCGCCTATCTGATCGCGATCTCGCCCGAGCTGCAACAGCAGGCCAAGCGGCAGCGCGAGCGCCAGAACGAGCTGCAGAAGGCCCGCGCCAACGCCGCCACGGCCGAGATCAAGCCGCCCGCGGACTTCGATCCGCACAAGGCCAAGAAGGTGTTCGAGCAGGCGTGCAGCCAGTGCCATGACACCAGCGACGTCGACGAGGAGCCGCCGAAGTCCGACCACGACATCAAGCAGCTGATGGCGCGCATGGTGGACAACGGCCTCGAGCTGTCGCCGCCCGAGACCGTCATCGTCGAGGTCTACATGCAGAAGAAGTACGTCCTCAAGCAGTAGGCGGCCCCGTCCACCTGGCAATGCCCGCCCGGAAGCGCTAGCGTCCGGGCGTGCCCGAGCAGCGCCGCACGCTCTGCAACCGCGACTGTCCCGACGTTTGCGAGATCGTGGCCACCGTCGAGGACGGGCGCGTCGTGCGGATGCAGGGCGCCAAGGATCACCCCTACACGCGGGGCTTCCTTTGCCACCGCACGAGCCGCTTCCTCGAGACGCAGTACGCTCGCGATCGGCTGACCACGCCGCTCGTCCGCCGTGGCGGAGGCCTCGAGCCCGCCAGCTGGGACGAGGCGCTGGGCCTGGTCGCGCGGGAGCTCCTGCGCATCCGCGCAGAGTCGGGCCCCGCGGCGATCTTCCACTACCGGAGCGGCGGCTCGCTGGGGTTGCTCAAGCATCTGTCGGATTACTTCTTCGAGCGCTTCGGCCCGGTCACCATCAAGCGCGGCGACATCTGCTCGGGCGCGGGCGACCGAGCCCAGATGATGGACTTCGGCATCGAGGACGCCAACGACCTCGAGGACCTCGACGCGAGCCGCACCATCGTGCTGTGGGGCAAGAACGCGGTCGTCTCGAGCCCGCACCTTCTGCCCATCCTGCGGCAGAAGCGCGACCGTGGCGCCGAGGTCATCCTGATCGACCCGGTGCGGCATCGCACCGCGGCGCTGTGCGACCGGGTGCTGCAGCCGCGGCCGGGCGGCGACTTCGCGCTCGCGATGGCGGTGTTGCGGACGATGTTCGCGCGCGGGTGGACCGTGCCCGACGCCCGCGACTTCTGCGACCACGTCGACGCGCTCGAGCAGCTCGCGACCTCGAGGACGCTCGCAGCGTGGTGCGCCGAGGCGGACGTCCCGGTCGAAGCCGCCGAGCACCTGGCGCGGCGCTTCGGCCCGGACAAGCCGGCTGCCATCCTGGTCGGCTGGGGCCTCGGCCGCCGCAGCCACGGTGGCGCGACCATACGCGCGCTCGACGCGCTGTCGGCCGTGAGCGGCAACCTCGACATCCCGGGCGGTGGCGCCTCCTACTACTTCAAGCGCCGCGGGGCGTTCGACCTGTCGTTCATCCGGGGGGAGGCGGCCGCGCCCCGTACCGTGTGTGAGCCGCTGTTTGGACCCGAGCTCTTGGCGATGAACGATCCGCCCATCCGCGCGGTGTGGATCACGGCAGGCAATCCGGTGGCGATGCTGCCGGAGTCGGAGACCACCGTGCGGGCCCTGGCCTCGCGCGAGCTGGTCGTGGTGGTCGATAGCTTCCTCACGGACACCGCGCGCCTGGCACACGTGGTGCTGCCGACCACGACGCTGCTCGAGGCCGACGATCTGCTGGGCGCGTACGGGCACCACCACATCGGGGTCGCGCGGCCTGTGGTTGCACCCCCGGAGGGCGTGCGCAGCGATCTCGAGATCGTGCAGGCGCTGGCCGAGCGGGTGGGCCTTTCGGACGTCCTTTCGGGCGACGCGCGCGCGTGGCAGCAGCGCCTGGTCGATCCCATGCTCGGGCCGCACGGGGTCACGCTCGACGAGCTCGAGCGGGCCCCGAGGCGCAGCCCGGTGGCCCCGCGGGTCGTGTTCTCGGGCCGGCGCTTCGCCACCCCGAGCGGCAAGGTGAACCTGCTCCACGAGGCGCCGCCTGCGCCGGCCCCCGCGCCGGCCCTGCGGCCGCTCTGGTTGATGGCCCTGTCGACCGAGCGGTCCCAGTCCTCGCAGTGGGCGCGGCCGGAGGCAGGCCCGGCCACGGTGACCGTGCACCCGGACAGCGCGGCCGGCGTGCCCGACGGCGGCCTCGCGCGGCTCGAGTCCGCGCACGGCAGCCTGGTCGTGCGGGTGGCTCACGATGCCGACCAGCGACGCGACGTGGCGCTGATGCCCAAGGGCGGGCACCTGCGCGACGGTCGCTGCCCGAATGCCCTCATTGCCGCGCGCACGACCGACCTCGGCGAGGGCGGCGCGCTGTACGACGAGCCGGTTCGCCTCCTTGCTCCTTTCGCCGAACCAGGGAACCCCGCATGACCCCGAGACCCCTTGCTGCCGTGGCCGGTGCGCTGGCCGTGATGCTTTTCCCCGGGTGCCGCGACGAGCAGGCTGAGCCGAAGGGCCCGCTCGGCAGCGGCAAGAGCGTCTCGGGCACCGTGACGGCTCGGGCGGGCGGCAAGCTCGAGCTCGAGGGCGCCATCCTGGACGTGCCGCCGGGCGCCCTGCCGGCCGGCACGAGCAGCCTGGAGATCACGCTGACGTCCACCAAGCTGGCCCCGGTCGGGTTTCCCAGCTGGTCGAGCCCGGTCTTCCGGCTCGAGCCCGAAGGCTTCCGGTTCGCGAAGCCGGTCACGCTGACCCTGCCGATCACCGGGGGCACGGCCGCCGTGGAGATCCTGTGGACCCGCCTCGGCAACACCGGCGTCTACGAGGACATCGGCGGCAAGGTCACGGCGCAGCGGGTAGCGGCCTTGAACACGCACTTCAGCCTGGCCACGGCCCGGCAGCAGGGTTGCACCCTCCCGACCGGCAGCAAGGGCGTCTCCGCCCTGCGTGATCCTCGCGCGGCCGAGGCCCTGTGCTGCCAGGCTGACGGCACGCTCTGCGGTCCCGGGTCGTCGTGCTGCGCGGGCCTGCAGTGTGTGGGCGGCACCTGCGCGCCAGGCTGATGATCGTGTGGCCGTGTGTGCCCCCCGCGCGTTGACGTACCATGGAGGGTGTGCGGCTCTGCGCTCTGACCCTCCTTCTGTGCGCCTGCGGTGACGGCGCACGGCTCGGTGGCGACGCGGCCACGGATGCGGCCAGGCGAATGGATGCGCCCTTGGGGGCTCGCGACGCGCCTCCCCTGGGCGACGCGCTTCCCCTGAGCGATGCGCCTCACTTGAGCGACGGGCGGGCCGTCGATGCGCGGCGCGCCGATGCCGCTCTCGCCGATGGTCCGAGCTTCGGGGCGTGCATCGCCTCCGGCGTACCCGGGACCTGCATCGACGTCGCCGCGTGTGACGGCGGGCGGGTGCCGACGCCGGGCCTTTGTCCCGGTCCAGCGGCCATCCAGTGCTGCCACGCCCCGCCGGGCGACGGCGGCGCGGGCATGTGCGTGAACACGGTGATGCCGACGCCGAACGCGGGGATCGCCGAGCCGGCGGGCCTGGATGGTTGCCCGAGCGGCATGACGCGCGTGGCCACCTTCTGCATCGACCGCTGGGAGGCCTTCCTGGAGGAGGTGCGCGCGGATGGCTCGTTCGCGCCGTGGTCGCCCTTTCACAACCCGGGCACACGGCAGATGCGCGCGCGCAGCGCCGAGGGGGCGATCCCACAGGGCTACATCAACGGCCAGCAGGCGGGCGCGGCCTGCACGCGGGCCGGAAAGCGCCTCTGCACCGACACCGAGTGGCTACGCGCGTGCCGCGGGCCGCAGATGCTGACGTATCCCTATGGCAATGCGCGCATGACCGGTGTGTGCAATGACCACCGCGCGATGCACCCGGCGGTCGAGCTGTTCCCGAACGACCCCAATCCGTTCGCGCGCATCGGCGATGCGTGCATCAACCAGCTGCACGACACCGTGGACCGCGCGGGCGCGCGCGCCGGCTGTGTCACCGCCGAGGGCGTGCTCGACATGATGGGCAACCTGCACGAGTGGACGGCCGATCCCGCCGGCACCTTCCGCGGCGGCTACTACGTGGACACCGTCATCAACGGCAATGGGTGCCTGTACGCCACCACTGCCCACGACACCGGCCACTGGGACTATTCGACCGGCTTTCGCTGCTGCGCGGCCGCCACCTCGCCCTGATCGCGCGTGTCCTCGACTCCGCTGCGCCGATCGATCAGGCGGCGAGGTCAGGAGCCGGTCGCGGCCACTGTCTTGGCGGTCGCGCTGACCGAAGGCCCCTCGACTTGCCCCGTCGACGGTCGCCCGCGGAAGACGCGGCCGGCCCGGGCCACTACGGCCTCGTCGAGGTTCCCCGCGGCCGCGGCCGCCAGATCGCGCCCGAGCTCGGTGACCGACTGGTAGCGCTGTTCCGGCCGCTTGGACATGGCTATGGCGACCACGGGCGCGGCGGTGCTCGCCTCGCCAGCCAAGATCGCCGGCTCCTCGTCGCAGATGCGGCGCAAGACCGATGGCACGGACGCGGCCTCGAAGGGGCGGCGCCCGGTCAGGGCGAAATAGGTGATCGAGCCGAGGGCGAACACATCGGCGCGCGCGTCCACCTCCTCGACGAGGCCCTGGGCCTGCTCGGGTGACATGAAGTCCGGAGTGCCCAGGAGCGCCACCTCCTGGGTGAGCGCAGTGGCGTTGCCGCGGATCTTCGAGATCCCGAAGTCGAGGATTTTTACCTTGTCCTGGCAGAGGAACAGGTTCTCGGGCTTCAGATCGCGGTGCACCACGCCAGCCTGGTGCGCAACCTCGAGGCCGCGGATCACCTGGCGCATGATGTCGGCGACGAGCGGCAGCGGCAACCGCCCGACGCGCGCGACCCGCGCGCCGAGGTCCTCTCCTTCCAGGAGCTCGAGCACCATGAAGGGCAGCTCTTCGTCGCGATCCAGGTCCACGATCTCCACGATGTGCTCGCTCCCAAGACGCCCGGTGATCTCCGCCTCCCGACGGAAGCGTCGCAGCAGATGCTCGTCCTCGAGGAGGTGGGGGTGGAGGATCTTGATGGCCACGGGGCGCAGGGTGCGCCGGTGGTGGCCGCGATACACTTCCCCCATCCCGCCCATTCCGAGCCGCGAACCGACGACGTATGTGTCCTTGAGGGTGCGGCCGGTGTGGCGTCCCACGCGGCCCGGGTCGGCCGCGACCAGCGTCTCGCGCAGGATGCGGATGGCCTGCTCCTTGTGGCGCAGGCGGAACACCGCCCAGTTGGCGATGAGGAAGGTGATCACCATCATGACGCTGATCCCCGCCATGGCGCCGACCTCCTGCGCTGGCGAGGAGAACGGGCCGCCTGGCCGCGCCAGCACCAGCGGCTGCGGCGGGATCCAGCGCTGCGTCTCGGCGAACACGATCCCCCACTGACCGATCAGCATGAAGAAGAACGCGCAGGCGCCGATCCGGAAGTCGAACGCGATGCGGTAGATGAGCACCACCATGATCCCCAGCGACACGATGGGCGAAGCCACGCTGCCGAACGCCCACCCGAGGAGCAGCGTCGAGGCCACCTCGAGGAGGACCGAGGCGAAGGTGAGCCGGCGCATTGCGGCCAGCGCGAGCGGCGCGCGCCACAGCACCAGCGCGAGGACCAGATCGGCGCCGCACACGACGCTGTTGACCGCTTGCACGCGCCAGTAGATCCGTGGATCGATTCCCAGTACCCCGAGTGAGCCGGAGCTGCTGAAGTTGGTGACCAGGAGGACCGAGATCGCGATCAGCCGCAGCTTGCCCGTGAAGCGGTAGAACTCGGGCGCGATCGGTTCCTCGAACCGGGGTAGAAGCGCGCTGAGGCCGCGACGGCCGAGGACGATGCGGGTGATCTTCGCAGGGCCCATGCGCGGATCAAGAGCGTACCATCAGTCCTCGCGCGACTTCGGTCGCCGTGACGGCACGCAGCCTCCTCGCCGCGGCCTGGCGCGGGCTACTGCGAAGCGGCTCCACTCAACGCGCTGGTTGCGGGACGGCCCGGCGTCTGCGCGGCGGACGCGCTCAATCGCCGCTCCCGCAACCGCCTCTTCATTGCCGTCGAGGATGTGCTTGGGCGGCGTGCGCAGCTCCCACACCAGGCCCACGGCCGCGAGCGCGCGCAGCACGTAGTAGGAGACGTCGATCTCCCACCAGAAGAAGCCCTGGTTCGCGGTGCTCTGATAGTAGTGGTGGTTGTTGTGCCAGCCCTCGCCGAGCGTGAGCAGGGCGAGGAGCAAGTTGTTGCGGCTGGTGTCGGTGGTGCGATAGCGGCGCCGGCCGAACACGTGCGCTAGCGAGTTGATCGTGAAGGTGCCGTGCCACAGCAGCGTGATGCCGAGGAAGTAGCCGAAGAACAGCGCTGGAAACCCGCCGAGCGCGAACAAGGCCACCGCGTAGAGCACGCCGGGCACCAGGAAGAACCGGTCGAGCCACCTCAGCTCGGGGTACTTCGCGAAGTCACCGATGAGGTCGAGCCGCGTGTCGTTGTACTTGCGGCACACGATCCAGCCGACGTGGGACCACCAGAAGCCCTTCTGGAACGGGGAGTGGACGTCGGTCGGCAGGTCCGAGTGCTTGTGGTGGTGGCGGTGGTGCGCGGCCCACCACAGCACGCCCTTTTGCAGCGTGCACGAGCCGCCGAGGGCGAGCAAGAACTGGAAGGCGCGCGACGTCTTGTAGGCGCGGTGCGCGAAGTAGCGGTGGTACGCGCCCGTGATGAAGAACATGCCGACGAAGTACACGCCTGCGGTCCACAGCAAGTAGGACCACTGGAAGCGCTCGAAGAGGACGAAGAACGCCAGCACGTGGACGCCGATGAAGGGCAGCGACACGACCCAGTCCACGCGCTCGTCGGCGCCTCGGCCCACCGGCGAACCGGTCGGACCATCTGCAGGCACGGCAGCTAGAGACATGCCACCAGCATGCTGGGATGAATGTCATGGGCTCGTCATCGCTCCGACATGCTTCAGATCTGGTGTAAAAGCGGGGCATGGAGCGCGTCGTCGTCACCGTCTCGGATCACGTTGCCCACGTGCGACTGAACCGTCCTGACAAGCGAAATGGGCTCGATCTGCCGATGTTCGAGGCGATCATCGCGGCGGGCGAGCGGGTCGGCGCCGAGCCCGGGGTGCGCGCCGTCGTCCTGTCGGGAGAGGGCAGGGCGTTCTGCGCCGGCCTCGATTGGGGCGCGTTCCTGGCCCTCGGGCCGGAAGGCGGGCGCAAGCTGCTCGCGCGCGACGTGGCCGGGAGCCCCGCGAACCTCGCGCAGCGAGCGTGCTGGATCTGGCGCGAGATCGCCGTGCCGGTCGTGGCCGCGGTGCACGGCGCCGCGTTCGGCGGCGGGTTGCAGCTCGCGCTGGCGGCGGACCTGCGGATCGTCGCGCCGGATGCCCAGCTGTCCTTGATGGAGGTGCGCTACGGCCTCGTGCCGGACATGACGGCCACCAAGACGCTGTGCCGGCTCGTGCGGCCCGACGTGGCCCGGGAGCTCGTCTACACCGCGCGGATCGTCGGGGCGGCGGAGGCCGTCGCGATCGGCCTCGCGACCCGTGTGTCGGAGCGGCCACTCGAGGATGCGCTGGCGCTGGCCGCGGAGATCGCCGGGCGCTCGCCGGACGCGGTGCGCGCCGCCAAACGCCTGCTCGACCAGGCGCCGGATCTCGGCGTGGCGGACGCGTTCGGGCTGGAGACCGCGCTGCAGCTGACGCTGCTCGGGACGCCGAACCAGGCCGAGGCGGTGCAGGCGACGATGGGCCAGCGCGCGGCGAGCTTCCGGGATCCCTGACCGGGGCGCGGCTACAGATCCACGTCGTAGCCAGCCTCGCGCAGGCGCCGGCGCACGGCGGCGACCTTGGCGAAGGGCCTGGCGGCCGCGAGGACGAACAGCAAGGCGAGAGCGCCGCCACCGGCAGACGCGATCCCGAGCGGCGAGACGATGCCGGAGCGATAGATGAGGATCACCCACGCCCCGTCGGCGACGAGGAGCAGACCGCTCGACGCGAGGGCGGCCCGCAGGCTCCACGGGCGCGCGCGCACGAGCCCGACCCCGGCCAGCGCCGCGGCGACGACGGGCAAGAGCAGCGCCACCGGGACGCAGCCGTACCAGCCGAACCAGTGGACGAACACCAGGTTCTGGAGCGCGAACAGGCCCACGAAGGCCGCCGCGAGCAGGAGCGCCGCGCCGGCCGCACGCACCTCCTTGGGCACCTGGATCTGATCGAGCAGGGCGTCGATGTCCTCGGGGTTGGATGGCGGAGCGGTCATCGTCGGCTCCGGAAGATGACCCCGTCGAGACCCGAGCGCACGCCGCCTGCGACGAAGTAGTCGCCCGGGCCGACGGCGGAGGCGGCGAACAGATCGAAGCCGTCGTCGAAGCCGGCCGAGGCCCAGATGCCTTGGCCGAGGGTGGCGAGCGGACCGCCGGTCGCGGGATAGCCGGCCGCGATGGCCTCGTTGCTCGCGCCGGACACGACCGCGCGCAGATCGCCGGAAAGGAACGGCGTGTAGGCGGGTCGCCAGGTGCTGCCTTCGCGTCGGTAGATGGCGTGCCGCGAGCCGACCGCGGTCGGGGCGCCGCCGACCACGCCCACGCCCTCGAACGAGAACAAGGCGATGTCGTTCGAGGTCATGCCCATCGGCCATTCGACCGTCTCTTCGAACACGGTGCCCGCGTCGAGATGCAGGATGCGCCCCTGGGTCGCGCCGACGAGCAGCTGGCCCGTGGCGGCGCCCCAGACGGCCCGCAGCTCGCCGGTCGTGGCATGAATCATCGCGAGCGTGGCGCCGTCGAAGCGAAACAGCGCCGTGCCGTTCTGCTGCAAGGCGGCGCCGTAGACCTCGCTGGCGGAAAATCCCCAAATGGAATTCCATTGCCGCACGCCGGATCCAATGTGGCTCTGGAATCGCGTGCCGTCGTGGACGTAGAGGGAGCCGCTCAAGCCGCCCGCGAACAGCAGCGTGCCGTCGCTCCAGAGGGAGAGCACGCCCTCGTTGCCAGGGAGCTGGGCGTACCGCGTCCAGGCATTGCCATCGAAGCGGAGGATCCACCCGTTGCCGGTGCCTGCGAAGCCACGCATCGGGCCGAGCATGAAGAGACAGCTCACCGTGAGCGCATTGGCCGGTAGCGTCATCTGCCCCCAGACGAGCCGGCCGCCTGCC
>JAHFDS010000677.1 GCA_023248855.1 Myxococcales bacterium
GCTCGATCGGGACGGCCCGGCCGAGCTAGCGGTGACGGTGTCGGGCCGGGGCGCACGCGTGATCGGCGGTGCCGTGAGCGACACCGTGACGCGCACGGACGTCCTGGCCGAGCTGGCCGACGGCTTCTTCCCGCCCGCCGGCGAGGATGACCGGCCGGCCGCCAGGGCGCGCGCGGGCCTGGTCGAGTGGGGCCTGCCGTTCGCCGCCGATCCGGCGATCACGCGGCACCTCGTGGGCTTTCTCGCGACGCACACGGCCGCCGGCGCGCCGGCGCGGCCCGACGCGATCCTGTTCAACGGCGGGGCGCTGACGCCGCTCGCGCTCCGGCGGCGTATCTGCGACCTCGTGGCGTCACTGGGCGGGCAGGCGCCGCTCGAGCTGTCGAACGCGCGGCCCGACCTCGCGGTCGCGCGCGGGGCCGCGTACTACGGCCTCGTGCGTGCGGGTCAGGGCGTGCGCATCGGCGGCGGGTCGGCGCGCGCGTTCTACATCGAGGTCGCCGCGGCCAACGGGCCGCGCCACGTGTGCGTCGCGCCGCGCGGGATGCTGGAAGGCGACGAGCTCGACCTGCAGCGCGACTTCGAGCTCCTGACCAACCAGCCGGTGCGCTTCCACCTGGCGACCTCGAGCACGCGCACCGGGGACGCGCCGGGCGACGTGGCCGAGGCCGAAGAGGGCGAGCTCGTGCCCCTGCCGCCGGTGCTCACGGTCATCCGCCACGGGCGGCCGCGCGATCTCGGGGTGCTCAAGGTGCGCCTGCACGCCCGGCTGACCGAGCTCGGGACGCTCGCGCTGACGCTCGGCCGCAGCGAGCCTGGCGACGCCACGTTCGAGGCGCGCCTCGAGTTCGATCTGCGCGGCGCCGGAGCGTCCGAGGTCGCACCCGATGCGGCGACCAGCGTCGAGCGGAAGTCCGAGGCGCCTTCGGACGATGGCCTCGCCGCCGACGTGCGCGGCAAGGTCGAGGCCGCCAACGCGGTCGTGCGCGAGGCGTTCGCCAAGGGCGCGCGCGAGCCTGCGGACCTGGTCAAGCGCGTCGAGGGCGCGCTCGGCGTGCCGCGCGATCAGTGGGACACCGCGGTCCTGCGCGCGCTGTGGCCGCCGCTCTACGAGGCGCGCGGCGACCGGGGGCAGTCCGCGGTGCACGAGGCGCGCTGGCTCAACCTCGCCGGCTACTTCCTGCGTCCGGGCTGGGGCTTCCAGCTCGACGACTGGCGGATGAAGGAGCTGTGGCGCATCTACAAGGCGCCGCTCGCGCACGAGGCCGTGGATGCGGTGCGCATCGAGTGGTGGGTGCTGTGGCGACGCGTGTCGGGGGGCCTTGTCACCGGGCAGCAGGAGGAGCTGTGGAATCGCGTCGCGCCTTTCCTGCTGCCGCGGGCCACCAAGCGCGGTGGCCCGCGCCGTCCGCCGCCGCCGCACGAGCTCGCCGAGCTGTGGCGCGTGGCCGCCTCGCTCGAGCGACTGCCGGCCGTGCACAAGGCGCAGATCGGCGAGGCGCTCCTGCCGCTCGTCGAGAAGGGCAAGGGCATCGACTACGCGCCCTGGGCGCTCGCGCGCGTGGGGGCGCGCCAGCCGCTGCACGGCCCGATCGACCGCGTGGTGCCGAGCGCTGTCGTCGAGGGCTGGATCGAGCGGCTGCTCAAGGCAGAATGGCGAGCGCCGGAGCAGCTCGCGCCGGCCCTCGCGCAGCTCGGGCGCAAGACGGGCGATCGCGCGCGCGACATCGGGGACGCCGTGCGCGCAAGGCTGATGCAGCGGCTCAAGTCGCTGCCCGGGGGTGCCCGCTTTGCCCAGCTGGTCGCCGAGCCCGTCGCCCTGCTCGACAAGGAGCAGCGCTTCGTGTTCGGCGACGCGGTGCCGCCCGGGCTGCGGCTGGGGGAGTAGTAGCTCCTACGGCTTGTACCTACCGCCGACTCCGTTCTCGACCCAGACGATGAGCTCCGATCCGGTCCACACGCCGGTGCGGGTCGGCACGCCGTCGGGCGCGCCGTCCGTCACCATCCGCGTCCACGTGTTCCCGGACGGGTTGTAGCGCCCCCCGCCGTTGCGATCGCCGAGGCTGGAGCCGCCCCAGACCAGCATCTCGGCGCCGGTCCAGGCGGCGACGTGACCGTAGCGGCCATCGACGTTCTCCATCGAGGTGGCCGCGATCCACATGTCGCCTGCCGGGTTGTAGATCCCACCGCTGGCGAGGTAGCCACGCGTGGCCCCGTCCCCGCCCCACACGATGACCCCTTGCGTCGAGCACACGATGGAGTGGCCGCCCCCCATTCCAGAGAACGCGGCCCTGCCTTCGGGCGCCCCCATGGTCGTCACTGTAGCCCACGAGTCGGTCATGGGGTTGTAGCGTCCCCCCGTCGCCAGGTGGCTCCCGGTGAGACTGCGTCCGCCCCAGACGAACATCTCATTGCCCGTCCAGCACGCGCGGTGAAGGTCGCGCGCCTCGGGCGCGCCCTGCGTGGAGGTCGGGGTCCAGGCGTCGCGCGCCGGATCATAGCGGCCACCGACCTGGACGACGAAGCCCGACGCACCCCCGCCCCACACGATCATCTCGCTGCCGCTCCACACCGCGGTGAAATCGCCGTTCGTCGCCGGCATGTTGGTCCTCGTCACCGGCGACCACTTGTCCATCGCCGGGTCGTAGCGGGCGCCGCCCGATCGCGCAGCGCCCGCGCCTGCCCAGATGATCATCTCGTGGCCGGCCCAGACCGCGGCCACGGGATAGTCGATCGACGGCGCGTCCGTCGCAGTCGCGGCGCGCCAGGAATCAGTGGCGGGCTTGTAGAGACGGGCGGAGCCGTACCAGACGATCATCTCGCTGCCGGTCCACACGGACGCGAGGTCGTGGTCTCCGGCGGGCGGAGCGCCCATC
>JAHFDS010000678.1 GCA_023248855.1 Myxococcales bacterium
TCGCCTGCGGTGTCGCCGGCGCCGGCTGCGTCGAGCCTTCCGCCACCACCGCAGTGGGCGCTGGCGGCCTCTGGGCTCGCTTGGCGGCTGGCGACGCCGGCGGCGTGAGCCGATAGCGCGTCCGCTCGACGCCAGGCTCCTCGTAGCGCGCGCGGCTGCCCTCGATGGTCAACGAAGGGCGCTCGGCGCCCGAGGCGACCGCCGGCTCCTCCGTCGGCTCCTCCACCGCCTGGCTACGATAGCCGTCGGCGGTCGGGCGGATGGCGACGGCGCGCCGGGCGCCGGAGCGAAGCTCGACGCTGGGGGGCGCGCTGCGCGCCTGGATCTCGTCGAGCTGCGACGAGAGATCCTCCACCCGGCGCTCGAGGTCCGCCTGGCGATCGAGCGAGGCCTGAAGCTGCTCGTGCAGGGTGGTCACGGATCCCGCGGGCGCGCGCCTGGACGCCGCGACCTGGGCGGGCTTTTGCCCACCCTGCGCGCTCGCGCACCCGAGGCCGGCCAGAAGGCCGAGCCCGAGGGGCCAGCGCGTCGTCGCACGGGTCATCGACGGACGCAAGAGCGTCCTTGATCGTATCTGCCTTCTCGGATGCGGTCAAATCGCTCAGAAGTAGGCGGAGATGCCCCAAGTCGCCCCCAGCACGTGGAGCGTCTGGTAGCCCCCGCGGTTGAGGTAGAGCTCGTACGTGGGGCCGACCCGCACGGCCCACCAGGGCGTCACGAAGGCCTCCATGCCCAGCGCGGTGCCGAGACGGAACACCGGATGGGTCTGTGCCTTGGCCTCGACCAGGAAGCCCGGCGCCGCCTCCGCGAAGAACCCGATCGTCCCCGGAACGAACAGGACGCGAAAGAGCGGCGCGAACCCCACCAGGGTCTGGCTCTGCCCCCCCGTCGTCGCGTGCGCGAAGGTGATGAGGCCACCGACCTCGAGCCAGTCATGCACGAAGTAGCCGAGCCCGAGATCGGCGCCGAACAGGGTGGTGCCACCGCCGGACGATTCGGTGCGTACCACGCCCTGCGGGGCGGTCGGGCCGACCACGTAGACCGGCATGGTCGAGCCCAGGCGCAGCTCGCGATCGCGCGCGCGCGGCTTGGCACCCGCCTCGCCGCCGAGGACGAGCAGGATCGCCACGGCCAAGAGCGCGAGCACCAGGGTGGCCAGGGTGGTTGCGCGCCGGCGCGGCCGGGGTCGCGCCCCGGGGGGTGGCAGCGAGAGCAGCGACGCACCCACGCCGGTGCCGCTCCTGCGCGCCGACGACAGGGGCTCCGGCAGGATGATCGACCGCGAGATCATGTCAGGGCTTCCGGGCAGAGGCGGTGCGCGCCTCGCGCCTCGCGTCCGCGAGGCCGGGCACCTGGAACGCCGGCCGGGCCCCCGGATCGCAATCGGGGCGGAAGCCGCTGGCGCTGAACTCGTAGTCGGCCGAGCCGGACGCGCCGTCCTTGACCGCCTCGAGCGTGATCTTGTGGGTGCCCGCGCGCGCCGGCGAGCAGTAGGACAGCAGGTAGTAGCGCTTGGCCATGTTCTCGATCCGCTGAGCGACGTCGTCGAAGGCCTTCTTCACCGCGGCGTCGTTCTCGGCGAACACCGTGCCGTTCTTCCCCAGGGAAGACAGCTCGCGCGGGTCGACCTCGCCGCCCAGGCCAATGACGAAGACCTCCACGTCGGCGTCCTCGATCGCCTTTCGTACCTCCTCGGAGGTGACGTAGCCCGCGCGATCGGTGCCGTCCGTGAAGACGACCAGGGAGGCGAAGCGCAACGGCACCGTGGCACGCTGGCGTGCCTTGCCGAGCTCCCCCAGCGCCTTGACGATGGCACCGTTGAGGTTGGTCGAGGGGTCACGCGCACGCTGGGCCTTGAGGCTGGCGAGACCCGCCCGCACGGCCCCCTCGGAGCCCGAGAAGCCGGTGATGCGACGGAGGTCCTTGCCGCCGTCGAAGGCGTACACGCCCACCTGATGGATCTTCGCGACGCGCGCGGCGAAGCCGTCCGCAGCCGCCGCCACCGCGTCGATGCTGCCGGACTCGGTGACGCTGGCCGAGGTGTCGACGAGCAACATCGTGTAGTGCACGACCGCGACCTCAGGGTTCAAGATGGTCTGCTTGGACTCGTACTTGGAGACCAGCTTGCCGTCCTCGTAGATGCGGAACTGCTCGGCGGCGAGGCCGCCCACGGGCTCGTCGCCGCGCTCGACCGTGAAGTAGATGGCGACGTTGGAGGGCTTTTGCACGCTGGTCTTGAGCGGCTTGACCTGCAGCGAGCCGCAGGCTGAGCCGAGGAGCGCGAGGGTGAGGATCGGGGACTTCATGGCGAGGGGTACAGCAACTCTGGTGCCGCCTGGGTTCGTCCGGGATTACGGCCGGTTGGCTGGCGGTGGGGCTGTGTGGGGAACCGTTCGGCTCCGGCCGGAGCCGTTCGGCTCCGGCGGAGGCGGCAAGAGGAGCGCGCGCAGCCCGGACGCGAGCACGCGCGCCCGGCGGCCGCACTCCTCGGCCTCCTCGAGCGACTGCACGAGCGTACGCGCGGCCCCGACGCTCGCGCTCACGCGCGGTCGCAGGAACCGCGCGGCCCGCTGGCGCGGTGCGTCGTCGCAGAAGCCGCTGACCGCGCCGATCACGTCGAGCAGATCCTCGGTGGTCAGCCTCGCCGCCAGCGCGTCCCAGCGTGCCTCGGCGAAGGCCCACGCCCGCTCCCGCGTGGTGCGCTCCGAGAGCGCGGCCACCAGGGCGCGCACGCCCTCCGAAGGAGGCCATCGCTCGTCGAGCGCGAGGGCCAGCGCGGTCGGATCCTCGGAGACGCCGAGGGCGGACAGGACTGCGGGGCGCACCGAGCGATCGCCGGCAACGAGGGCCCTTTGGTAGAGGGCGATGAGGTCT
>JAHFDS010000679.1 GCA_023248855.1 Myxococcales bacterium
CTTCGCGGCGGTCTGAGGGTCGCATCGAGCGCCCCCGGGTGGCTCGCGCGAGCGCTCGGGGAGAAGGGAGAGGTCGTGAGCTTCGCGCCGGGTCTGATCGAGTCGGCACGTCGGACGCTCGAATCCGAGCTCGGCCGCACGCTCGACGCGGAAGCGCGTGCGATCGAGGGCGCGCTCGCGCGAGCGCTGGCGGCGGAGCGCACGTGAGACCTCCGCTCCCGCAGGTGAGACGGGTCGTGCTCAAGGCGGGGAGCAAGATCCTCGCCGAGGAGCTCGATCTCCGCGCGGGCGAGATCGCCGCCGACATCGCGGCGGCCCGGACGCGCGGCGTCCAGGTCGTGTTCGTGACCTCGGGCGCGATCGCGATGGGCGTACGCAAGCTGGGCCTTTCGGCCCGGCCGAGCGAGCTGGCCGAGCTGCAGGCCTGCGCCGCGGTCGGCCAGGGGGCCCTGATGCAGACCTACGATCGCGCATTCGGCGCCCGGGGGCTCCTCGTGGGTCAGGTGCTCATCACGCACGACGACTTCGCAGCGCGCGGGCGCTTTCTGTCCGCACGCCGGACGCTCGAGGCGCTGCTCGCCCACGGGGTCGTGCCGATCATCAACGAGAACGACACGGTGGCGGTCGAGGAGATCAAGTTCGGCGACAACGATCTCATTTCGGCGCTGGTGTCGAACCTCGTGGGCGCGGATCTGCTGGTTGCGCTCACCGACGTCGAGGGGCTGCTGGACCCGGCCGGAAAGCTCGTGCCTTTCGTCCGCGAGGCCAGCGAAGCGGCCCACGCGGGCGGCGCGAGCTCCGGCGTCGGCTCGGGCGGTATGGCCTCGAAGGCCCAGGCTGCGCGCGCTGCGGGCCGCTTCGGCGTGCCCACGGTGGTCACGTCGGGACGGGTGCCGGGGGCGCTCGCCGAGCTCCTCTCCGGTACCGAGCGCGGCACGCTCTTCGTCGCGGATCCGGGCAAGAAGCTGGATTCGCGCAAGCACTGGATCGCCTATGCCCTCCGCCCGGCGGGCACCCTGGTGGTCGACGAGGGCGCTGCGCGCGCGCTGTCGGCGCAGGGCAAGAGCCTGCTGCCGAGCGGGGTGGTGCGGGTCGAGGGCGAGTTCGAGGTCGGCGACCCGGTGGCCATCACGGACCCGGCAGGGCGTGAGCTCGCGCGCGGGCTGTGCGCGTACGGGGCCGGGGACGTGCGCAAGCTCGCGGGCAAGCGCACGAGCGAGATCGAGGCCGTGCTCGGCTTCCGCGCGGGGGATGAGATCGTGCACCGCGACGACCTCGTGCTGCTATAAGCTCTCTCGGCCTTGAACGTGGCGTGATCCGAAGGAATTCGAGGCTATCGCGGCGACAGCGGCGGGCTCCGCGGTTCGATGGGCGGCAGGTGATCAGGCAATCGGAGGACGGCAGCCAGTGCGCAAGACACCGAGCAAGAGCAAGAGCAAGAGCAGGGGCACGGGCGCGGGCCCGAAGCGAACGGCCGGCAAGAAGGCCGGACCGCCGAAGCTGCGGGTCGCCTCCGTCGCCCGGGACAGGACGCCCAAGCCGCCGCGTCCCCGCAAGTCGGTGAGCCCGGCCGCCCGGCGGACGGGCGAGGCGGATCCGTCGGAGCTGCTGATGCGACGGGCGATCGAGCTCGCGCTCGACAAGAAGGCTTATGTCCCGGTGGTGCTCGACGTGCGCGGCCTGGCTGCGTACACGGACTTCGTCGGCATCGTCAGCGGCCGCAGCGAGCGGCAGGTCGAGGCGATCGCGGACGCGGTGGTGGAGGGGCTCCGGCAGCAGGGCAAGCGACCGCTCGGCGTCGAGATCGGCAGCCCGCAGCGGACCTGGGCCCTGCTCGACTACGGCGACTTCGTCCTGCACGTGTTCTTCCATCCCACCCGTGACTTCTACGACCTCGAGAGCATGCTGCAGGAAGCTCCGCGGCTGCCGATCGAGGTCCCGCCCGAGCAGCGCTACCTGCCCGAAGCGTACGACTACGACGCGTGAAGCTGCTCGTCCTCGCGGTGGGGCGCATCAAGGAGCGCCACTACGCCGACGCGTGCGACGAGTACTGGAAGCGTATCAAGAAGAAGCTGCCGCTCGAGGTTCGCGAGCTCGGGGAGCGCGACGACCTGCTCGCCAGGCGCCCACCACGCCACGAGCTGTGGGTGCTCGACGTGGGCGGGACGATGTGGTCGAGCGAGCAGCTCGCGGCGCAGCTCGACCGGCGCATGCAGGGGGGAGCGCAGGGCATCACCTTCGCGATCGGCGGCGCCGAGGGCTTTTCGGAGGCAGTGCGTGCGGCCGCCACCGTGCGCCTCTCGCTCGGGCCGATGACGCTGGCCCACCGGCTGGCGCGTCTGGTCCTCGCCGAGCAACTCTACCGGGCCCTGTCGATCCTCGCGGGCGAGCCGTATCACAAGTGAACGTGTGAGCAGACGGATCGGGCGCAACTCGGCGCGGGCGGCGCCGATAACGCCGTCATGCGCATGCTCGAAGCCTTCCTGGACGTGGTGTATCCCCCGGAGTGCGCGGCTTGTGGCGCCGCCGTGCGCGCGCGCGAGTCGCTCTGTGCCCCCTGCTGGGACACGGTCGAGCCGGCGACGGACGCCGGCCCGAGCGTCCATGCGCCGTTTGCCTACGGGGGCCAGCTGCAGGTGGCGCTGCTCCGGTACAAGCTCGTGCCCCGGCCGGACCTCGCCTCGGCGCTGGGTGCGCTTCTCCAGCCGGCCGCGCGCGCCCTTGGCGCCCACGCCGACCTCGTGATCCCGGTGCCGCCGCACCCCCGGCGCCTGCGCGAGCGGGGGTTCGATCACACGCTCTTGCTCGCGCGGGCCGCGCACCCGGGCCGTCCGGTCCGGCCGCTCTGGCTCGAGCGCACCCGCGACACG
>JAHFDS010000680.1 GCA_023248855.1 Myxococcales bacterium
GGGCGGCGGCGCCGGCGCGTCCGGTGGGTCCGGCGGCAGCGGCGCGATGCGCGGCGCCGGAGGTGCGGGATCCCCCGGGGGCGGGGGCCGCGCAGGGTCCGGCACGCTCAGCTCGATGACCTCGTTCTTCGTCACGAGCGTGGGCATCGGCGCCCGCGGTGGCAATTACGGCGGCCTGGCCGGCGCCGACGCGCGTTGCCAAGCGCGCGCAGCGGCGGTGGGTCTCCGGAAGACCTGGCACGCGTACCTGTCGACGATCCAGCGCACCGATGTCTCCGGAAGCGCGACCGTGCACGCAAAGGATCGCGTTGGATCGGGGCCCTGGTACGACGTCCACGGCCTGATGGTCGCGCCGGACGTCGCCACGTTGCACGCGATGGGGCCGATCTCGGACCACATGTGGACCGAGACGCTGCAGGCGGTTCCCTACGAGGAGCACGACATCGTGACGGGTTCGAGCGACGCGGGCGAGGCGATCGCGATGGGCGACAACCCCGCCGATCCACCGCAATGCCGCAACTGGACCTCGAGCGACGATGCCGACAATGCGGAGGTCGGGCACTGGGACTGGAGCCAGCCGCCCTGCGCCGATCCGATCGTACGGCCCTGCACCGGGGGGCCGCCCTCCTGGAACGCGTCACACGAGTCCGAGGGCTGCAGCGAGGCAGGGCTGCGCGTCCACGGCTCTTCCGGGCGCCTCTACTGCTTCGCGATCGACTGACGTCCCCCGGGCCGGCGCGCATCTCCTTCAAGCTCAGCGGGCTGCGCCGGTGCGACGTGACGGTCGACCTGCAGGTCATCAACCTCGCCGACCATTCGTTGCGCGCGCCGTCGAGCACCTGGCGCCTTTACACGCCGACCGCGGCGGATTGCACGACCGGCACCATCACCGCAACGACGACCGCCGTGCCCGGTTCCCCACCATCGCGCCCTCCGAGGACGCGTCGGGCTACCGCTACGCCTTGCGGATCACCAACAAGAGCGCCGCCGCCGGCTCGCTGTCGGCGTGGACGATGACGATCGGCATCGATCCCAAGGCGACCGGGAACTGATCCAGCGGGCGGCGCGCTACCTATGTTCCGTCCGCTCTGCGCCCTTCTGTCCTTGGCCGCCTGCTCCTCGGACCGGTGCGCTCCGCCTAACCTCATGCGCGACTGGACGGCGCACCCCGCGGTCCTCGAGCTCGCACTGGTCCGGACACTCTACGCGCTCAGCGATGTCCATAGCGGATGAGCGCACGACTGCGTTGCTGGCGCGCCACTACCCAGGCCCGGGATAAGCGCAGTAGCCGCCGATGCAATCAGCTCCAGGGTCACAGCAATCGCTCTGACTGCGGCACCGCTCGTCGATATGAGCACACGACTGTGCCGGGCCGCACCGGCCGGCCGTGCAGAACCCCGTGCAGCAATCGATTCCGCTCTGGCAGCTCGCGCCGCTGCCCTGACATGGCTCGAGCGCCGAAAATGCGCGGATGTTGCCGCTCTCGAGCTCCTGTCCGGGCAGGTAGAAGGCAGGGTGCGAGGGATCCTGGCCTGGCGGCGCGCCGATGTCGATCGCGGCCACCCAGATCTTCTTGGTGCGCGTGTCAGCGACCGGGTTCGTGATCGTGTTTCCGTAGGTACGACGAGTCGTAAAATAGAGCCAGAAATAGCCCCCGGAGGCGACCGGGCTCATGGTCGGGTAGAAGTCGAGGTGCTGGTCGCGGGCACCCGCGGGCGGCGTGGTGCCGCCGCCGGTCTGGGCCAGGACGGTCGCCATCCTCGTGCCCAGGTCCACGATGTAGAGATCGGCGCGCGGCTCAGGGGCGGGCTGCGGATCGCCGGGCGGAATGCCGGCCCCGTAGTTGTGGCGATTTCCGAGCGTGAACACCACCTGCCGCCCGTCGGGGGTGAACACGGGCCAGCCCGGATACAGCGTCGGGTGCTCGTACAGCGTGGCGAGGTTCGAGAAGGTGTTGGTCGCGGGATCGAAGTCCATCGTGGCGAGGCGGTGGCCGCCTCCCGCCTCGTGATGGTTGAAGACGACGCGGCGGCCGTCGGGCGAGAACATCGGCATCTTGGCGAAGCGGATAACGCCGTCCCATCCGGCGGCGGACAACGCGGCACCGCTGCGCGCGTCGTGGAGGCGCGACACCTTGCCGCCCGGCGGGGCAACCATACCGATGACATCGTCCTGGCCGACTGGGATGTTGCTGCCCGTGGGGCTCGGACTGCCCGTCGTGAGAAAGCGGGAGCCGTCCGGGAACACGCCGGCGAACGCCGCCTCGTCGAGCGTGTCGACGATCGCGGGGGGGCGAAGGCCTGGATTGGCCTGCAGATCGTAAGACGCGCTTTTGTAAGGGCCCTGTGGGTAGGTGTGCAGTGCGGCCACCATCAGCGATCCATTGGCGGACACTGCGTGGCACGAGATGCACGGTCCGATGAGCGGTAGCCCTGGCAACGTCAGCAGCGCCTCGGGAGCGCTGGCGCTCGGGCGGATCCGCATGACCGCGCCCCAGCCCTGCGACATCGGGGAATTGTAGGTGTTGTAATAGACCGTACCCTTCAGACTACCCTGCGTGAATTGCCAGGTCAGACGGATGGGAGCCGTCGCAGTGGTGCCCGCGAGCGTGGTCAGCTCGACCGTCAGTGGATCGGCGGCACCGGTGCTCTGCGCAATGGCCGCCGTCCACGCATTGAGGGGGACCTGCAACTGCGCGGCTGGGTTGGGACCGAAGCAACCCTTGTACTCGAAAAGACGCGACCGCAAGTGTAGATACACGGCCTCAGTGCCGGCCGCGGCAGGGACCCATTGCAGAACCGGCGGCAGGATGCAGGACGGGAACAACGTGCGATCGTAGGGGTAGAGCCACCGCATCGCGGGATCC
>JAHFDS010000681.1 GCA_023248855.1 Myxococcales bacterium
TGCTTGGCCGCGCGCTGGGCCTCGAGGGTCACGTGCTGCCACTGGCAGCCGCCGCAGCGCCCGAACAGCGGGCAGCCGGGCACGGTGCGGCTCGGGCCGGGCTCGAGCACCGCGTCGAGCTCGCCGCGCGCCCAGCGGGGGTGCGACTCGGTGACGCGCACGCGCACGCGATCGCCCGGCGCCGCCAGCATCACGAAGCAGACGCGCCCGTCGGGCAGACGCCCGACGCCCTCGCCTCCGTGGGCGAGTCGCTCGATGACGACCGGCTCGACGAGCCCGGTCGTCAAGGGAACGACTGGCCGGCCGCGCCGCGCCTGACGTCGAAATCGAAGCTGCCGATGAGGTGGCCCGAGGCCTGCGACGGCTCGCCCAGCGTGCGCGCGCGCAGGTCGGCCAGCTCGAGCACGAAGCCGCTCGTCCCCCCGCGCGTCGCCAGGCGATCGCCGAAGTCGACGATGAAGTCCGCCGGCAGGGAGTCCGGCGAGTACTTCTCGGCCTCGCCGAAGTGGGTGAAGAAGATCTGCGAGCCCACGTCCGCGTTGAGCGTCTGCACCGCGGTGGCGCCGCTCGAGATGAGCGCCGGACAGGTCGCGAACAGCGACAGGGACGCCCGAACGAGCCCGTCGCTGCGCACGTCGAGCGGGGCCGAGCCGTCGGTCGAGCCGGCGCGGTTGCGCAGCCACTGCGCCGCGGCCTTGCGCACGTCGGGGACGCTGATCACGAGGGCGTCGGACTCCTCGAGGTGCGCGCCGTCGCGCTGGATGCGGATCTCGAGCCGGTTCTCGGGTGAGCCGCGGTCGACGTCCTCGATCGGCTCCGCCGCGAAGAAACCGGCCTTCATGTTCCAGCGCGGGTCGTTGAGGTCGCGGGACTTGCCGCCCTCGAAGCGGCACGCGCGCAGGTGCAGCTCGCCCTGCACCTGGCCATCGCCCGAGCCCACGCAGGCGACTGCCAGCCCGAGCAGCAAGAGCAGGAGCGGTCTCATCGGAGCCCCCGCACGGGCGTGCCGCGGCCCGCGGCCAGCGCGCGCGCCGCGTGGCCGTCCCGGATGGCGATCTCGAGCTTGCCCCCCGAGCCGACGTACGCGAGCGCCGCGCCGGGCGCGACATCGCCGTAGGTGCGTGCGATCTCGAGCGTCGGGCCAGCCGGCTCGAGGTGCACGCGCGCGAAGCCGGCCGTTCCCGGCAGGTTGGAGATGAGGTTCCCGAAGCGGTCCACGTGCACCACTTCCCCCATCATGCCCCAAGGCGCGTCGGATGGCGTGCGCGCGGGCAGGCGCACCCAGCGATCCCGGGGCAACCGTGGGCCCGCGTCCTCGGGCGGTGATCCGGACAGCAGCGCCGCCGCGGCCGGCGCGAAGACGTCGCGACCGTGGAAGGTCGCGGAAGGCCGCGGGCGCAACCACAAAACATTCGAAATAACGAATATGTCGTGCGGGGCCGGCGCCAGGCGCGAAAAGAGGCCATTGTTCGGCCCGACCAGCAGCACGCCGCCGTGGCGCACCACGACCGGCTCGCGCGCCGTGCCCACACCTGGATCGACCACCGCGACGTGCACGCTGCCCGCCGGGTACAGCGGCACCGCCTGCGCGAGCACGAACGCGCCGTGCTCGAGGTCGCCGGGGGGAACCTCGTGCGACAGGTCGATCAGCTGCGCGGACGGGGCGCCGCTCAAAAGGACGCCCTTGACCGCGCCGACGAAGCCGTCCGCGAGACCGAAGTCCGTGAGCAGCGTGCAGATGGGCATCGGCCCGATGGTAGCGGATGCGGCGGCGTGGCCGGTGTTATCGTCGCCCAGATGAGCTCGGCCGCCGGGCCCCCCGTCTGGCGCGCGCGCACAGCCTGGCCCGTGCTGTGCGTGCTCCTCGGGGTGCTGGCCGCCTTTGCCAACGCCCCGGGGGGCGCGTTCGTCTACGACGACGTGCCGCTCGTGCGCGACAACCCCGATCTCGACGCGCTCGGCAACGTGCCGCGCCTGTTCCTGCAGCACGCGTGGCACGGCACCGATCAGCCGAGCCACCTCTACCGTCCGCTCGCGATGACGACCCACGTGCTCGAGCGTGCCCTGTTCGGGCCAGGCCCCGCGGCGTCGCGCTGGGTCAGCATCGCCTGCCACGCGGCCACGTCGCTGGCCGTGCTGGCGCTGCTTTGGGCCCTCGGCCTGGCCCGCGGCGCCGCCACGGTCGGAGCGGTCCTCTTCGCCGTCCACCCGGTGCACACCGAGGCGATCGACCTGTCGTTCAACCGCTCGGAGGTGCTCGTCGCCGGCCTCTACGCGCTCGCGCTCGCGCGGCACGCCCGCGGCGCCCCGCTGTGGCAGCCCGCGCTGTGTTTCCTGGTGGGCCTGTTCTGCCGCGAGAGCATGGCCACCTTGCCGATCGCGGTGGCGCTCCTGTCATCCCTCGTGCTCCGGGCCGCGCCGCTTCGGGCGCTGCGCGCGGCGGCCCTGGTGGGGATCTCGGGCGTGCCCGCGCTCGCCCTGCGTCACCACGTCCTGTCGGCCGAGGGCTTCGCCAGCGCCGGGGCCGTGATCGCCGCGGGGCCCTCCGCGGTCGATCGCCTGGCGCAGCTGGCCACACCGCTCGCGGACGCGCTGCGCCTCTTGGTCGCACCCGCGAGCCTACGGGCCGACTACGCGGGCGACTACGTGGTCGCGCACGGCGCGCGGCTCGGCCTCTTGCTGGCGCTGCACGTGGCCCTGATCGGCGGTGCGATAGCGCTTAGGCGACGTGCCCCGCGCGCCGCGTTCGCGATCCTGCTCTTCTACGTGGCGATGTTGCCCTCGACCAAGCTGTTCGCAGACCCGGCCATCCTGGCCGAGCGCTTCCTCTACCTCCCCTCGGTGGCGCTCGCGATCCTCGCCGGG
>JAHFDS010000682.1 GCA_023248855.1 Myxococcales bacterium
GATGTGCGACGACGGCAACAACACGGCGGGCGACGGCTGTGCCGCCGACTGCCGCACCGTCGAGCGGGATCACGCCTGCCCCACCCCAGGCCAGCGCTGCGTCAGCACCGTGGTGTGCGGCGACGGACGCATCTCCGGCGACGAGACCTGCGACGACGGCAATCCGCGCGCAGGTGACGGCTGCGGCGCCGACTGCCACCGCGAGCCCGGCTTCGCGTGCCCGGCGCCCGGCCAGCGCTGCACCGCGGCGCGCTGCGGGGACGGCATCATCGCGGGCGCGGAGGAGTGCGAGGACGGCAACGCCACCGATGGCGACGGCTGCTCGGCGATGTGCCGGCTCGAGCCGGGCTTTGCGTGCCCGACGCCCGGACAGCCGTGCCGCCGCACCACCTGCGGCGACGGCGTGCGCGAGGGCAGCGAGCCGTGCGACGACGGCAACCAGACCGTCGGCGACGGCTGCAACCCCTTCTGCGAGGTCGAGCCGACCTGTGGCGCGATGGGTTGCAACTCGCGCTGCGGCGATGGCCTGCTCCTGCCGGGCGACAACGAGCAGTGCGATGACGGCAACACCCGCGCGGGCGACGGCTGCTCGCCGACCTGCACGGTCGAGCCTGGCTTTTCGTGCACCAGCGGTGGCGGCATGCCGGCCGGGTCGATCGACGTGCCCATCACCTACCGCGACTTCATCTCGCGCCCGGCCAGCGGCGCCACGCGGCACCCGGACTTCGAGATCTTCAGCGGCACCGACGCGACGCCCGGCCTGGTGATGACCGCGCTGGGGGCGGATCGCAAGCCCGTCTATACCGGCATCTGCGGCGCCACCACGACGCTCCCCGCCGCGGCCTGCCCGTTCGGCCAGGAGACCACGACCGCCGCCAACTTCGACCAGTGGTACCGCGACACGGCGGGGGTCAACCTCTCGTTCGTGCGCCGGCTGACGCTTTCGCGCCAGGCCGACGGCTCGTACTACTTCCCCGACGCCGCGTTCTTTCCGCTCGACAACGCCGGCTGGGTGGCGATGGGCCGCGATCTCGCGTCGGCGGGCCACAACTTCGGCTTCACCAGCGAGCTGCGCTCGTGGTTCGAGTTCCGCGGCGGCGAGGAGCTGCGCTTCTCGGGCGACGACGACGTGTGGGTGTTCATCCACGGCCAGCTGGTGGTGGACCTCGGCGGCCTGCACCCGCAGCGTCCGGGCAGCGTGACGCTCGACGCCGCGCGCGCGACGCAGCTTGGCCTGCAGATGGGGCGCGTCTACGAGATCGCGCTGTTCCACGCGGAGCGGCGCACGGATCAGTCGAACTTCAACCTGACGCTCAAGGGCTTCGGCGGCGCCAGGAGCACCTGCACCACGCGCTGCGGCGACGGCATCGTGGCCGGCGACGAGAGCTGCGACGACGGTCGCAACGACGGCAGCTACGGCTCGTGCACGGCGAATTGCCAGCGCGGCCCGCGCTGCGGCGACGGCCTCGTGCAGACGCCGCAGGAGACCTGCGACGACGGCACGAACCTCACGACCTACAGCCGGGACGGCGCCGGCTGCGCACCCGGCTGTCGCGCGCCCGCCACCTGCGGCGACGGCATGGTGGACAGCCTGTTCGGCGAGCAGTGCGACGACGGCCGTGCACAGAACACCGGCGGCTACGGCAAGTGCAAGCCCGACTGCACGCTCGGCCCGCGCTGCGGCGACGGGGTCGTGCAGTCGTCCGACGGCGAAGCCTGCGACGACGGCAACCACATTAGTGGCGACGGCTGCTCGGGCGACTGCCGCGAGGGGGTCGGAATCGCGCCCACCTCGGGCCAGCTGCCGCCGCCCTGGCGCTGATGGACCCGACCTCGGCCGCCGCGGACGGCCCTGCCGGCACGCGCTGCGCGGTGTGTGGCGGCCAGCTCGAGGCGCGCTTCGTGTTCTGCCCGAGCTGCGGGGCCCGCGCCGCGGCGTCGTCGGCCGTGGCGGGCGGCGAGCGCCGGGTGGTATCCGTCGTGTTCGCCGACGTCGTGGGGTTCACGCGGCTGCTCGAGGCGCACGACCCCGAGGTCGTGACCGACGCGATGAGCCGCCTGTTCGACCGCATCGGTGCGGTGGTCGCCCGCTTCGGCGGCTCGGTCGACAAGCTCATCGGCGACGCCGCGATGCTGGTGTTCGGCGCCCCTGCCGCGCACGAGGACGACCCCGAGCGCGCGGTCCTGACGGCGCTCGACTGCCAGGCGCTCCTGCCGATGCTCAACGCCGACCTGGCCGCGCTGCACAGGACGCCGTTCGCGCTCCAGCTCCACGTCGGCGTCGCCACCGGGCTCGTGGTGGCAGGCGTGGTCGGACGCGGCGCTGGCGGTGGCTACACGGTCATGGGCGACGCGGTGAACGTGGCCGCGCGTCTGGCCGAGCTGGCGCGACCGGGGGAGGTCCTCGTCGCCGACGAGACCGCGCGCCTCGCGCGGGGACGCGTGCGGACACAGATGCTTGGAGATCAAACCGTCAAGGGGCGCAGCGGCCCGGTGCGCGTGCATCGCGTCACCGGCGCGCGCCAGACCGTGGGCGACGCGCGGAGCCTTGCGACCCTGGCGAGCGCGCTCGTCGGTCGCGACGACGAGCTCGCCACACTCGACCTCGCGCTCGACGTGCTCTGCCGCTCCGCCGGCGCGCGGGTGTGGCTCGAGGGTCCACCCGGGGTGGGCAAGTCGCGCCTGTTCCGCGAGAGCGTGCAGCGCCTCGGCAGTCATGGCGCCGTCCGGGTGCTGGTGGGGCGCGCCGCCTCCTACGCCCAGCAGGTGCCCTACATGCCGTGGCGGCCGGTGGTGCTTCGCCTGCTCGAGGCCGGCGAAGCAGCGGAGTTGCCGCCCCGCGCCCGCGCGGTGCTCGGCG
>JAHFDS010000266.1 GCA_023248855.1 Myxococcales bacterium
GCGCGCGCCGAGTCGTGGGCCGCCTGCGCGTTGTCGAGGTGCACCACCGACACGGCGTCGGCGGCCTTGAGGTAACTGGAGCGGGCGAGGTCGAGCTCGGCCTTGCGGGCCGCGGCCTGCGTGCGCAGCAGGGCGGCCTGCACTTCTTCCACCTGCGCCGCGGCCAGGCCCACCGAGATCGTCGAGCCGGCCAGCGCCGCGCGCGCCGACGCGAGCCCGCCCTGGGATCCGGCCTCGATCACCGTCACCTCCGCCTCCGCGGCCGCGGCCAGCGCCAGCTGGGAGGCCAGCTCCGCCTCGGCCGCCCACAACCGCGCGACGAAATCGGCGGGATCGAGCTCGGCGATCACGTCACCCTTGCCGACCCGCTGGTTCTCCTGCACCGCCACCTTGAGCACCTGGCCGGCCACGCGCGCGCCGAGGGGTACGAGGTCCGCCGTGATCTGGGCATCGTCGGTGTCCTCCTGGTCCGCGGTCGCGAGCAGGTAACCGACGATCGCGACCAGCACCCCGGCGACGAGGGCTCCGGCGATCCTGAACGGCCGGTGCCGGTTCGAAAGGAGTGCCTCACCGAGCGGCGCCGGCGCGAGGCTCGGGATCGTTCTTGCTCTCTCCATGGTCATTTCTCCGGGGCAGGCCTCGGCGCCTTGAGGAACCAGAGCAGCGGCAAGACGCACAGGAAGACCACGCCCGCCAGCAGGAACAGCTTCTCGAACAGAAGGACGTTGGCCTGCCGCGTCACCGCGGCGCCGAGCACTCTGTGCGTCGCCAGACGCGCCGAGTCGGGGTCGTAGCCGCGGGCCAGAAACCCTTGCGTCATCGCGGAAAGGCGCTGCGTCACCTCGGGCCGGCCGACGCTGACGTGGGCCCCGATCGCCGCCTTGATCTGCACGAGGTAGCGCGACATCAACGTCGCAAACACCGCGAGGCCGAGCGAGCCGCCGATCTGGCGCACGAGCGAGTTCAGGCCGGCCGCGTCGGCCAGCTTGCGCCGGTCGACGGTGGCCATCGCCACCGTGGCGAGCGGCACGAACAGGCAAGAAAACCCGAGCCCCTGGATGACGACGGGGAAGATGAGCTGCCGCATCGAGGTCAGGAGCGTGTAGTGGCCCATGAACCAGGTGCTCGCGCAGAAGCAGAGGAGCCCGAACGCGACCACGAAGCGCGGCTGGACCTTGCCGTGCAATCGCCCCACCAGCGGCGTGGCCACGATCATGACGAGCGTGCGCGGCATGAGCGCGAGGCCCGACTGCACGGCCGTGTAGCCGAGCAGGTTCTGCATGAACACGGGCAGGAGGAAGGTGACCGCCATCAGCATGGCGTACATGAAGCCGCCGATGATGGTCGCCGAGACGAACACCTTGTCCTTGAGCAGCGACAGGTTGACCGCGGGCGCGGTCGCCGTCCGCTCGCGCGCCACGAAGAAGAGCAACGCCACGACGGCGACCAAGGCCAGCGCCGCGATGGCGCGATCCTGGAGCCAGTCCTTGCGCATGCCCTCCTCGAGGACGTACTGCAGCGCCCCGAGGCCGACGGACAGGAGCGCCACGCCGGGCCAGTCGAGGTGTCGGCGCTGATGCGCGGCCGCCGCCGCGTTCGCGGCGCGCAGGTCCTCGGGCTCGTGCACGAACGAATGCACCATGAACAGGCCGAGGAGCCCGACCGGCAGGTTGATGTAGAAGATCCAGGGCCAGCCCCAGTGGTCGACGATGAAGCCACCGAGCGTGGGACCGAAGGCGGGGCCGAGCATGACGGCGATCCCGAACATCGCCATCGCCATGCCCTGCTCCTCGGGCGGAAAGGTCTGACGCATGATGGCCTGCTCGGTCGGCAAGAGCGCACCGGCGCCCAGGCCCTGCAGCACGCGGCACGCCACCAGGAGCGGCAGCGAGCGCGCCATGCCGCACAGCGCCGAGCCGACCAGGAAGAGCACCATGCAGGACATGTAGACGCGCTTCTGGCCGAACAGGCGGCCGAGGAAGGCGGTGAGCGGCATGACGACCACGTTGGCGAGCGCGAAGCCCGTCGTCATCCACGTGATCTGCTCGACGGTGGCGCCGAGCGAGCCCGACAGGTGCGGCACCGCGACGTTGACGATCGACGCGTCGATCGTGCCCATCAGCGAGCCGAAGGTGATCGACACGGTCACGAGCCACTTGTTCGTGGGCGCGCGCGCGCCCTGTGGCGCCCTGGCCGTCGTGGCTCCGCGGAGCATCGTCACCTCGCGAAGCGAGGATCCTCCCGGAGGACGCCGAGCCGGCCTTCCAGCCGGCCGACGATGGACGGGCGCGCCTCGACGGCGCCCTCCTGGTCGAAACCGTGAAACCCTGCCGCGAGCAGCGTGCGGTCCGCCGAGCGGAACGCGGTCGCGTCGAGCGCCGCGCGCGATCCCGGCGCGAACGGCTTTCTGAAGATCACGCCGGCGCGCTCGATCTGGTGGCCCACGAGGTCCTGCCCACCCAGGGCCAGGAGCTCGGAGAACGTGTCCTCCAGGGCCTCGACGTAGTCGCCCGTGAACACATTCTGGTTCACGTCCGAGTTGTGCAGCCCCCACACCCGCGGCGCCGCCGCGCGCTCCCGGCGCGCGCACTCGGCGAATCCGTCCGGCACCTTGGCCAGCGATTCCGCCGACGGGTGCGGCCTGGTCAGGGGCCGTACTGGAAGGTGCGCGACCTCCGGCGGGGCGTCGGCCAGGAGCCGCTCGGCGAGCGGCGCCGATGGACGCAGCAGCGCGAGCAGGAACGTGCTCTTGCCGCACACCGTGCTCTCGCCGGAAGGCGCGAGGTCGCGGTAGCGCAGCGGATCACCGGTGCCCGGCAGCGCGCGCAGCTCGAGCTGGACCTCGAAGCCGAGCCGGCGCCGGCCATCGCCGAGGGCGCCCGCGGCGAAGTCGGCCAGACGGATCGAGGTGTGCACGTCGACGGTGCCGCCGACCGGCAGCGGCATCAGGCTGCGCTCGAGCTCGACCGAGGTGATCACCGAGGCGATCCCCTTTCTGCGCATCGACCCCACGTCGATCTGCCGCGCGAACTCGGCGTACATGATCGGGAAGCACGCGCGCAGGGTCGAGCGGATCTTGAGCCTGAGCTGGGCGTCGAGATCGGCGAACGAGAGCGTGAACGCGGTCCGGGCTTCGAGGGTCTGATCGGCTGCGGAGGTCATGGAGATCCCTTTCTGTGCATCGCTGCGCGAAGGAACGAGACGACCTGACGCTCGTAAGCTTCGCCCGCCGCGATGTGGTTCGTCAGGTGGCGTCCGCGGGGCACGCGCCAGATCTGCACGGGGCCGGCGTAGTGGCGCGCCACGAAGCGGCAGCTCTCCTCGACGTCGAAGAAGGAGTCGCGCTCACCGAGGACGAGGAGCAGCGGCGTCTCGGCGAGCTTGCGCGCCGAGCGTCGCGCGTGACGGTAGAGCCCGTCCGCGCGGGTGAGCTTGACGATCATGGCCACCGCGAGGGCGTCGCACGCCGCCCGGAGCCAGGCGTCGCGCGCGCCCTTCCGTTCCCGCTCGAGCAGGCTTGCCAGCATGCCGCCCCAGCGCAAGAGCGGCGTGCTGTCGAGCACCAGCGCCGCGTAGCGCCGGCCGGTCGTGCCGGCGTGGGCGATGGCCATGTTGCCGCCAAAGGACAGCCCGAGGAGCGCGACCCGCCCCGCGCGCGACGCCGCGCAGAAGCGGCGCTCGACGTGGCGCGCGACCGCCTCCAGATCGAAGAGCGGGTCCCAGAGGCTGCCGAACCAGCGCCGTTGCGGCGCGTCGCTGGTGCCGCAGCCGCGGAAGTCGAACGCCACGGCCCCGAGGCCGGCCCGCTGCAGCATGGCCAGGTGGAACAGGAGCCGGGTCTTGTTCGCGCCGCGGCCGTGGCACAGGATGACGACGCCCTCGGGCGCCGCGGGCGCGACCACCCAGCCGCGGATCTCCACGCCGTCGCTGGCCCGCACCGAGAAGGCCTCCGGAGCGAGGCCATGCGCCTCGGGGCGCTCGAGGCTCGGCGCCTGATCGGGCCAGGCGAAGCGCCGGACCGTGCTCCAGACGTATCCCGGGCCGGGCGGGTCCGCGGCGGCCACGGTGGTCACGGCGCACCCGCTTCGCCCGCGCCGATCGGGACGATCTCCACCTGCGTGTCCTTGAGCAGCGGCTGCCAGGTCACCGGATCGATGCGGTCCGAGTCGGTCAGGAAATTGGGGTGCGTGCCGCGGTGGTCGGGGTGGAAGCTGAGGTACGCGTGCCCGGCCGGCAGGTCGGCGGTCACCTCGATCGGGCACTCGATCGCGCCGAGCTCGTTTCGCACGCGGACGCGGTCGCCGCTGCCGAGCGAGAGCCGCGCCGCGTCGAGCTCGGCCACGTAGAGCCGATTCTCCTCGGGCCACGACGAGCGTCCGGTCGCCGTCGACGAGTTGAACATCGCGACGTTGCTACCCCTTGTGCCTTCGCCCATGGCGCCACGGCCGGTGATGAGGGTCAGGCGGTCCGGCCGGCGCTCGGAGAAGGGAACCAGGCGCTCCGGCGCCGGGATGTGCAGGGTCGCGCGGTGACGATCCTCGGCCAGAATGCCGGGGAAGGGCCCGCGCGCATCCGCGGGCTCCTCGCCGCGCAGGTAGCGACGCGCGCCCCCCCACTGCACGCCCTCGGCCTCCTGGATGCGCGCCAGCGTGATCGGCTGCCCCTGCCCGTCGGCGAATTCATTGTAAAAGCCGCGCGAGGCGCGCTGGATCTGGTCCCAGATCGGCTCGGCGAGCGGCTCGCCGGAGCCATCGAGCGGCAGCGCGAAGTCGCGCTCGAGGAGGGACGGCGACAGATCCAGGTTGCCGGCCGCCACCAGCGCGTCGACCTGCTCGGCGGACAGGTCGGCGCCCGGCCCGGGCTCCTCGGTCGGCCGCTCGCGGAGCCGCTCGCCGATGCGCAGCGCCACGTTGCACACGATGCGCACGTCGGTCCAGGCCTCGAACGGCGGCTCACCCACCTTGCGCAGCGCCTGCAGCCTGCGCTCGCCGTTCAAGAACACGCCGTCCATCTCGTGCTTGGTGCGGCACGGCAGCACGATGTCCGCGTACTCGAGGATCTCCGGGTTGTAGTAGGAGTCCACGTAGACGATGCAGAGGTCCATCATCTTCTGGCGCCAGCGCGCGAGGTTCGGGAAGTTGCGCGCCGGATTGGTGCCGAACACGAACAGCGTGCGCAGCCGCGGCGAGGTGGCGAACGAGGCCACGGGCAGGCCCGGCCGCGGGCTGATGCAGCAGGCCGGCAGGCCCCACAGCTCGGCCAGCCTTCGGCGATGCTCCGGGTTCGCCACCTGCATGCGGAACGGCAGCAGGCGGCCCGAGTAGCCGAAGGCCAGCTCGCCCGAGGCGTTCGATTGCCCGGCCAGCCGGACGTGGCCGCGCCCGGGGGCGCCGAGGTTGCCGGTCAGGAGGTGGAGGTTCAGGATCGACGCCACCCCCGTCGAGCCCACGGTCTGGTTGATCCCGACCGAGCTGGTCGTGACGACGCGCGTGGTCTTCCAGGCGTCGCACACGCGTCGCACCCGCGCCGCCATCTCCGCTGTCGAGAAGCCCTCGGGCGTGATGCGCGGGATCGCCTCGGCGAAGCGAAACGGCCCCTTTCGCAGGAAGTCGAGGAAGCCCTCGAGGGCGGCCGCATCGACGTGCGAGCGGACATAGCCCTCGTCGAGGCCGCCCTCGTCGAGCAGCGTGCGCGCGATGAGGCAGTTGAGCAGCACGTCGGCGCCGCTCCTCACCGGCAGGTGGAGGCTCCGCGAGTCATCGCGCTCCAGCACCTGCAC
Organism: Myxococcales bacterium; assembly: GCA_023248855.1. GTDB lineage: Bacteria > Myxococcota_A > Polyangia > JAHFDS01 > JAHFDS01 > JAHFDS01. Next base: position 5,780 of record JAHFDS010000266.1, read on the forward strand.
CGTGTCGGTGCGGCGCGGATCGATCACGACCTTGAGCGCGTCCCGGTTCTTGCGGATGTAGCGGTCGAAGACGGTGGGGTGGTTCGCGGCCGGGTTGTGGCCGTAAAAGAGGATCGTCTCGGCCTCGAGGTAGTCCGCGTAGCAGGAGAACGGCCCCTCGTTGCCGAACACCAGCTCGTGCCCGCCCGCGTTGTTGGCCAGGCACTGCTCGGCGTTGGAGCAGATGTTGTTGGTGCCGAGGTGGCCCTGGAAGAAGCGCTTGGCGATCCAGAGCGCCTCGAGCGACATCTGCCCCACGCCATAGAAGGCGAGCGCGTCGCGCCCGTACTCCTTGCGATCGACGAGGATGGTGTCGGCGACCATGTCGATCGCGTAGTCCCACGACACGCTCTCCCAGCCGTAGGGGGTGCGCAGCATGGGCGTCGTGAACCGCTCGACGGTGCGCGGCTCGGCGGCCAGCCGCGCGCGAAAGTACTCGGTGCCCTTGACGCACGCGCCCAGGCTCCCGCTGCCGCGCACGGCGCCTCGCTCGTCGACGGTCACCTGATCGACGACGCCGCAGAACGTGCACAGGGTCTTCTTCACCGCGTCACGTGTCCTTCGCCAGGGCCCCGAGCTCGCGGAGCAGAGCGGGCGAGCCGACCGACAGGCCGCCGTCGATCGCGAAGGCCTGGCCGGTGATCGCGCGCGCGTCCGGGGACACCAGGAACGCCACCAGCGCCGCGACCTCGTCGGCGGTGACCAGGCGGCCGATGGGGACGTGCCGCCGCATGGCCGCCTTCCAGGCCTCCGGCCGGCGCGCGGTCGCGCCTGCGTCGACGAAGCCCGGGTGCACGGTGTTGCACGTCACGCCGTAGGCGCCGAGCTCGAGGGCCAGCGTGCGCCCCAGGCTCTCGACCGCCGCCTTGGCGGCCGCATAGGCGCCGAGCCCCGCGATTCCGTGGCGCGCCGCCACCGAGCCCACGTTCACGATCGCGCCAAAGCCGGACTTGAGCAGGCCAAAGCTCGCGGCGCGGACCACGTTGAGCACGCCCTCGAGGTGCACGGCGCACAGCTCGCGCAGAAGCGGCGGCTCGGTGCGCACCACCGGCGCGTCCTCGACCGCGCCGAAGCAGGTCACGATCGCGCGGTAGCGCCCGTTTCGCGCCGCCGCCTGGAAGAAGGCGCGGCAAGACTCCGGGTCCTTGACCTCGACGGGGAGCGCGACGAGCTCGGCCCCCTCCCCGCTCGCCGCGCGCCACGCCTCGAGCGGCGGGGGCTGCCGGTGATAGCCGACCACCACGCGATGGCCCTTTCGCGCGAGCACGCGCGCGATCGCGCCTCCGAGGTCGCCCGCGCCCACCACCACGCACCCCGGGGCGGAGGGCTCCATCACACCATGCTCCGGCCCGCGGTCGCGAGCGCGGTGGTGCGCGCGGCCTCCTTGGCCATCTCCTTGCTCACGAGCCGGCGGTAGATGTCCTTGAAGTGGCGCGTCTTCTTGAGCGAGAACTCGCGCCTGTAGAAGGCCTGGTAGACGCTGAGCGCGCCCGCCTCGAGCTCTTCGGGGCTCATGTGGCGCGGCTGGAAGACGGCGTCGAAGACCGTGTACTCGGACCACGGCCGGTCGGCGAGCACGCGGCCCTCGCGCTCCATCTCGGCGCGCAGCGGCGTGCCCGGAAACGGCGTGACGCACGAGACCTGGATGCCAGCCAGGTAGTGCTCCATGACGAACTCGGTGGTCTCCTGGAACGAGGCCGTCGTGTCCGTGTCGAGCCCGAGCGTGAAGGCGCCGTAGACGCCGATGCCGTGGTCCTGGATGGCCCGGGTCGCCTCGACGTACTTCGCGAGCGACTTGACCTTCCAGTTGCGCTCGTCGATGCCCGTCAAGGTGTCGACCGAGACGCTCTCGAAGCCGACGAGCATCATCATGCAGCCGCTCGCGTGCATGAGATCGAGGATCTCCTCGTCCTTGTAGAACGAGACGTCGGACTGGCCGCTCCACTTGATCCCGAGCGGGATGAGCCTCGTCAGGAGCTGCTTGGTGCGCTCGCGGTCGACGACGAAGTTGTCGTCGGAGAACAGGATGTAGGGGTTGTCCCAGCGCTCGCGGACGAGCTTGACCTCCTCGATCACCCGGTCCACTGGCTTGTAACCGAGCTTGGGCCGGTAGCGGATCGTGGCCGCGCAGAACTTGCACAGGTGCGGGCAGCCGCGCGAGGTCTCGATCCAGATGCTCGGGTAGTAGCGCTGCTGCGCCAGCTCGTACGCGGGGCGCGGGGCCGCGCCGAGGACGGCCGGCGTGCCGTGGCGATAGATCCGCTTGAGCTGGCCGTGCTCGAAGTCGTGGATCACCTCGGGCCAAAGGGCCTCGGCCTCGCCCACGCAGACCGCGTCGACGTGCCCCGAGACCTCCTCGGGGATGAGGTTCGCGTGCAGGCCGCCGGCCACGACGGGCACGCCGCGAGCGCGGAACTCCGCCGCGATCTCGTACATGCGGTCGGCCTGCGCGGTCATCCCGGTCACGGCCACGAGGTCCGCGGGCGTGTCGAAGTCGATGGGCTCGATGTTCTCGTCGACGTACTGGATGTCGTAGCGCGGCGGGGTCAGCGAGCCGACGATGATGAGCCCGGTGGCGAAGCCGGTCCACGTGTAGTCGAAGAACTGGAACTCCCGGCACTCGCGCTTGAACCGCTGGTGCGCCGGGTTCTTGCCGAAGAAGCTCGCGCGGGGCGAGATGAGGAGGAGCAGTCGCTTCTTCACGACGCACCTGCCGTCGCCCGGTTCACGATGGCGAGCGCCTGGCACACGGCCACGAAGTCCCCGACGGTCTGGATGTCGAACAGCTGCGCTTCGTCGATGTCGATCCCGAGCAGCACCTCGACCCGCGCCACGATCTCGAGCAGCACGATGGAGTCCACGTTCTGCAGGCCGGTCACGGGATTGTCCGGCAGGATGGCCTCCGGCGGCAGCTTGGTCGCCCTGGAGATCACGCCGCGGATCAGCTCGAAGGTCGAATCGCTCACGATTGCCGTGCTCACCGCGTCTCCTTACTTCCGGACCAGCCGGAGGGTCACAAGGTCGGGCGCGGTGATCGGCTGGACCGGGCGGGCCTCGACCTTGAACGTGCGGCCGGCGCTGGTGCGCATGCCGCCGATGCCGCTCGGCATCGGCAGGTAATCGGGCCGCGGGATGTCGAGCACCGTGCCGGGCGCGAGCCGCGCCGGGTTGAGCCCGGGGATGGCGCGGTTGTGCTCGAGCAGCTCCACGTAGCGGCGCGCATCGCCGTAGGCGACGAACGCGAGCTCGGTGATGGTGTCGCCCGGCTGCACCGTGTAAGGCTGACCGATCGTCGGTGTGCTCATGTCAGGTCTCCTCCCTGGGTCTGGCCAGGCGCGACAGCGCGCGGACCCTCGAGACGGCGCTCTGCAGGGTCAGAGGCAGGCTGCCGCGCGAGAAGTGGATGGCGAGCGCGAGCAGGTCTCGGGCACGCCCGCGCCACGAGGGCTCGAGCGCGCACGCTTCGAACCGGGCGCGCGCGAGGTTGCGCTGGGTCTTGCCGCTGCTGGTCTTCGGGACGGTGTGCGGGGGCAGCACGACGATCTCGGCGAGGTCGATGCCGAGGGCTTGCTGTACCCGCGCCCGCACCGCCGCCGCCAGGGCCGCGCGCGCCTCGGCCTTCCGCAGGCGGCTCTCGATGAGCAGGACCACCTGCTCCGACGCGGTGGCGTTGAAGGCCGCCGAGCAGCCGCGCCGCACGCCCTCGACCTCGTCGGCCGCCCATTCGATCTCGGAGGGCTGCACGCTCCGGCCGTGCACCTTGATGACCTCCTTGATGCGGCCCGAGATGAACAGGCCCGCCTCGGTCCGGATCCCCAGGTCGCCGGTGCGGAGCCAGCCGTCGCGGGTATGCGGCGCCTGCTCGCCGAAGTAGCGATCGATCACGGACGGACCCTCGAGCTCGATCTCGCCCTCGACCCCGAGCGGCAGCTCCCGGCCGTCGGGCGAGGCGATGCGCACCCGGTGGCCCTCGAGCGGAACGCCGACGCACACCAGCTCGCGCCGGGCGTGGCCCGCGGCGACGCCGAGGGTGACGAGCGGCTGGTCGAGGGCCGGCATGGTGGCCGCCAGCGTGGCCTCGGCGAGGCCGTAGACGGGCAGGAAGGCGCGCCGGCGGAAGCCCTGCGCCTCGAAGCGGGTCGCGAAGGCCTCGAGGATCTCGGGCCGGATCATGTCGGCCGCGGCCATCGCGATGCGCCAGCTGCCGAGATCGAGGTCCGCGACGTCCGCGGCGTCGATGCGCCGGGTGCAGAGCCCGTAGGCAAACGGGGGCGCCGCGCACACGGTGCCGCGGTGCTCGTGGATGGACCGGAGCCAGTGTGCGGGGTCGCGCAGGAACGCGAGCGGCGGGATCTGGCACAGCAGGTTGCCGTGGCAGGCGGTGAGGATCACCTTCCCGATGAGCCCCATGTCGTGATAGACGGGCAGGAACGACACGCCGACGTCACGCGGCACGATCGCGAGGCTGCGACCGATGCCGTTGATGTTCGCCACCAGGTGGCCGTGCGTGACGGGGACGCCCTTGCGGCCGCCGGTCGAGCCCGAGGTGTACTGGATGAAGGAGACGTCCTGGGCGCCGGGGACGTCGGGCGCTGCCTCCTCGGTCTCGGCGTCGAGCTCCTCGTGCGCCACCACCCGCGGCGCGCCCTGGCCAGCACCGACCCCGCCCGCAAGCAGCGTGTAGAGGCGGCCATCGGTGACCAGCAGCCGCGCGCCGGTCTCGGCCGCGATCGCGCGCAGCTGCTCGACGCGCCCGGCGACCTGCGCTCGGTTCATGGGCGGGATCACGGGCACCGGGATCGCGCCGAGCAGCTGGCAGGCGTAGAAGGTGTGGATGAAGCCCCAGTCCCCGCCGAAGGTGAGGACCACGCGGTCGCCGCGTCCAACCCCGGCGCGCTGCAGGCCCCTGGCGAGGCGCAGACACGCTTGGGTCAGCTCGCCGAACGTAAGCCGCCTTTCGAGAATGCCGCGGCGCGGCAAAACGACCAGGTGAATTTTGTATGCGAACTTACTGTGTTCGGCCCGCGCCAGCAGCACGGAGGCGATGTTCTGCTCAGGAAAGGGAACGAACCGATCCCGGTCGACCTCATCATACTCACATGATTTCTCTATGTTAAGCACTTCCCCTTGCCCCCCGGCGGCGCATTGCCGCAACGCGTTGCGAACCGTGTCGCAACGCGTCACATCTGTCCACAAATTTCTTTGTCGGGCGGGCCAGGAAGGGCTCGTCGAGGGGCTCTTGCTACCGAGAAAGACAGCTCTCTTCGATCGAGTTGACGCCGATCACAGCGCTGCGTGGAGAGCGCTCGGACCGAGCCTCAGTGGCGTCGATCGAGCAACGCGGCGTCGTCGGAGGCCGGCTCGGCCGGCGCGGGCGCGGCCGGTCGAGCGGTGCGCTC
>JAHFDS010000683.1 GCA_023248855.1 Myxococcales bacterium
GGTCGAGACCGCGCGCGAGCTGCGGGCCCGCGTCGACCCCCTCGACCGGCAGAACCTGTGGGAGGTCCTCGGCCTTGCGCGCGGGGTGGATCCGGAGGTGATCGGCGCGGCGTATCTCGCGCTGCGGCGTCGCTTCGAGCCGCAGCGGATCGCGGCGCTCGGCCTCGACGAGCTCGTGGCCGAGGCGGATCGCCTGTGCGCCCGGCTCGACGAGGCGCGGGCCATGCTCGGCGATGTCGCCGCGCGCACGCGCTACGAAGGCCTGCTCGACAAGAGGGTGCCGGCGCAGCGGGCCGAGCGGCTCCTCGGCGCGGAGCGGGCTTTCCAGCGCGGCCTGCAGCTGCTCACGCGGGGCGATCTCGTGGGGGCTCTCGAGGCGCTCGACCAGGCCGTCAAGGGCAACGATCTCGAGCCCACCTACGACGCCACCCACGCGTGGGTCCGCTACCTGGCCGACCTCGAGCAGGGGGAGGACTCTCGCGTGGCCTGCGCCAAGGCCCGGCAGCGTCTGCTGCGCACGATCCAGCACTTTCCGTCGAACCTGCGCGCGTTCCTGTTCCTGGCGCGCGTCTTGGCGGCGGAAGGGGACTTCGATCGGGCAACCGCGACCCTGCGGCGGGCGCTCCGTGCCTCGCCCGACGACGTCGAGCTATTGCGCGAGCTGCGCTGGTGCGAGCGCCGCGTGGGCGCCCGCCGCTCGTTGCTCGGATGGCGCCAGAGCTGAGTCGGATGAGGCGGCTCCTGTCACCGTAGCAGCCGCAGTCGTGGCGCGGCGCCCGGCCGGGAAGTACGCTCCGCTCATGCGAAGCCTGCTGCTCGTGACGTTGCTGCTGTCGTGCAGCGAGCTGCCGCCCAACCAGGCCTACGACGGTCCGGGCACCGGCGGCGACGCCGGCCCGGCCCCCGGGGAGCAGGGCAATCGATCGCAGCTGCCGCCGGCCCGGCTCTCGTTCCAGGGCACCTTCGCGGCGGACGGCAAGGCCTCGTTTGCGCTGTCGGGCTCGGGGCTCGACCGGCTGCCGTTCGTGCAGGCGTGGCAGGAACGCAGCGCGGGCACCTGGTCCACCGACGTGGTGGCGCGCGTCCGCATGGACGGCTCGGTCGAGATCGAGGGGCTGCCGGGCGTGCGCTACCAGGCGCTGGTCCTGCCCTGACGCCCGAACGCGGGATCAGCTCGGGCGAACCGCGTCGTCCTGCGACAGGCGCAGGACCTCGAGGTAGTGCTTGTCGGCGTAGTAGCTGAGCGCGTCGAGCCCGTCCTTGAACTCGGAGAAATCCAGGTTCTGGCGCGGCAGCTCGACCGACAGCACCACGTCGTCGTCGTCGTCGAGGGCGAACTTCGCGAGCGTGACCTCGCGGTTCAGGCGCAGAAGGTGCCGGAACAGGGGGCGCTCACAGGCGGAAGAGCGCGGGGCGACCACGAACGGCACGATCGTGAAGAAAACCCAGTCCTCGGCCAGGCGGATGAAGAACCGGAACGAGTTCGTCTCCCCGCGAAAACCGGAGCGCCAGGTGTGATCGTCGATGCGCTCGAACGGCCACTCGTCGCGGCGCAGGAACTCCTCGATCGTCTCGGGCGTGACCACCGCGCCGGACACTAGGCAAAGCGTCAGGGGGTGTCAACACGAGCCGACGAGGTGCGAGTTATCTCGTGCCGGTGAGCTCCCCGGGGAAGTCGCTGCCGACCAGGGAGCCGTTCCAGTGGCCCGGCGAGAGGCGGTTCGGTGCGGCGATGCTCGCCTCGCCCTGCAGCGTGAGCACGGCCAGGGTCGCGGTCGAGGCGTCGATGGCGCCCGTGACCTGACCGAGAATGTTGTCGAGCAGGCCCTGGCATGCCGTCGTGATCGCGCCCGAGCCGAGGCCGAAGACGTGCCCCGCGATGGCGTTGCCGATCGCGCTGCAGTCCGCGAGCCGGCGCACGGCGTCCTCGGGGCGCTGGAAGCACGGGCCGCTCGTCGCGGTGCAGGTCACCACCTGCGTCACCTCGTCGAGCACCCAGCGCAGAAGGCCGGAGATCACGTTTCGCACGCGGTGGCGGTCGATGTAGAGCTGCCCGCACTGGATCTTCGCGCTGAACTCTTCGGGCTGGACCCTGCCGATCTGCGGGATGTCCATGGGGCGCCGCGTGATCTGCTGGCCACGGAAGGTCAGCGTGATGGTCTGCCATTCCGCGCGGCCACGATACGCGGTCGGGCAGTCGCCCGAGAGCGTGACGCTCTCCTTGACCTGCAGCGTGTCGAGCACGTCCGAGACGTCACCGAGCGCGACGATGAGGCTCTGGCCCCAGGCCGGGATGTACTGATTGACGATGCCCTGCACGAGCGGGCCGAGGATGGCCGAGGCCCAGCTCGGCACGCCGAGCGCCTGCAGATCGCCCGTCACCAGCGAGCGGCCGACCTCGCTGGCCGACAGGAGAAAGCGCACCGCGCCCGCGAGCGCCTGGCGCAGGTGCAGCGTCGAGTCGAACGTCCAGTCGCCGGCCAGTGCGAGCGTGCTGTCCATCCGGCACTGGTCGCTGCCGACGCAGCGACCTCCGAGGCAGGTCTGGCCGCCGGGGCAACCCGCGCCGCAGCCGGTCGGTGGGCTGCAGGTGCCGCTCGCGCAGGCGTAGCCGGTCGGGCAGTCCTGGTTCTGCGCGCACGCGCCGGGGACGCGCTGGCAGAAGCCGCCGATGCACTGGGTTCCCGCCTCGGTGCACAGGACGTCGATGCCGTCGCAGAAGCGGCCGCTGCCGAGCGGAGGCTGGCAGAAGCCGCCGAGGCAGACGTTCGGCGCCGCGCAGGCGGCCGTGGCGTCACACGGCGTCGGCGCCGAGGAGCCCGCGGCGGCGCCGCCGCTCCCGCCGCCGAT
>JAHFDS010000267.1 GCA_023248855.1 Myxococcales bacterium
GCCCGCCGGCGCGTGCAGCGCCCTGCCGGCCTCCGCCAGCGCGGCGCCGAGGTAGCGCGAGAGCGCCACGCGCGCGTGCCGGCCCTGGCGGAGCAGCTCGGCGGTGTGGTCGATGAGGTAGCGCTTGCCCGGCGGCAGCGGCGGCGGCGGCGCGACCAGGCCCCCGAAGCGGCCCACGCCTGCCCACAAGAGGATCACGACCGCGAACAGGGCCTGCGCGATCGCGAGCACGAGCGGGAAGTGAAACAGCTCCTGCCAGACGGTCTCGATGCGGCGGTGGCCGTGCATGGTCTCGTCGATCACGACGGCGCCGTCCGCGCGCGCGTGCTCGAGGATCTGCACCGCCAGGACGGCGTTGCCCGGACGGCCGAGGCCGTGGTTCGACAGGAGGTCCGGGTCGGACAGGATCCAGCGCACGCGGTCGTCGGGGCCGCGCAGGCGCGCCAGCAGGATCCCCTCGGGCCCGGCGAGCACCGGCTCGAGCGCGTCCGAGCCGCCAAGGAGCTGTGTGCCGGGCAGGGACGGCTGCGGCGCCTCGAGCAGCTCGTCGTCGGGGCTCGGCGCAAGGTGCACGCTCTTTTCGGCCGGCAGGCGCACCACGGTGAGCGGGTCGCGCGCGGACTCGGGCAGGGCAGCGGCCGCGACCTGCCGGACCTGCTCGGGATCGACCAGCTGAGCGTCCGCGATCCACTGCGGTCGCTCGGGTGACGGCTCGCCGTGCCACTTCGGCAGCACCACCAGGGTGCGTCGCGCGGCGAGCTCGGCCAGGCCCTCGAGCTTGGGCGCGTCCCCCGGCTCACCCGCCGCCGGCCCGCGTGGCTCGCACAGGACGAGCAGACCCCTGTCACCGGCCTTGGCGTCCGAGCGATGCCGGCTCACCACGACCGGCACCTTGAGCCGCTCGAGCAGCGCGACGAGGCCGCGGTGCCCGATCGCGCTCGTCGAGAACGCGTCCGCTCCGGCCGAGCGCTGGTCGAGGCGGTCGGCGGTCACGACCGAGAGCAGCAGCGCCAGCCCGAGCGAGCAGCAGCCGCCGCCGACCAGCACGCGGAGGCTCCTGCGCGAGAACGGCGAGCGGGCGGCCAGGGCTGGCTCAGCCTGACGCATACGCCTCAGCGAATGTATGGAAGCGCTGGCGGCAGCGCGCGAAGTCGTCCGCGCTCGGGGCGGCGCCGCCGAAGTGGCAGCGCTCGGCCTCGCCCACCAGGTCGGCGAGCGCGCTCCGAGGCGTCTCGGCGAGCGCCAGCCGGTGCAGGATCTCGCGGCTCGTCCAGGCGGGTGCGAGCGGCGCCTCGGCGCGCCGGGCCAGCACCTCGATCGTGCGCAAGAGCAGCACGTGGATGGCCTCGGCATACTGGCCCGCCGCCGCCAGTGTCTCGGCGTCGGCGAGCGGCCTGCCGAGCTCTCCCGGTGATCCCCGCGCGACGTGCGGCCCGTCCCCCGCCGCCGCGCCGGTGCCGGGTACGCGCCACGCCTCCCTGGCCAGCACGCCGACAAGGGCCAGCACGGCTGCGATGGCCAGCCCCCACAGGAGCCATTGCGCGACGTACGCGAGCGGGGAAGCCGCGAGACGCCCGAGGCGGCGCAAGGTGTTCGTCATGGCGCTCGGGTCGTCGCCCGGCTGCGGGTGACCCGGCAGGTTCGTCTGGTAGGTGCCAGGGTCGAGGACGCGCCGGGTGGCGTCCTGGATCTGGGCGGGCGTCGCCGCCGCGCCGAAGACACCCACGAGGATCGCGAGGAGGAGCCCCACCCGCGCAGATGGTACAGCGGGTCGCTACCCGGGCGCGGCGCTGTGCTTGCTTCAGCGTCGCCTGCGGGTGGTGCGCCGCCGAAGCTCGTCGAGCCGGGCCATCTCGCGCGCGGCGCCCTGGGCCGAGGTGGTGTTGCTGCAAGGCCCAACGGCGAGCGGGGCACTGGCCTTGTGGGGACTGGTCGCGTCCGCAAACACGAGGTAGCGACGCTTGAGCTCGAAGGTCACGCGCGAACACGGGTGACGAGGGTTGCTCTCGTGGCCGTGCCGGCAACCGAGGAGCTCAAGCACGTGCTCCGCGACTGGTGGCAGCACATGATCAGCACGCAGCATCGCCACCTCGACTCTGCACACCACGGCGGTGTCCCGCGAACCCGTGATGTCGAGGTCCGACCAGACGAGCGATGGCTGCGGCTTCAAGTCGCCCGCGCTTCGCGCCGCCTCTGCCAGGCGAAGGGCCGCGACGAGCGCGCCAGCGTTGAGCCCGGCAGCGTGCAGCGCCTCGAGCAGCCGGAGCGCGTCGGTCTGCTCGCCCTTCGCGACGTGACGCCCAACCTGCATCGCGCCGAACGGTGCCACCATGCTCGCGGGCGTGCCCACCGTCTGACGCGACGTCGTGAGATCCGGTCCGCCGGCGGCATCCGGGGGCGCGAGGTGACGGCGCGAGCCGACATCTACGCGCTCGGTGCGCTGCTCTATCACTGCCTGACCGCTCCTGCCCTGAGCGAGCGCTCAGCGGAGGGAGCGCGAGCGGCGGCTGCGGGCGAAGCCGAGGAAGATGCCGCCGAGGGCGAGCCAGCCGAGCTGCCCGGGCGACGTCGGGGTGGACTGGCAGCCCTCACCGACGACCGCGGTGCTGGCGGGCGCGGGGTTCGGGCTCTGCGCGATCGCGAAGGTCGTCGAGGCGATCGGGCCCTCGAGCGGGTGGCCGCCCCAATTGGAGTCGTTGCCGTCGGGGTGATGGAACACGGCCTGCGTCTGGATCGTGTAGTTGCCGGCGGGCAGCGCGTCGAAGCGGATGGCCTCGATGCGGCGGAAGGTGTCGCCCTTCTTCGCCGTGCCCTTGTCGATCGCGCCATAGTCCCATACCGGCACCTTCTCGGTGCGCACCACGGCGCCGGTCGTGGTGTTGGTCAGCTTCACGAGCGTGTACGCGCGGTGCGCATGATTGAAGTAGTCGCGGTTCGGATCGGAGTCGCGATCGTCACCGGCGGTGAAGTGGAAGAGCAGCGCCTGGTGGTTGTCGAGCTGGGGATCGGTCGTCGTGCCGGGGTTCGGCGCCGGCGTCGTGCCACCGCCGGCGTTCGGCAGGAGCGGTCCCTGGGTGTTCGGGTCCCAGTAGAAGGGGTTGCTGTCGGTGACGAACGGGTAGGTCTTGCCCGCCTTGGTGCCGGTGTCCGGCGTCGAGCAGGCGCTCGCGACGCCTTCCCAGAGCACGGCGGCGCCGAGCACGGCAGCCAGCGACAAGCCCGATCCCATGACCTTCCGGGTGAACGTCGAATTGCGCATGCGCGAGACCTGAGCAGGATCGATGCCAGGGGCCGACTGCCCCCAGCTGCGTGAAATTCTCGGGAGATCTGCGGACTCGCGCCTGGGTGAAACCAGTCTCGGCCGACGACTCCGCCCCCAGGGCCCGCGCGGGCGCTGGAAGATCTTTCCATGCTGGGAGGCCGCCGTCGATCTGCGGGGCCGAAGGGCGGCGGCGAGCCCGAGCATGAGCGCAATGCCGCCGAACGTCAGCATCGTGTCCGTGACGAGCATGCCGGTGGCTCCCCAGCGCGTCTGCGCCATGCCGTCGACGCGCGTGCAGTAGCTGATCGCGAAGTTCGCGATGGACGCGAAGATGTTGTACTTCGTCGCCAGCGCGCCCGCGCCGATGGTCTTGAGCACGAGCCCTGCAGCTTGGCGGAATACGCGGGCGACTCCTGCGCGACCTCCCTGATGCGCAGGCCTTCCTCGAGCCACGGGACGGCCTTCTGGGGGCGGCCCAGCTTCTCGAGAGCGCGCTCACGGCCGCGAGCACCGCGACGAGCGCGGAGCTGAGCGCGACGTGCGCGTCCAGCCGCCGCCGTGGCCGGGCTTTTCGTGGGCGGCCTCGTGCATGGCCTCGTGCAGGTGTCGGGACCTCGATCCCTCGGACACGGGGCAAGGATACCGTCAGGCCCGGGCGCGCGGGCGAGATCGCGCGCTTCAGCGCGATCGCGGGGGTCCCCGCGCCTCGTCGAGGAAGCGCAGGACGCGGGTCAGGAACTCGACCTGGTTCTCACGGTGCGCGACCGTGTGGCCCTCGTTGGCGGCCACCATGTACTCGACGGGGATCCGGTGCTCGCGCAGCGCCCCCACGATCGCGTCGGCCTGCGCGCGCGGCACGCGCGTGTCGTTCTGCCCCTGATAGACGAACAGCGGCGCGACGATCCGGCCCGCGTCGCCGAGCGGGCTGAAGGCCTGCAGGAGCGCGAGGTCCCGCTTCGGGTCGCCGAACTCGGCGATGTAGCGCCTCGGGCCGCCGCCATCGAGCAGCGTGATCAGATCGGCGATGCCCGCGAGATCGACGCCGGCGCTCCACAAGCGGGGCTGACGCGTTAGCGCCATCAGGACCACGTAGCCGCCGTAGCTGCCGCCGTAGGCGACCAGGCGATCGGGATCGCACCAGGGCTGCGCGCGCGCCCAGCGGTTGACGCTCTCGACGTCGCGCATCGCGTCGGCGCGCTTCTCCCGGTCGTCGGCGATCTCCCAGGCGCGGCCGAAGCCCGTGGAGCCGCGGATGTTCGGCTCGATCACCGCGAAGCCGTGCATGGCGAAGACGCGAGTCCAGGCGTTCCACTGGAACGACGTGGCGCCGTCCGGGCCGCCGTGGAAGTAGACGAGCGTGGCGTGACGGCGGCCGTCCTTCGGGACGTAGACGTTGACCGGGATCGACTTGCCGTCGAACGCGGGCACGCGCTCGATCGACGCGGCGATCGGCTGCAGGGCCGAGAGGCCTGCCCGCGGCTCGCGACGCAGCGGCTCGATCGCGCCGCTCTCGGTGTCGGCGAGGAACAGGTCGTCGGGCGCGTCGGGGCGCGAGAGCCCGAGCACGAAGCGCCGGCCGTCGGGGGCGAACGCGCCGCCGCCGAGGGGCATGCGCACCTCGTTGCCGGTGCCGAGCGAGGCGGTCCCGAGCGGCGTCGTGACCTCGCGATGCAGGGCGAGCGTCCGCGCGTCGAGCACGCGCACGGTCGAGTGACTGCCCGCGTCGACCAGGATGGCCACGCGATCGCCGCGCGGCGACGGGATGACGGCGCCCACCGCGCCGGTCGCCTGCAGCCGGTGCTCGGCGATGGGCGCTCCCGACGCGCGATCGAGCGCCACCAGCGAGCCGAGCTCGCCGCCCCCATCGCTCGCCACGTAGACCCGAGCGCCATCGGGGGAATAGGCGGCGCCGAGGATCCGTGCCGGGTGCCGACGGTCGGGCGAAAGGAGGCGCGCCTGCCCCGTCGCGAGGTCGACCTCGATCAGCTCACGACCCGCGAGCGCCTCGCGGATCATGAGGGCCCGCGTGGCGTCGGCCGAGACATCGACCGCGATCCCCGGCGCCGGGTCCAGATAGGCCTGCCGGGGCGCTCCGCCCGACAGAGACTGCACGTGGATGCTGGAGGCGAGATCGCCCTGGCGCGCCGAGTAGACCATCGTGTCCGGCCGGTCGCGCGGGACGAGCGGGCTGTCGCGCCACAAGGGTGACGGGGTGAGATCGGTCACCGCGCCACTGTCGAGTCGGAGCAGGAAGATGTGGAAGCTCTCGTCGGCGCCGTGGTCGCTGCGGAACAGGACCGACCGGCCGCCGCGCGTGAAGATCGCGGAGGCGATGCGCTCGCCACCGCCCGCCAGCTTGCGCGGCGGCGCCCCGGGACGCGCGACATCTCCGAGGTACAGCTCCGGCAGGCCGTCACGGTTCGAGCGGAACAACAGCTGCTTGCCGTCGGGGGACAGGACGCCGCTCGTGTTCTCGAAGGCGTCGAGGAGCGCGCGCACGCGCGGCGCCGCCGCTGCGTCCTTCTGGCGCTGCGCGGTAGAGAGCACGGTGGGCATGACCGGGCCGCAGGCGGCAAGAAATGCCAAGAGGGGCGGGAGCATCTCTCGTAGACAGCGCCCGAAGCCCCAGGTTCCCGCCAAGTGAACGCGCCCGCGCACGTGCGATGGACGCCTCGACCGGAGGCGCGGTAGGAAGGGGCCATGACGCACCCGAGGCACCTCCTTGCCGTCCTCGCCCTCGCCCTTTGCCCCTGGGCGTCGGCCGCCGCAGCTCCCTCGGCACCCGCCCGGCCGGTGCGGCTGTCGCAGCTGGCCATCCCCGGTGACCCCGCGTTCGTGCGCGTCGCGCGCGACGTCATCGACGTGGTCTTCGCGATCGATCCGAGCATCGCCGCCAACGGCGGCCTGTTCGACGACGCCGTGCGCGTGCCGAGCTACACGCCCGCCGTGGTCGACGCGCTGGTGACCCGCCTCGACAAGGACCTCGCGGCGATGCGCACAATGCCGTGGCGCAGCTGGGATGCGGACGCGCAGATCGACCTGCGCTGGGTCTTCGCCAACGCCGAGACGGCGCGCCGGCAACTCGCCCTCGAGCGCGCTTTCGTGCACCGACCCGCCGCGTGGCTCGAGCCCCTGGCCAACGACCTCATCGCGTTCACGAGCTACGTGCCCGAGGACCGTGCGCGCCCCGCGCGGGTATGGGCGCTCGTGCCGGCGATGCTCGCCGAGGTGCGCCAGCTGGCAAAGCAGGTGACCGCGCGCGATCGCGAGACGGCGCAGAGGCTTCTCCTCGCGCTCTCGGACATGGCCAGGGCCGACGGCTCGGCCGCGGCCAGGACCGCCGCCCACGAGCTCGTCGCCTACCGCGCCGAGCTCTCGGCCCAGACCCCGGCGCGCGAGTTCGCGGTGATCGGCGCCGACCAGTTCGCGTGGCGGCTCGCGCACAGCATGCTCGTGACGCTCTCGCCGGCCGAGCTGCTCGCGGCGGCCAGAGCGGAGCTCGCGCGCATCGACGGAGAGCTCGCCGAGCTCAAGCCCCGGCTCGGCAAGCCAGCGACCGCCACGTCCGAGGTGCGCAAGCGCGCGCAGTCGCTCGCGCGCGCGGGGTTGCTCCAGCTCTACGACGACGTCGAGGTCGCGCTGCAGAAGGCCACGCGCCTGGCGGGCTTCGTCACCATCCCCGACCGCGTCGGCCCGATCCGCGCGCGCGAGACCCCGGACGCGATGGTGCCGCTTACCGGCGACGGCGGCAGCATGACCCCCCCACCCACGTTCGTGAGCAGCAACGTCGGCTACTGGAACGTGGAGCACTTCCGGGACGACTGGTCCGAAGACCAGCGCCTCGAGACGGTGACCACCTTCGACGGCTGGCAGGGCAACTTCATGGGCCCGTACGCGGCGCACGAGGGCTTCCCGGGCCACCACCTGCAGCTGGCCATCGCGCGGCTGCACGCGGACCCCATCCGCAGCATCCTGCCGGACGGCGTGCAGAACGAGGGCTGGGGCCTGTACGCCGAGGAGGAGCTGTGGCGCCACGGGGGGCTCGGCGCCTCACCCGCCGCGCGAGCCGCGATCCTGCGCTCGTATCGCTTCCGCGCCGCGCGTGTCGTCTACGACGTCAACATCGAGACCGGCGTGTGGGACCTGCAGACCGGCGCCGACTTCCAGCAGCGCGTGGCCAAGGGCAAGGGCAAGGTCAACGAGGACGTGCTGCGCTCGATCCAGTGGCCGACTCAGCTGTCCTGGTACTTCACGGGCAAGATGCAGATCGTGGCGCTCAAGGCGGAGTACAAGCGCAAGCGCGGAGCGGCGTACTCGGACCGAGAGTTCCACGACGCGTTCCTCGCCGAAGGCTCGATCCCGATCGCGCTCATCCGCTGCAAGCTGCTCGGCGAGCCCGTACCGCCCCTGTGACGCCAATGACGGCACCCGATTCCGAAGAGCTCGTCATCGAGGGCCCCCGGGTCTACCTGCGCCGGCCACGACCGGAGGACGTCGACCGGATCGTCGCCTTCTACCTCGAGAACGTCGAGCACTTCCGGCCGACCGACCCCGAGCGCGCCACGGGCTTCTACACGCCCGAGTGGTGGACGACACGCGTCGCCGAGCTCGAGCGAGGCTACCGGGAAGACCGCCTCATGAGCACGCTGGTGTTCGGAAAGGACGATCCGGCGCGCGTGATCGGCGTCGTGAACTTCCAGAGCTTCGTGCGCGGCGCCTTCCAGGCCTGCACGCTCGGCTACGCGATCGCGGAGCGAGCGCAGGGCCGAGGCCTGATGCGCGAGGCCCTCGCCGCCGGCATTGCGCACGTGTTCGGCCCATTGCGGATGCACCGCATCATGGCCAATTACCTCACGACGAACGTGAGGAGCGCAATCCTGCTCGCCCGCCTCGGGTTCGTCGCCGAGGGCTATGCGCGTCGCTACGTGCGGATCGGCGGGCGCTGGCAGGACTTCGTCATGACCTCGCTCGTCAATGACGACTGGCAGCCATCCGGCTGATGCCGTGCTATCGGTCGATGGTGACCGAGCCCATCGATCCTGTCCTCGCGGTGCTCGCGTACCACGACCGGACCAAGCACCGGCCGGGCCGCTACGCCAATGCACTCGGCTACATGGACTGGCGCACGCAGCCCGATCCGTACCGCCGCTTCCCGGGGGCGCCGCTCCTGCCGCTCGAGGTCGTGCCTCCGACGCCAGCGCCGACGTGGGACGAGGTGCTCGAGGGGCGCGTGCCGCCGGCGCCGCTGGACCGCCGGTTCGTGTCGCAGCTGCTGTTCGACTCCCTCGCGCTGTCGGCCTGGAAGGTGGCCGGGCCCAATCGCTGGGCGCTGCGCGTGAACCCCTCGAGCGGGAACCTGCACCCGACCGAGGGCTACGTCGTCTCCGGCCCGGTTGCAGGCCTGCTGCCGGCGCCGGCCGTGCTGCACTACGCCCCCGCGGAGCACGCCCTGGAGCTCCGGCGCACGCTCGGCCCCGCGGAGTGGGCGCTGCTCTGCCTGCCCGAAGACGCGCTGCTGATCGCGCTCACGTCGATCCACTGGCGCGAGTCGTGGAAGTACGGCGAGCGCGCGTTCCGCTACTGCCACCACGATGTGGGCCACGCCATCGCGGCGGTGACGCTTTCGGCCTCGGCCCTGGGCTGGGCCGCGCACGTGTGCGATCACGTCCCGGATCGAGCGCTCGCCGTGCTGCTCGGCGTCGCCGATCAGACGGGCCCCGAGGCGGAGCGCGCGGACTGCCTGCTCGCGCTCTGGCCACGCCGCGCTGCGGGCGATCCCGCGGCGCTCGAGCTCACGCCGGCGCTGCTCGAGGCGCTCCGCGGGCGCCCTCCCCTCGGCATGCCCAACCGGCTCAGCGAGGATCACCACCCGTGGCCCATCATCGACGCGGTCTCCGCGGCGACCGAGCGCGTCGTGGGCGCCCCTGCGGAGAGCCACGCGCCCTCGCCACCGTCTTTTTCGCGCCGGCCGCCGAGCCCGGCGCGGCCCCTCTTGCGCACCCGTCGTAGCGCCGTGGCCCTCGACGCGGAGACGGGGCTCGACCGCGAGACCTTCTTCGCGCTCCTCGCTCGCGTGGCCAGCCCCGTGACGCCCCTTTGCGCGATGTCGTGGCGGCCGCGCGTCGATCTGCTGCTCTTCGTGCACCGCGTCCGCGACCTCTCGCCCGGCCTCTACCTGCTCGTGCGCGCGAGCCCGTACCGGGATGCGCTGCGCGCGGCCACGGCGTCCAAGCTGCGCTGGGAGCGGGTTCCGGGCGCGCCGGACGATGTCGATCTCGTGCTGCTTTTGCCCGGCGACGTGCGTGATGCCGCCAAGATCTCGTCCTGCGGTCAGGACATCGCCGCCGATGGTGCGTTCGCGGTTGCAATGCTCGCGCGCTTCGAGCCCACCCTGCGCGAGCTCGGCGCGGACATGTACAGGCGCCTGCACTGGGAAGCCGGCGCCATCGGCCAGGTGCTCTATCTCGAGGCCGAGGCGGCGGGCCTGCGCGGGACCGGCATCGGCTGCTTCTTCGACGACGTCGTGCACACGGTGCTCGGCCTCGAGGACGAGACCTACCGGGATCTCTACCACTTCACGATCGGCGGCCCGGTGGAGGACGAGCGCATCCAGACCGCGCCCGCGTACCCGGAGGGTCGCTGAATGGTGCGCACCTTCGCGATCGAGGAGTGGGCTCCATGTGGAGGTTCATGAGGCTACCTCGTGATCGCCGCGACACGGTCGACCGCCGGCGGTCCCTACGACGCCGTGACGCTCGTCGCCTTCGAGGGCACCGGGCGCGGCGGCTTCACCGAGCGCGGCCGCGCCGCCCTGCCGGGCTTTGCCGCGAATCCCGACCCCTGGTGTGCGTAGGGCATTCGAACTGCGCGCCACGGACCTCGATCCGCGAGCCGGCGGCGCCCCGCGCAGCGTCCGATAGGACATCTCTTGTCCACCGCGCCTAACACCTCGCGAGAGCATGTTCGACCTGGTGCTGGCCAACCCTGCCCACATCAAGAACATGCCTGGTCGCATCGGGACGGTCAGAGGCTGACGCGACAGCTTGCGCTTCCTGGAGATCCAGGGCGTCTACGGCAGCGACGTCACGGACGCCGAGCTCATCTACGACGACCGCCGCCTGCAGCGACTGTCCGGCGACGACCTCGCGCAGGCCACGTTCGCGGCCGACGCGCAGCAGAGCGGGCAGATCTTCGTCGGCAGGACCGACCAGGCCACCGAGTCGATCGCTTTGTACTCAAAGGACTTCCGCAACAGGCGGCCGGCGGGCGCGCTGGCCGAGCCGAGCAAGCCGCCGCCGGTGAAGAAGTAGACACTCACGGCCCGAGGTGCAGCAGCGTGGCGACGGGTCCGACGGCCCAGACGTCCCGCTCGCCGGTGCCCCAGACCCCGCGCAGCGGGGCGCGGGGGCTGCGGCCGAGGCTGGTCCAGAAGCGGCCGTTCCAGTGCGAGAGCGTGCCGCGGAAGCCCTGGTTGAAGTCGCTCACGGCCCACACGTCGTCGCAGCGGCTGCCCCAGACGCCGAAGAGGTGCTCGGGCGTATCGGAGTACACGTCGCGCAGCGCGCCGCCTTCGAGGTGCAGGGTAGTGCCCCGCTCGCCGACCAGCCACACGTCGTCCGCGCTGCAGCCCCACACCGCGCGCAGCCCGCGCGCCGTCCCCGCGTCCACCCTGCGCAGCGCCTGCCCGTCGCTGCGCAGGACCGTGCCCTTGCGCCCGACCATCCAGACGTCGCGTGGCGACGCGCCCCACACGCCGAGCAGATCCTCGTCGGTGCCCGCCGGCCGCGCGGTCCAGCGCTCGCCGTCCCAGCGCGCGAGCGCGCCGCGATCGCCCACGGCCCACGCATCGCGCGGACCCGCGCTCCACAGGCCGCGCCACGCGCGATCGACCGGGCTCGG
>JAHFDS010000684.1 GCA_023248855.1 Myxococcales bacterium
AACGCGCGCGCCGCGGGGTCGGCCAGGCCGACGCGGGGCGCCAGCTCCGACAGCGCGTGGCCGGACTGCGCCGCCGCACGGAGCTCGGCGACGACCTCGGCGGGGACCACGCCCTCGAGGTGGATCTGGAGCGCCTGGTGCAGCGAGACCCCGGACTCGAGGAGCTGCGCGAGCGCGGTGCACAGCGTGGCCAGCGCCCGGTCGGGAACGTAGGGGGTGGCCACTCAGCGACCCCGCAGCGCGCGCACCGCGGCTGGCTCGGGCCATCCGGACAGTTGCACGCGCCCTTCGGCATCGACGTGCACCTCGACGCTGCGCAGAGGCTCGCCGGGACCGGGCCGCTCGATCTCGGGGCCGTAGCGGGCCGTGAGGTAGTGGAAGCGCTGGTTGGTCGAGCCGACCCAGCGGCGCGCCCTCTCGGGCCGGCGCGCGTCGAAGCGTCCGTCGACCAGGAGATCGGTCGCCGCGAGCAGCCCACGCGCGTCGGGTCGCGCCTCGAGCTCCTCGCGCGTGTACCCGGAGAACACCACCACCGACAGACCGTGCGCGCGCACCCGCCGCGCCAGCTCCGCGGCCGGCTCGGCCTGCTCGAACGGCTCGCCGCCGAGGAGCGTCAGGCCCTCGATGGCCGATCCGACCGCGAGCACCTCCGCGCACAGCACCTCCACGTCGACCTCGGTGCCCCCGGCCGGATCGAACAGGTGGGGGTTGCAGCACCCGGGGCAGCCGAGCGAGCAGCCCTGCAGCCACAGGGCGAAGCGCGCGCCGGGGCCCTCGGACCGGGTGACCGGCAAGCGCGCGCCGCAGCGGAGTCCCACCCCCCGATGATAGGATCAGCCACACCATGACGGCCGAGGCTTCTTCGGCGCCGCCTCCCCCGGCGTTCGTGCGCGAGCTCGACACGTTGATCCGGGCGCGCTACCCGCTCGTGTACCTGGTGTCATGGGAGGAGCAGCGCCTCGACGTCATCCTCGAGGACCTGGCGCGCAGCCACGGCAAGGAGCTCCACATGTGGTCGGTGACGAGGGGGCTGCGCCGCGTCGAGGGCGCGCGGGTTACCGGCGGCGGCGACGGCACGCGCGATCCGATCGACGCGCTCGGGGCCGTGGCCAAGCTCGGCACGCCGAGCCTGGTGGTGCTCAAGGACTTCCACCCCTACCTCAACGATCCGACCGTGGTGCGGTCGGTACGCGAGCTGGCGCAGCTGCTCAAGACCACGTTCACCACGCTCGTGCTGCTCTCTCCTACGCTGACCATCCCTTGCGAGCTGGAGAAGGAGATCTCGGTGCTCGACGTTCCGCTGCCCACGTTCGCGGAGCTCGGCCAGCTGCTGCGCGAGATCGTGCAGGTGGTGCGGCGGACGAACCGGGCCACCATCGACCTGCAGCGTGGCGAGGCGGAGCAGATCGTCAAGGCGGCGCAAGGCCTGACGCTGTCCGAGGCCGAGAACGCGTTCGCCAAGGCCATCGCGACCGACAACCGGCTCGACGCCACCGACATCAAGCTCATCCTCGAGGAGAAGCGCCAGGTCATCCGGAAGAGCGGCCTGCTCGAGTACTACCCGGCCGAGGACAGCCTGACCGGCGTGGGCGGGCTCGATCACCTCAAGGCCTGGCTGCGCACCCGCGGCGTCGCCTTCGGCGAGGCGGCTCGCCGCTTCGGGCTGCCCGAGCCCAAGGGGCTTCTGCTCCTCGGCGTCCAGGGCTGCGGCAAGAGCCTGACCGCCAAGGCGGTCGCGGCCCAGTGGAGCCTGCCGCTCCTGCGGCTCGACATGGGCCGCATCTTCTCCGGCCTGGTGGGCTCGTCGGAGGAGAACGTGCGCAAAGCCATCCGCGTGGCCGAGAGCGTCGCGCCCGCGGTGCTGTGGGTCGACGAGATCGAGAAGGGCCTGTCCGGCCTCGGCTCGTCGGGGGCCACCGACAGCGGTGTCACGGCGCGCGTGTTCGGCGCGCTCCTGACCTGGCTGCAGGAGAAGACCGCGCCCGTGTTCGTGGTGGCGACCGCGAACAAGATCGAGGGCCTGCCCCCGGAGCTGCTGCGCAAGGGTCGTTTCGACGAGATCTTCTTCGTCGATCTGCCGGCGGCCGTGGAGCGCCGGGAGATCTTCGACATCCACCTGCGGCGGCGCCGGCGAGACCCGGCGACGTTCGACCTCGAGGTGCTGGCCCGGCGCGCCGAGGGCTTCTCCGGTGCCGAGATCGAGCAGGCCGTGGTGGCCGCGCTCTACCACGCCTTCGCGGCCGGCACCGACCTCGCGCAGGGGCACGTCGAGCAGGCGCTCGCCGAGACGCACCCGCTGTCGCGCACCATGAAGGAGGAGATCACGCGCCTACGCGAGTGGGCCAAGGACCGGACCCGCCCGGCGACCTCGCCCGAGACGACCGAGCAGGCGGCCCCGCTGTCGTCACGCTTCGCATGAGCGTCCTCGACCGGTTCCGCAAGCTGGAGCGAGAGCGCGGCACGCGCGAGCACGGGACACGGTCGCCCGCGGGCGGCCTCGAGGACCGTTTCGGCGGCAGCGGCGGCGGGGCTGGGGCTCCGGTCGCGCCGAGCCGCAGCGGGGGCGAGATCGATCGCTTCGCGGCGCCGGCCGTACCACGGGCGCCCGAGCGGGACCCCTTCGCGCCCCCGCCCAGCGAGGCCGGGCCCGAGCTCGCGCTCGATCACGTCGACGGGGCGCAGACCTTCGTCCGCTGCCGCGAGTGCGGCCACGACCACCACGTGTCGGCGACCACGTGCCACTGTGGCGCGGACCTGAGGACGCCCGCGCAGCGCGCGTTCAACGAGGGCCTGTGGGACCGCCTACGCGAGGAGCGCGCGCAGAGCGACGCCGAGG
>JAHFDS010000268.1 GCA_023248855.1 Myxococcales bacterium
AGGTGCGCGTCAACGGTCTTCCGGCGAAGCCGGGCAACGACGTGCTCCTCGAGCTCTATGCGCTCTACAAGCAGGCCACCGCGGGGGACGCCACGGGCAGCCGCCCGGGCATGCTCGACGTCAAGGGTCGCGCCAAGTACGACTTCTGGGCGGGCAAGAAGGGCCTCGGCAAGGACGCCGCGATGACGGCCTACATCGCCCTGGTCGATCGCCTCCTCGCCGGGCGCTGAACGCAGCGGACGCCGGCCACCCCTTGACCCCGCCGCCCCGGCCCGAGCTGCGAACGCTGCTTTCGCTCGCGCTGCCGCTCGCGGCCGCCCAGGCAGGCAACCAGCTCATGGGCTTCGTCGACACCGCGATGGTGGGCCGCATCGGCACCGCGTCCATCGGCGGCGTCGGCATCGGCAACGGCCTGTTCTTCGCGCTCTCCTGCTTCGGCCTCGGCGTCGTGCTCGGCATGGACGCGCCCACGGCGCAGGCGCTCGGCGCCCACGAGCTGGCCCGGGCGCGCCTCGTGCTCTCGCGCGGCCTTGGGGTCGCGCTGTGGCTCTCGCTCCCGATCACGGCGCTCGTGCTGCTCGCGCCGCTCGGCCTCGGCCCGGCCGGGGTCGAGCCGGCCACCGCGCACGAGACCGCGCGCTTCCTCCACGGGCGCGCCGGCGGGGTCCTGCCGTTTCTGCTGTTCGTGGCGCTGCGCAGCCACCTGCAGGCGCGCTCGCTCACCCGGCCCATCGTGATCGCCACCGTGATCGGCAACCTGGCCAACGTCCTTCTCAACCTGCCCCTCATCTTCGGCGACCGGGCGCTGGTCGCGCTCGGGCTGCCGGCGCTCGGGCTGCCGGCGCTCGGCGCGCTGGGCTCGGGGATCTCGTCGGCGGTCGCCGCCGCGACGATGGCGGTCGTGGTCGCGCTCGCCGTCCGGGAGGCCCTCGCCACCGCCGGTCCACCCGCGGACGCGGCCGAGGGTCCGGCGCTGCAGCGGACGATCCTGCGCCTCGGCGTGCCGGCGGGCCTGCAGCTCGTGGCCGAGATCGGCGTCTTCGCGACCGTGGCGCTCCTCGCCGGGCGCCTCGGGCAGGACGCGGCGGCCGGGCACCAGATCGCCATCACCCTGGCGAGCTTCACGTTCACGGTCGCGCTCGGCGTCGCGCAGGCGACCAGCGTACGGGTCGGCCACCACGTGGGCGCCGGACACACCGCCCGCGCACGCCACGCGGGCCTGGTCGGCATCGGCGTCGGGGTCGGCATCATGGCGATCTCGGCCCTCACCTTCCTGTGCGCGCCGAGTGCGCTGGCGCGCCTGTTCTCCTCGGAGCCGGCCGTGATCGCGGCAGCGGTGCCACTCATCCGCATTGCCGCATGCTTTCAGATCTTCGACGGCATCCAGGTCGTGGCCGCGGGCGCCCTGCGCGGCGCGGGCGACACGCGACTGCCGCTGTACGCCAACTTGTTCGGTTACTACGTGGTGGCGCTACCGCTCGCGATCGTGCTCGGGGTGCGCGGGCCCTTCGGCGCGGCGGGGCTCTGGTGGGGCCTTTGCGCTGGCCTCGGGGTCGTGAGCGTCCTTTTGCTCTGGCGCTTCTTGCGCGTCTCCGCGCGCCCGATCGCGCGGGTGTAGCGTGCCGCGAAAGGCCGTACGATGCGGACACCATGTGGATAGCCGGCATCGTCGTCGCGGTGGTGGGGGCGCTGCTCATGCTCGGCGCGAGGCGCGCGGAGAATCGGCTGCTCGCGCTGCGGACGGCCTCCAAGCAGACGGCCCAGAGCCTGCGTGAGGCGCTCACGCAGATGACCCAGGACCTCGGGCCCGGCTCGTTCGCCGAGACCTGCGAGCTGTCCGGCACCGCGCAGTGCGCGCAGCCGCTGCGCGCCGAGATCTCCGGCGCGGCGTGCGTCTACTACTCGATGCGCGTCGAGCGACAGTACGAGGAGACCGTGCGCGAGAACAACCAGGAGCGCACGCAGCGCGGCAGCGAGACCGTCGCGCACAACGTGCAGCACACGGACTTCTTGCTCCGGGACGCCACCGGCGCCGTGGCGGTCCTGGCCGAGGGCGCCGAGCTCGACGGGCTGCGGACGCTCGAGCGCTTCGAGCCCGCGGCCGGGGGCAGCGGTCACGGCCTCTCGCTCACCGTGGGCAGCTTCTCGATCACGCTGCCCGCGGTCCAGGCGGGCCGGCGCACCCTCGGCCACAAGATCGTCGAGCAGCACGTTCCCGTCGGCGCGCACCTCTACGTGATGGCCGAAGCCGCCGACCGCGACGGCGAGCTGGTGCTGCGCCAGCCCAAGGAGGGGCCCTTCTTGGTGTCGATGCGCTCGAAGGAGCAGCTGGTCGCCGGTGCGCGCAGTCAGGCCAGGTGGATGCGCGCCCTCGGCATGACCGCGATCGTGGGCGGCGCGGCCCTGACCGCGTGGGGCCTCGCGATGCGCATGCGCTAGACCCTGCCCCCGAAGGCGATCGGACGACGCTACTCCCCGATCGGCTTCTCCAGCACCACGACCGTCACGGTCTCTGCACCGCTCTGCGCGCG
This sequence comes from Myxococcales bacterium, assembly GCA_023248855.1. Lineage (GTDB taxonomy): Bacteria > Myxococcota_A > Polyangia > JAHFDS01 > JAHFDS01 > JAHFDS01. The sequence continues at coordinate 2,532 of JAHFDS010000268.1, forward strand.
CTGGCGCTCGCCGGTCTCGGCAAAGCCCAGCCGGGCCAGGAAAGCCCGCGCGATGGCGTCGTCTTCGGCCACGCCGGTGCGCAGAGACGACGCTCGCCCCCAGCCGCGCGCGACCACCTCGAGCTGCCGATAGGCCGCGCGCCCGAGCCCCCGACGCTGCCGCCCGGCGGTCACGAGCAGCAGGTTCAGTGTCGCCACGTGGGGCTCCGGCCAACGGCGCACGAGGTCGACGCAGCCGACGAGGGCGTCGGCGTCGTAGAGCCCCAGCACGAGCTTGTCCGCGGGCTCGTGGCCAGGCGGCAGCGCCGAGAAGAGCGACTCGGCGGCGATGTCGGGCCGGTCCGCGGGGTGCCGCAGGCGATCCGTCGTCTGCGCGAACAGCTGCTCGATGGCCTGCACGAAGCCGGTCCGGTGCAAGAGGCGCCGCATCGTCACCGTCCTGCGGCCGGCCAGCCGGTCGCGCAGACCGCCGAGCGCCAGGGAGGCCGACAGGCGCTGGTCTGCGTCGCCCAGAGCGAGCGCCTCCTCGAGCTCCGCGATGGCGTCGGGCACCTGGCCCATCTCGGCGTACGCGTACGCCAGGTCCAGACGCGTCTCCGCCTCGCTCATGAGACCCACGCCCGTGCATTGCGGAACAGGCGCAACCACGGCGCGTCCTCGCCCCAGCCGTCGGGCCGCCAGGAGTGCTGCTCCGCGCGGAACACACGCTCCGGGTGTGGCATGAGGATGGTGATGCGGCCGTCGGGCGTCGTCAGCGCGGTCGTGCCGCCGGGGGAGCCATTGGGGTTTTCGGGGTAGCGCTCCGAGATCGCGCCACGATTGTCGAGGTAGCGCGCGGCCACGAGCCCCTGTCGCTCGAGCGCCGCCCGCTCCGCTTCCGACGCGTGCTCGACCCGGCCCTCGCCGTGCGCCACAGCGACGAGGAGCTCGGAGCCCACCATGCCCTGGAGCAGGATCGACGGGCTCTGTTCGATGCGCACGCGGCACAGGCGCGCCTCGAAGCGCTCCGAGCGATTGCGCACGAAGCGGGGCCAGCAGGCTGCACCCGGGATGAGCTCGCGCAGGTTCGACATCATCTGGCAGCCATTGCAGACACCGAGCGCGAACGCATCGGCGCGCGCGAAGAAGCGGGCCATCTCGTCGCGCACGCGCGCATGGAACAGGATGGTCTTGGCCCAGCCCTCGCCCGCGCCGAGCACGTCGCCGTACGAGAACCCGCCGCAGGCCGCGAGGCCGCGGAACGGCTGAAGCGAGACCGCCCCGGACAGCAGATCGCTCATGTGCACGTCGAGCGCCTCGAAGCCGGCGCGGTCGAAGGCCGCCGCCATCTCGAAATGCCCATTGACGCCCTGCTCACGCAGGATCGCCACGCGCGGACGCGCCCCGCGCAGCACGACCGGCGCGGGGGTCTCCGCCGGATCGAACGTGAGCTTGACCGACAGCCCCGGGTCGCTCGCATCGAGGCGCCGCGCGTGCTCCTGCCGCGCGCACTCCGGATCGTCCCGGAGCGACTGCATGCGAAAGGTGGTGTCCGACCAGCTGGCCCGGAGGGCCGTTCTGGGCTCGTCGAGCAGCACGCGTCCCCCGCGCCGGATGATCAACCGATCGCCCGCGGTCGGCCGCCCGATCACGTGGTGCAGACCGCCGAGACCGTGAGCGTCGAGCTCCCCCTGCACCGCCGGGAGGTCCGTCGCTCGCACCTGCAGCACCGCCCCGAGCTCCTCGGAAAACAGCGCCGCGGCGTCCGAGCCGGCGCCAGTGGTGATAGTGATATCACTACCACTTCCGGCGGCGAGGGCCATCTCGACCAGGGTCACGACCAGGCCTCCGTCCGATCGGTCGTGGTAGGCGAGGATGCGCCGGGCGGCGTGCAGAGCCTGGATGGCCGCGAAGAAGCCACGGAGGCGGCCCGGGTCGTCGAGGTCCGGGGCGCCAGTGCCGAGCTCACCGTACACCTGCGCGAGCGCGCTGGCACCTGTGCGGTCCTTGCCCGCGCCGAGGTCGACGAGCACGAGCACCGTGTCGCCGAGGTCGAGCCGCAGCTCCGGGGTCAGGGTGCCGCGGACGTCGGTCACCGGCGCGAAGGCGCTGACGACCAGCGACAGCGGCGCGATCACGCTCCGCCGCTCGTCGCCTTCCTGCCAGACGGTCCGCATCGACATCGAGTCCTTGCCGACGGGGATCGCGATGCCGAGGGCGGGGCAGAGCTCCGCGCCGACGGCGCGCACCGCGTCAAAGAGGCGCGCGCCCTCGCCGGGGTGGCCGGCCGCCGCCATCCAGTTGCACGACAGGCGCACCTCGCCGAGGTCACAGATGGGCGCCGCCGCGAGGTTCGTCAGCGCCTCGCCCACCGCCAGGCGCGCCGAGGCCGCGGCGTCGAGCAGCGAAACGGGCGGCCGCTCGCCGATCGCCATCGCCTCGCCGGTCGTGGCGTCGTACCCGCTCGCCGTGACCGCCACGTCCGCCACCGGGACCTGGAAGCGCCCGACCATCTGGTCGCGACACACGAGACCCGTCACCGTGCGGTCGCCGATCGTGACGAGGAAGGTCTTGTCGGCCACGGTCGGCAAGCGGAGCACGCGGTGCAGGGCCTCCGACAGGTCGATCGCGCCGGGGTCGAACGGCGCCTCCGCCACCGCAACGCGGTCGGCGATGCGGCGCATGCGCGGAGGCTTGCCGAGCAGGATCTGGAGCGGCAGATCGACCGGCCGCGAGGCCAGCGCCGGGTCCTCGACGACTAGCTGGCCGTCGTCCGTGGCGTGGCCGACCACCGAAAACGGCGCGCGCTCGCGCCGACACAGCGCCTCGAAGGCGTCGAGCGCACCCTCGGAGATCGCGAGCACGTAGCGTTCTTGCGCCTCGTTGCACCAGATCTCGAGGGGCGACATGCCGGGCTCGTCACTCGGCACCCGCCTCAGATCGAAGCGCGCCCCGCGCCGCGACTCGTGCACCAGCTCGGGCAGCGCGTTCGAAAGGCCCCCCGCGCCGACGTCGTGGATCGACACGATCGGGCTCAGCTCGCCGAGCGCCCAGCAGCGGTCGATGACCTCCTGACAGCGGCGCTGCATCTCGGCGTTGTCGCGCTGCACCGACGCGAAGTCGAGGTCGGCGCTCTGCGCACCCTGCGCCACCGACGACGCCGCGCCCCCGCCGAGGCCAATGCGCATCGCGGGCCCGCCGAGCACCACGATCGCCGCGCCCGCCGGGATCTCGCCCTTTTGCACGTGCTCCGCGCGCACGCTGCCGAGGCCGCCCGCCAGCATGATCGGCTTGTGGTAGCCGCGCACCTCGCGGCCACCGCCGGGCGCCGGCACCTCGAGCTCGAACGTGCGGAAATAGCCGCAGAGCGCGGGCCGGCCGAACTCGTTGTTGAACGCGGCCGCGCCGAGCGGGCCCTCGAGCATGATCTCGAGCGCGCTCGCGATGCGCGCGGGCTTTCCGCGATCGCGCTCCCACGGGCGCTCGGCCCCCGGGATGCGCAGGTCCGACACCGAAAAGCCGACCAGCCCCGCCTTGGGCTTGGCCCCCCGGCCGGTCGCGCCCTCGTCGCGGATCTCGCCGCCCGAGCCCGTGGCCGCACCGGCAAACGGCGAGATCGCCGTCGGGTGGTTGTGCGTCTCGACCTTGCAGAGCACGTGCACAGGCTCGACCCGCGCGCCGTAGACGCGCGTCGTGGGATCGGGGAAGAAGCGCGCGGCGTCCGGCCCCGCGAAGACGGCGGCGTTGTCCTTGTAGGCGGAGAGCACGCCCGCCGGGCTCGCTTCGGTGCTGCGGCGAATCATGCGGAAGAGCGAATCCGTCATCGGCGTACCGTCAATGACGAGCTCGGCGTTGAAGATCTTGTGCCGGCAGTGCTCGCTGTTGGCCTGCGCAAACATCATGAGCTCGACGTCGGTGGGGTCGCGGCCGAGCCCGCGAAACGCATCCAGGAGGTAATCGATCTCGTCGGGGGCGAGGGCCAGCCCGAGCGCGCGGTCGGCCTCCTCGAGCGCGATGCGGCCACGGGCGAGGTTCACCGTGCCGAGTGGCGCCGGGGCGTCGTGCTGAAACAGGCGCGCGGCGTCCTCGAGCCGCGAAAGGACGCTCTCGGTCATGCGGTCGTGCAGCGCGGCGTCGAGCGCTCCGGCGTCGGAGAGCTCGCCCGAGATCCCAAAGGCGATCCCGCGCTCGAGGCGGCGCACGGCGCCGAGGCCACACAGGCGCGCGATGTCGGTCGCCTTCGAGGCCCAGGGCGAGACCGTGCCGAGGCGCGGCACCACGAAGCGCGCCTTTCCCACCACGGCCGGCCCGCCCTCGACGCGAGGCCCGTACAAGAGCAGGCGCTCGAGGATCGCGAGCTCGGCGGGGTCGAGCGCGCGCGCGACGTCCACGAGGTGCACGAAGCGAGCGCTGACGGCCGTGACGGCCGGGTTGTGCCGGCGCAGGCGCGCGAGCAGCGCCAAGAGGCGCGGCGGGGACAGCGCGGGCGAGCCCTCGAGGGTGAGCATGGACGCAGCATGGCGCAGCCCGCGCCATCGTTCCACCGGATGATCGGTGATAGGATCGATAAGTAATTTCGATGGATGATTCGCCGCTCCGCACCGAGCGCCTGCGCGCCTTCCTGGCCGTCGCCCGCGAGGGCGGGTTCTCGCGTGCCGCGCGCGCCCTCGGGCAGTCGCAGTCCGCGGTGAGCCAGGCCGTGATCTCGCTCGAGCGCGGCCTCGGCGAGGCGCTGTTCGTGCGCGACGGGCGCGGCGTCGAGCTGACCGACGCCGGGCATGTCCTTCGGGGCCACGCCGAGCGGGCCCTCGCGGAGCTCTCGGCGGCGCGCTCCGCCATCGGCCAGCGGCGCGCCCTCGCTGCCGGCCGGCTCGTACTCGGCACCACCGACACGCTCGCGTCGTACCTCCTGCCGCCGGTGCTCGCAGCGTTTCGTGCCCGTCACCCCGACATCGACCTCACGCTGCGCCTCCGACCCTCGCCCGTGGTCGCGGCCCTCGCCGCCTCGCGCCGCGTCGACCTCGCGGTGGTGACTCTGCCTCTGCCGGCCCGGCTCGGCCGCGCGGGCACGAAGACGGCGGCCGCCCTGCGCACCGAGGTGCTCGCCGATCAGCGCGACGTGGCCATCTGCCAGCCTGGCCACCCGCTCGCCGCGCGTCGCCGCGTGCGCCTCGCAGATCTGGCGGCGCACCCGCTGATCCTGCTCGATCGCACCACCGCCACCCGCGCGACCCTCGACGCCCGCCTGACCGCGCTCGCCGCGGCTCCGCGCGTGGTCATGGAGATGACGAGCGTCGAGGTCGTCAAGCGGATGATCGAGCTCGGCTTCGGCGTCTCGGTCGTCCCCGAGATGGCCACGCTGCACGAGGTCCGTCGCGGCACCCTCCTCGGCCTCGCGCTCGAGGATGGCGCGCGGCGCGAGGTCGCGCTCGTGACGCCCACGCTGGGGCCGCTCGCGCACGCCGCGCGCGCGTTCGTGGAGGCGGCGCGGGATCGCCTGCGCGCGGACGAGCGTTGACTGCCGGCAGAGCGTGCGAGGCGGCGATACCTGCGTTACCCTGCGCGTGAACCGCGAGAGCGCGGATGCGCAAGATCAAGACCGCCCTGATCGTGGATGACGATGATGCGTTCCGGACGACGCTCCAGAGCTCGCTCCGTCGCCGCGGCGTGACCACACGCACCGCGGCCACCGTCGAGGAGGGTCTGTACGCCCTCGAGGACGGCCCCGATGACCTCATCGTGCTCGACTACCGCCTGCGCAGCGCCGATGGCCTGGCTGCGCTGCCGCACTTCCGGCGGGCGTGCCCCGAAGGCGTCCTCATCATGCTGACCGGCTTCGGCGACATCCCGCTGGCGGTGGAGGCGGTCAAGGCTGGCGCGGACACGCTCCTGACCAAACCCATCGATCCGGATCGCCTGCTCAAGGTGGCGTCCGAGCTGCGCACCGATGCCCCCACCGCCCCGCCCGTCCGCGCGGCCACCTTCAACCTCGACGACGTGGAACGCGACGCCATCCGGGCGGCTCTGCGCGAGACCGCCGGCAACGTCGCGCGCGCGGCGCAGCTCCTCGGCATCGACCGGCGCACCCTGCAGCGCAAGATGAAGAAGATCTTCTGATTCGGTCCGTCCTCCCGCGGTTCTGGGGCCGCCGGATTCTGTGGGGATGGGCCCGCGCACGGAAGCGCTTCTGCTACGCTCGTCGCCGATGTCGCTGTCTCCCCGCACGGCGCTCCAGGTGACGAGCTCGATCACCGTCGACGGCAGGACGCAGCTCGCGCTCGCGGGCGTGATCGACGAGACGTGTGACCTCGGATTCCTGCGCACGCTGGTGGGCCAGGTGGTGTTGCAGGCGCGTGAGGTCCGGCGGCTGACGTCGTTCGGCGTGCGGCGCTGGCGCGACGCGGTGCGGGCGATGCCGCCGACCTGTCTGGTGGAGATGACGGAGGCGTCGCCGGCGTTCGCGGATCACATCCGGCTCGTGGCGGGGTTTCTGGGGCCCATCCGGCTGCGATCGTTCTTCGCCGTGGCCACCTGCGAACGCTGCGAGGCCTCGACCTCGCTGCTGGTGGACCTCGAACGATACCGGGAATCGAAGCGTCTGCCCACCAAGGCCTGCACGTGTGGGGGCGCGCTCGAGTGCGCCGATCCGCAGCCATACTTCGACATTCTCCTGCGCGCAGCCGGGGCGAACCGCCCCACCCCGGGATAGCCTACGGCCCGGCGACGTCCTCGAGGATGCGGACGCCGTCGAAGCGCAAGCCCGACATCGAGAGCACCTGCACCAGCCGGTCCCTGGGCGCGGCCGCCAATTCGGGCAGCCCGACCATCTGGATGATGCCATCGTCGCCGCCGGTCGCGAGCCAGCGACCGTCACGCGCGGCGATGACCGCGGAGACCTGCCCGGTGTGGTCGTAGAGCCGCGCGACCTCGGTGCGCGTGGCGACGTCCCAGAGCCGCGCGCTGCCGTCGGCGCTGCCTGACACGAGGAGCTCGCCCTTTTCGCCAAAAGCCAGGGCGAGCACCGGCAGGGAGTGCCCGACCAGCTCGCCAACGCGGGCGCGGGTGCGCAGGTCCCAGAGGCGAATGATCGGGTCCGGGCCGCCGACCGCCAGGAGGTTCCCGGAAAGGGCGATCGCCTTCGGCCCGACGACATGCGCCAAGGTGGCATCGAGGTGTCGCGATGCGAGATCCCAAAGGCGCAGCGTGGCGTCGCGGCTCGCCACCACCAGCGTGCGCCCGTCCGCGGTGGCCGCGAGCCCCGTCACGCCACCCGCGGCAGGCGAGGCGAGGCGATAGAGCTCGTGACCGCCGCCGTCGAACGCGCGCACGACGCCGTCTGCCCCGCCGCCGAGGACCACCTCGCCCACGAACAGGAGCGCGGTCTGGCTGGCACCGAGACGCACGACCACCGGGCTCGGGTCGGCGGGCAGAGCGGACAGGGTCAAGGTGCCGTCTTCGCGAGCGACCGCGAGACGGCGCTCGCCAGGGCCGAGGGCGGCGGTGAGCACGTGCGCAGCGGGCGCGAGCGCGGCGCGGGATTCGCCGCCGCCACGCGGCCACTCGATCACCTGGCCTTCCCAGCCCGTGGACACGAGCACGCCCTCTCCGCCTACCAGCGCGGTGACCCGGCCGGAATGTCGCGAAAGGCGCGAGCGGGGCAGCGTGCCGAGGTGGAACAGGCGCGCGCCGCCGTCGGCGGCGGTGGCCGCGACGAGGTCGCGCGAGATGGTGACGCGCGCGAGGTGTGCCGAGGCGGCTCCGCCCCGCACATCGAGGCGCGCCAGCACCTGCCCGCTCCGGGCGTCGCGCAGCGTGACGTTCTGCGACAGATCGCCCGACACGAGCTGCCCTTCGCCGCCGAGGAACGCGAGCGACGTGACCGGATCGCGCAGGTCGACCTCGTGCACCAGGGCGCCGCTGGTCGCGTCCCAGAGGCGAAGCGCGCGATCCTCGCCGGCGGACGCGAGCCGACCGCCCGGCAGGAACGACAGGCTCGTGATGGCGGCGTGGTGGCCATCGAGCCGCCGGGGCGCGGCGAGCCCCTGGGACAGCCACAGCCCCCCCGCCTCGTCGCCGAACGCGATCGCCTCGCCGGCGGTGGCGACGACGCGCACGCGCACGCCGTCGGGCGGCGCGAAGACCTGGCTGCGATGCGTGTCGAGCCGCGTCACGTGCACCTCGCGGTCGAGCGAACCGGACACGACGCGCTGCCCGTCGAACGTGAAAGCGAGGCTCGAGATGGCCGCGGCGTGCGACGCGAAGCGATCGACCAGGTTCCGCCGGGCGAGGTCCCAGATGAGGACGGTCCCTTGATCGGTGCCGACCGCGAGCCGGTGGCCGTCGGGCGAAGGCGCGAGGGCGACCGGATGCTCGCCCGCCGCGACCAGGCGCCCGACCGGGCGGCCGGTGCGCGCCTCCCAGAGCAGGACCGACATCCCAAAGCTCGACTTTGAAAAATTCACGCTGGCCAACGGCCTTGACGTCATCCTCTCGGAGGATCATCGCCTGCCCCTCGTGGCCGTGAACCTCTGGTACCACGTTGGGCCCGCCAACGAAGAACGGGGCCGGACGGGCTTCGCGCACCTCTTCGAGCACATGATGTTCCAGGGGTCGAAGCATGTGCCCGGCGACCTGCACT
>JAHFDS010000685.1 GCA_023248855.1 Myxococcales bacterium
CGCTTCCAGCCGCGCCCGCGCTGCCTCCGGCACCGCCGCTGCCACTGCCTCCGGCCGCGCCGGTGTCGTTGGCGCCGCAACCGGCCAGCGTCATCACGCCGGCAGCCGCCACTGCGAGCCACGTCCCTCGGGCGCGCCTTCCGTGCATCCGCATCCTCCTCATTGGCCGTGCATCAAGGCGCCCGGGAGAGCAGCTCACCCGGCAGCAGGAACCCGTAGCGGCGCATCACGGCGCGGCCGTCGGGTGTGTTGACGAACTGGGCGAAGCGACGAGCGAGCTCGGCGCGTGCCGCGCGCGAGGTCACGACGATGGCCTGATCGATCGGGTCGTGCAGCGAGTCGCTGACCTCGAGCCAGCTGCCCTTGCTCCCGATCGCGAGCGACATGGCGATGATCGCGACCTCGGCGTTGCCGGTCTCGGCGAACTGCTGTGTCTGCTGCACGTTCTCGCCGAACACGAAGCGCGACTGCACGGCCGCGAGGATCCCGGCACGCTCGAGCGCCTGCTGCGCGGCCTTGCCATAGGGGGCGTGCTCCGGGTTGGCGATCGCGATGCGCGCGTACTCGGGCCGCGCCAGGTCCTCGAGCTTCTCGGGCGCGCGCGCCCCCGGTCGGGCGTAGACGACGATGCGGCCGCGGGCGTAGAGCGCCTTGGTCTCCCGGTCCGCGGCGCCTCGCCTGGCGAGGTCGTCGACGAACGAGACATTCGCGGCGGCGAATACGTCGAACGGCGCGCCCTCCGCGATCTGCTTGGCGAGCAGGCCCGTCGAACCGAACGTGAAGACGACGCGCTCGCCGGTGGAGCGCTCGAAGCTCGTGCCGAGCTCGCGAAACGCGCGCGCGAGATCGGCGGCCGCGGCCACGCGGAGCTCGACGGGGGCATCGGGTACAGCCGTCGATGTGCCGCGGCTGCACGCGGGGGCGCACAGCAGCAGGGACAGCAGGGGGAGCAGGGAGCGACGCACGGATTGATTGTCCCTTCTGGGCCTCGCCGGAGGTAGTTAGCAATTCGCTTGCCTCACCCTGGTGGTTACATGACGGTGACAGGATCGAGGAAGCGCGGCGAACTCGACGCATTTTTCCAGCCTGCCCCGGGTTCGCAGGCCACGGCGCGAGGTCTGCGCCCCCACTGCCCTGGGCCACAGCTGCGGGCCGCGGTCGACTATTCTCGCCCGGCACCGTGCTCTGGTCCCCACTCGTCCTGTCGTTCGAGGTGGCGCTCCTCGCCACGCTCATCGCGACCCTCGTGGGCGGCGCGCTCGCGCTCCTGCTCGCCACCCGGCGCTTCGTCGGGCGCGACCTGCTCGACGCCCTGGTGGCCGCGCCCATGGTGATGCCGCCGACGGTGCTCGGCTACTACGTGCTCGTCCTGCTCGGGCGATCCAGCGTCATCGGGCACGCGTGGGAGAGCCTGTTTGGCAGCTCGATCGTGTTCACGAAGACGGGGGCGGTCGTGGCGGCGACCATCGGATCGCTGCCCCTCGTCGTCAAGAGCGCGCGCGCGGCGCTCGAGGAGGTGGACCCGCGGCTCGTGCTGGCGGCGCGCAGCCTGGGCGCGGGCGCGACGCGCGCGTTCTTCACCGTGCACCTGCCCATCGCGGCGCGGGGCGTCGTCGCCGGGGTCATGCTCTGCTTCGCGCGGTCGCTGGGCGACTTCGGCGTGACCCTCATGGTGGCGGGCAACATCCCTGGGCAGACGCAGACCGCGGCGCTCGCGATCTACGACGCCATCCAGGGTCAGCGCGAGGAGGAGGCGCTCGGCATGATCCTCGTCTTGACCAGCCTGACCGTGCTGGTGCTGTGGGGCGTCAACAAGCTCACGGCGAAGGCCGCGCGTGGCTGACACGCTCACGGTGCGTGTGGCGCTCACGCGGGGCGAGGGCTTCTCGCTCGACCTCGCGTTCGAGGCGCCGGCTGGCGTGACGGTCCTGTGCGGGCCATCGGGCTCGGGCAAGAGCACCGCGCTCGCGTGCATCGCGGGCTGGGAGCGGCCGACCGCGGGGCGCATCGCGCTCGGCGACGACGTGCTGTTCGACGCCGAGGCGCGCCTGTCGCGGCCGATCCACCAGCGCCACATCGCGTTCGTGTTCCAGAGCGGAGCCCTGTTTCCGCACCTCGATGCGCTCGGCAACGTCGCCTACGGCATCGATCGCACCGCCGGCCGCGTCGAGCGGAAGGCGCGCGCGCTGGCCATGCTGGAACGCATGCACGTCGCGCACCTCGCCGGGCGAAAGCCCGCGACGTTCTCCGGCGGCGAGACCCAGCGGGTGGCGCTGGCGCGCGCGTTCGCGACCGAGCCGCGCCTGGTGCTGCTGGACGAGCCCTTCTCGGCGCTCGATCGCGAGCGGAGGCAGGGCTTCTTGGCCGACGTGCGGCGCTTCGTGGACGAGGTGCGCGTGCCGCTCCTGCACGTCACGCACGATCTCGAGGAGGCCCGAGCGCTGGCGGATCAGGTGTTACGCCTCGAGGGCGGGCGGATCGTCGCGCGCGGGCGCGCGGCCGAGGTGCTGGCGCAGCCGATGGTCTGACGCGCAGCGTGAGGAGGACACGGTGCTGGCGTCACACGGCAAGCCGGGATGTCCTTCGGCTACAGCTTCACCGCGGTGCCCGCCCGGTTCTGACAGGCGATCAGCCGCCTGGCGCGCCGGGCTGGCAGTGGCCGCCCGCGTCGGGAAAGTCGGCATCGGGGACGCAGTGCTGGTCCGGGGGACACGGAATGCCCGCGATGCCACCGCAGGCGGCGCCCGACCAGTCGGGGCCCGAGCCGCCGATTCCACCGACAAAGCGGCCGACGTTGCAGTCCGCCGTGCAGCTCCACGAGTGGGTTGTCGGATC
>JAHFDS010000686.1 GCA_023248855.1 Myxococcales bacterium
TCGGCCCAGCGATCTCCCAGTCCCCGAGGTCGTGGTTGAAGCTCCACAGCGCGGCCTTCGCGCCAGGGGCGAGCACCTGCCCGGTCCGCCGGTCCGGCAGGTTCGGGAAGCACACCGGCACCGGGGCTTCGAAATTCGTCGGTGGCGCGGCGCTGCCTGAAGTCTGGATGGTGATGACGACGGGCAGGTCGAGCCCGACCGGCAGCGGCTGCGGCAGCCGGTCCGGCGGCACCGGCGCGAGACCGACCTGGCCCCCGCGCTCGCCCGTATCGGCGTAGAGGGCGTCCGGCGGCACGGTCAGCGAGGTGCCCTCGAGCGCCGGGTTCGCGGCCAGCACCGACGGCGCCGGCGCGATGATCGTCTCCGCCGTCGCGCTCACCGCCTGCAGCGTGCCGGCGGGAATCAGGGGCAGGTAGACGTCCCCCACGCCCGTGTCGCGCCCCGCGACCGACGTCCACATCTTGGCGACGAGCGGGTAGTAGGCGCCGGTCGGCTTGCCGTTCTGCGCGGCCCGCCCGTCGATGTGGACAAAGAAGCGCCCCGCGGGAACGGGCTCGAGGTGGAAGTTGCCCATCGCGTCCGTGGCCGCCTGCAGTGCCGTACCGTCCACGCTGACCCTGACGCCGGCGAGCGGAGTGCTCGTCGCGCCCGCGGCCGAGAGCTCGGATGCGAAGACGCGGCCGCTCACGCTCGTGCCTTCGACCGCGGTGAGCTGCACCGTCGAGAACTCGATCGCCCCTGTGCCGCCCGGCTCGCCGTCGCCATCGGCATCGAGCGCGCCGCCCGCCCCATCGAGCAGGCGATCGCCGACCAGGCTCACACGCACGCGCGCCGATCCGGGCAGGTAGGTCGGATAGAAGACGGTGATCGTGCGCCGATCCCGCGACAGGACCGCACGGTGCGCGACGCGATCGCCCTCGGCCGTGACCTGGATGTCCTCCGGCCCCAGGGTGGCGCCCTCGCCGAGCGGGAACGCCAGCCGGACAATGGTCTCGCGGCCGACGCCGACGTCTGCCTCGCCGGTGGCCGGCGAAGTCTGGGCGATTCCGTTGTGCGAGACTTGGACGAGCACGGTCGTCGTCACGTCGCCGAGGCGCGCCGTCAGCTCCGTGTCGCCGATCGCGCGGCCGTGCACCTCGAAGCCGGTGGCGCCGCCCATCGCGACCTCGGCCACGTCCGGCGCCGAGGTCGACCAGCTCACCATCGCGCTGACGTCCGTGTCGCCGGTGACCCGGTTGCGTGCGATCACGCGCAGCGGCTGCGTGCCCCCGCGCAGCACGCGTGGCAATTCCGGCTCGACGAGGAGGTACACGCCCGACGACGGCACGTCGGGCAACGGCTCGTCGATCCCGGCGCCCGCGTCGGGGGCCTGCGACCTCGGCCCCACCGTCGGTGCGTCGTCGCAGCCGATCCCCACGATCCCCGAGGCAAGAAAACCGATCAGAGCAAGCTTGCGCATGGCCCCCCCACGAGGACCGCGCGCGGCCGACGGTCCTCGGCTATCGTATTCCCCGTGGAGGCTCGCGGGAAACGCTTCTTCTGGGGAGCCCTCTGTGCGCTCGCGCTGCTCGAGGCCTCGTGCGAGGCCAGCGTGCCAACGGTGCGCGGCGACGCCCCGGCGAGCCCGGACAGCGCGGGGACCGGGGACGACGCCTCGACGAGCAGCGGGCGCGAGGACGCGGGGGCGCCGCCCACCCTCGCGCTCGGCCAGTCCGTGGGCGCGCGCTTCGAGCCGCTCGCAGAGCTCGCCGACGTGCCGGTGGTGCGCGGCACCCAGGGCGCCGACATGATCGTGCTTGCGGTGCGCGTGAGCGGCCGGGCGCCGCGGCAGCCGGTGCTGTCCCTCGTCGCGACGACGGAGGACGGCCAGCTGCTGGCCGCGCTCGAAGACCGGCGCGAGCTCGGGTCGGACGTCGCGGGGACCTGGCTCGGGCTCGACTACTTCCTGGCGTTCCGCGTGGAGGTGCCGACCGAAGCCTGGCACGACCGCCTGGTCGACGTCCGAGCGACGCTCGTGCTCGAAGGCGGGGGTTCGTCCGCCGCCGTCCGGCTCCGCGCGCGCGCGACGCCCTGAGCGGGCAAGGTCTCGTGCCGCCAGGGCAGCGTGGATCCGCACCGCGCACAGTTTGCGTCGGAGACAGTTGGCGTCGGAGCAGGAGTGTTAACACTACTGCGTCGATTCATCTGGATCTCCGCATGTGTCGTTCGCGCGTAATGCCGGCGCGCCTGGCGGCGCGAGCGCGTGATCGAGTCGTCGATGGCAGGTGGGACAGCGGGGCAGCCAGAGAGCGATCTGGCGGGCGAGTTCGAGGCGAATGGTGATGAGCGAGTCGTGGAAGTGGCGCTCAGGCCGCGAGAGGGAGCGCGAAGTCGGCCATCTCTTCTCTGGCCGAGGGGGGAAAACGGATGGGTGCGGATCCTTCGCGACGACGAGAAACGCCTGTGCTGACAGCTGGTTGCGCGTGACGAGAAGTTGAGAGAGGGGACCTATCCGGGTAGCTATGCGGTTGCTGAGGCCCATAGACACCCAACGAAAGGTCCCCCTCGACATGGAAGCACAATCGATCGCGAAGGTGAACCCGTTCTCGGTGGCGGAGGAGCGGTTCGAGGCGATGACCTCGAAGGCGAGCTGCGCGGAGACGTCCGGGATGACGCACGGTGACCTGGAGCGGTGGATCGAAGGCGACGGCCGCGCGCTGCTGTGCGCCATCTTCCAGGGCCACCTGGACTCGCGCGGCCGCGGCGGCGTCGAGAGTGGCCGCGTGATCGGTGCCGACGGCGTCGCGCGGACGCAGCGCCGAGAGCGGCCGCGCGGCCTGCTCGGTGAGGTG
>JAHFDS010000269.1 GCA_023248855.1 Myxococcales bacterium
TCGCGCCTTCCGGCCGCGAGGCGGCCGCCGGTGTGCTCGGCGCGGGCCCGGCCGCGGCCTTCGGTGCGGTCGGCACGGGAACCGCCTTCGCCGGGGCCTGCCCGGACGCCGCATTGGGCGCCGCCGCTGCCCCTGCGCTCTCGGCGATGACGAAGACCCGCTGGCCCACCTTGATCTCGTCGCCGACCTTGCAGAGAACCTGTTCGATACGTCCGGCCACGGGCGAAGGCACCTCCACCGTGGCCTTGTCGGTCTCGAGCTCGATGAGCGGCTGCTCGGCCACGACGACGTCGCCGACCGCGACGCGCATGCCAATCACCTCGGCGGTCTCGATGTTCTCGCCCAGGTGGGGCAGATTGAAGTCCACGGTCACACCGTCCACGGCGCCGGGGCTTCGGGGTTCACCCCGAGCTCCCCGATGGCGCGCTTGACCACGTGGCGGTCGATCTCGCCCCGTTCGGACAGCTGATGCAGCGACGCCACGACGATCGCGGCCGCATCGACCTCGAAGAAACGCCGCAAGGCCTCGCGGGCCTCCGAGCGCCCGAAGCCGTCGGTTCCGAGCGCGAACAGGCCGCCCGGCAGGTAGGTGGAGATGGTCTCCGGCAATGCGCGCATGTAGTCACTCGCGGCAATGACGGGCCCCGCCCCCTCGGCGAGCACCGCCTCGACATACGGCGTGCGCTTGGGCTGGTCCGGGTGCAGGAGGTTCCAGCGCTGCGCTTCCATCGCGTCGCGCTTGAGCTCCTTGTAGCTGGTCGCGCTGTAGACGGTCGAGGACACGCCGTACTTGTCCGCCAGGATCGCCGCGGCCTTGCGCACCTCGTTCAGGATCGCGCCGGAGCCGAGCAGCTTGACCGACGGCTGGCCCGCGGCGTGGCGCGAGAACCGGTAGAGCCCGCGCAGGATGCCCTCCTCGACGCCCGCCGGCATCGGCGGCATCTCGTAGTTCTCGTTCATGAGCGTCACGTAATAGAAGACGTCGTGCTGCAGCTCGTACATCCGCTTGATGCCGTCCTGCAGGATGATCGCGATCTCGTATGCATAGGCCGGGTCGTAGGCCATGAGGTTCGGCACCACGAGCGCCTGGATGTGGCTCTGTCCGTCCTGGTGCTGCAATCCCTCACCCGCGAGCGTGGTACGGCCCGCCGTGCCCCCGAGCAAGAAGCCCTTGCAGCGCGCGTCCGCGGCCATCCAGATCGAGTCGCCGATGCGCTGGAAGCCGAACATCGAGTAGTAGATGAACATCGGGATGGTGTTCACCCCGTGGGTCGAGTACGCGGTCCCGGCTGCAATGAACGACGCCATCGAGCCGGCTTCGGTGATTCCCTCCTCGAGGATCTGGCCGTCCTTGGCCTCGCGGTAATAGAGCACCTGCTCGCGATCGACCGGTTCGTAGAGCTGGCCCACGCTCGAGTAGATGCCCACCTGGCGAAACAGGGCGTCCATGCCGAAGGTGCGCGCCTCGTCCGGCACGATCGGGACCACGAGCTTTCCGATCGTCGGGTCCTTGAGCATCTTGGCCAGCATGCGCACGTACGCCATCGTGGTGGAGAGCTCGCGCCCCTCGGAGCCCTTGAAGAACTCCGCCCACAGCTCGCGGGATGGCGCTTGCATGGGCTTGGGCGGCAAGAGGCGCCCCGGCGCATAGCCGCCGAGCGCCTGCCGGTGCGAGCGCAGGTACTCGAGCTCATCGCTCCCCTCGGGCAGCTTGTAAAAGGGCAAGTGCTCGATCTCGTCGTCGGGGATCGGGATGCCGAAGCGGCTGCGGAACTCGCGCAGCTCATCCTCGTTGAGCTTCTTCTGCTGGTGCGTGATGTTGCGTCCCTCTCCCGCCTCGCCCAGGCCATAGCCCTTGATGGTCTTCGCCAGGATCACGGTCGGGCCGTCGCGGAAATCGACCGCTGCCTTGAACGCGGCGTAGAGCTTGTGCGGATCGTGGCCGCCGCGGTTCAAGCGCGCGAGCTGCTCGTCCGACAGGTGCTCCACCAGGGCCTTGAGCTCGGGTGAGTTGAAGAAGTGCTCGCGGATGTAGGCGCCGCCGGCGACCACGTACTTCTGGTACTCGCCGTCCACGACCTCGCCCATGCGTCGCACCAGCGCCCCGGTGGTGTCGCGCTCGAGCAGGCCATCCCACATGCCGCCCCAGATGACCTTGATGACGTTCCAGCCAGCGCCGCGGAAGGCCGCCTCCAGCTCCTGGATGATCTTGCCATTGCCGCGCACTGGCCCATCGAGTCGCTGCAGGTTGCAATTGACGACGAAGATGAGGTTGTCGAGATACTCGCGCGACGCCAGCGTCAATGCGCCGAGCGCCTCGGGCTCGTCGGTCTCGCCGTCCCCGAGGAACGCCCAGACGTGCTGATTGGACGTATCCTTGAGGCCGCGATTGAGGAGGTACTTGTTGAACCGAGCCTGGTAGATGGCCGCGAGCGGCGCCAGGCCCATCGAGACGGTCGGGTATTCCCAGAACTTCGGCATGAGCCACGGGTGCGGGTAGCTCGTGACGCCGCCGTGAAGCTCGCGCCGGAAATTGGCGATCTGGTGGTCGGTGAGCCGGCCGAGCAGCCACGCGCGCGCGTAGATGCCGGGCGCGCCGTGGCCCTGGAAGTAGATCTGGTCGCCCGAGTGGTCGTCGCTCTTGCCGCGGAAGAAGTGGTTGAAGCCGACCTCGTAGAGCGTCGCCGACGACGCAAACGTAGAGATGTGCCCACCGATGCCCGGGCTCTCCTTGTTGGCGCGCACCACCATGACGAGGGCATTCCAGCGGATGACGCTGCGGATGCGCCGCTCGATCTCGATGTTGCCCGGGTACTGCGGCTGGTCCCGGGTCGCGATCGTGTTCACGTAGGGCGTGTTGGCCGAGTACGGCAGCGCGATGCCGCCCTTTTGCGCGCGCTGGCGCAGCCGGTCGAGCAGCCACTTCGCTCGCTCCTTGCCGTGCGAGCGCAGCACGGCATCGAGCGCCTCCTCCCACTCCTCGGTCTCCGCGGGATCGACATCCTGGTAAGACATGGTGTGCGCGAGTGTGCGCGAGCATCCCGCCGGAACACAAGCGGCGTGACGCGAGCCTGAGTGACGCTCTGCGTCGTGGCCGAATGCCCCCCGAGCAAGCGTTGCCCGGTCGGCAAGCGTTGCCCGAAGACATCGCAGAGAGTCCCGAGGAACTGCGATCCCAGCGTGGTTCCAGCGAGCGGCACGCGGCGTGCTGTCTCCCGGGACATGGAGGTTCGATGACCGCCTGGAGAGCAAGCCTTGCCGTGATGGGCACCGTGGTGGCCGCCACCGGTTGCGGCGCCGGATCTGCGGCCGCACCCCTGGCCGACGCTGGCGTTGCCGACGGCCCGCACACCGATGCCAGGGTCGCCGATGCGGCCCGTTCCGACGCGGCCGCGCCCCCGGATGCGCCGGCACACCGCGGCCGGTTCTGGCGGCCCGAGGCCTTCGACCGCAGCGACTGCGCCACCTCCGGATTCGCCGCCGCCGCGCTGCGCGGCATCTGGCGCGTCGAGCACGTGGAGGCGACGGTGCCGGGCACCGGCTGGACCCTGCACCTGTCCGCCGACGGCGCCGGCCAGAGCGCGCTCCTCGAGGGCGAGCCGGTGGTGCTCCAGCGGGACGACGGCGCGATCCTCGTGCACCAGGCGCAGAGCGCGACGAGCGAGCTCGCCTTCCTGGTCTGTCGGGTCGACGCGGGCGGCGCCGCGCTCGACGCCAAGCTCGGCGTGTGCGCGGGTCACAGCTGCACCCAGGGGCACGCGCGCCTGACGCGCCTCGACCGGCTCGAGCCGGAGACCAGCCGCGGCGTCCGCGCGCTCGGACACTTCGACTTCCGCACCCAGACCGCGAGCCCGTTCGACCACGTCCTGGCCAACGTCCGCGTCGCGGGCACCCACGCGTACGTGGTCGGCTGGAGCTCGTTCCGCGTGCTCGACGTCGGAAATCCCCAGCGCATCGCGGAGGTCGCGTACCTGCCGGGCAACTGGAACGACATCAAGCTGGCCACCCTCGCGGGACGTCCCTACGCGATCCTCGCCGGCCAGGGCGGCATCACAGTCGTGGACATCGCCGATCCCCGCAGCCCGACGATCCTCGCCACGGCCAGCCGCGAGAACCAGTTCGGCCACTCGCTCTTCATCCAGGGCGACCTCGTCGTGTCCACCAATGGTGTCGGGGTCACGCTCTGGCGGCTGACGGATCCGAAGCTGCCGGCGTACCTCGGCGAATTCCTGCTGCCGCCGGGGGTGCCGAGCGTGGGGCAGAGCTTCGTGCACGACCTCTGGATCGACGGCGATCGCATGTACCTCGCGCACTGGGGCTCGGGGCTCGTGGTCGCGGACATCTCGAGCCCGGAGCGCCCCCGCTACCTGGGCTCGTTCCAGTACCCGATGGCGGCGAGCCACTCGGTGATCGTCACGCACATCGGCGACCGCACCATCGCGCTCGAAGGTGGCGAGGCGATCGGCGCGCACCTCCGCGTGCTCGACGTGACCGATCCGACGCGCATCGAACAGCTCGGCGAGCTGTCGCTGCGCCGGCCCGTCACCATCCACAACTTCCTCGTGGTCGGAAGTCGCCTGCACGTGGCGTGGTTCCAGGACGGCTACCGGGGCGTGGACCTCACCGATCTCACGCACCCGAAGGTCGAGGCCTTCTACAACACCTACGACCCCGACGCGGCCGACGGTACGTGGTTCTACGAGGGGGCGATCGGCATCGACGTTCCGGCCGGTGACCTCACGGGCAAGGTCTACCTGCTCGACGATCAGACCGGTCTCTGGATCCTCCAGCCCTGAGGAGGACGGATGGCCGTGCCGCGGCGCGTCATTTCGATTGACCGATCGGTCAAGGCCGATTACCTTCCCCTCGTGCGCAAGATCGAGCGAGTGGTCATCCTCGGCGCGAATGGCGCCATGGGCGCGGGCTCGGGCGAGGTGTTCGCTGCGGCGGGTATCGAGACCTGGTTCCTGGCCCGCGACAAGGACAAGGCCGAGGCCGGACGGGCCCGCGCCGAGTCCATGGCGAAATCGGACTCCATCTCCCGGTTCATCCGGACCGGTGGGTACGAGGCCGACTTGCCCCAGGCGGTCGCCGAGGCCGATCTGGTCCTCGAGTGCGTGAGCGAGGAGCTCTCGCTCAAGAACACGTTCTTCGACCAGGTCGAAAAGCACCGGAAGGCCGACGCCATCGTCTCGACGGTGTCCTCGGGCCTTTCGATCGCGGCCATGTGCAAGGGCCGGTCGGACGGCTTCGCCAGGCACTTCCTCGGCCTTCACCTGTTCAACCCGCCCAACGTCATCACCGGCTGCGAGGTCATCCCGCACGCCGGCACCGACCGCGGCCTGTGCGACTTCGTCATGTCGTTTCTCGAGGGCAAGCTCGGACGGCAGGCCATCGAGACCAGCGACACACCCGCGTTCTGCGGCAATCGCGTCGGCTTCAAGGTGCTGAGCGAGGTCGCGCAGCTGGCCGAGGAGCACGGCGTCGCGTACCTCGACATGCTGATCGGCCCGCACACGGGGCGCGCCATGGCGCCGCTCGCCACTGTCGATTTCGTTGGCTGGGACGTGCACCAGGCCATCGTCGACAACCTGGCCGCGCACACCAAGGACGAGGCGCACGCGGCGTTCGCGCTGCCGGCGTACATGAAAAAGCTCATCGCCGCCGGGCACCTCGGCAACAAGACGGCCGAAAAAGGCGGCTTCTTCCTGCGACGGAAGGGGTCCGACAAGAAGGCGCCGCCGGAGGTGCTGGTGCTGGATCCAAGGAGCGGCGAGTACCGGCCCTACGTGAAGCCACCGGTGCCCGACATCGTGGCCACCATGCGCAGGCTGGCACGCGTCGGCAAGTACGGCGCCGTGATGCAGGCGTTTCTCGAGATGCCGGGCCAGGACGCCGAGCTCATGCGGCGCGTCATCCTCGGCTACGTCAGCTACGGCCTCGGGCGGGTGGGCGAGGTCGTCAAGGCCCCGCGCGACGTCGATCGCATCATGGGCTTCGGCTTCAACTGGGCGCCGCCCTCGGTCCTCGTCGACGTGGCGGGCGCGGCGCGGATCGTCAAGGCGCTCGAGGCGCAAAAGCTGGCCGTGCCGCCAGTCTTGCTGGCGCACGCGCGCTCCGGGCGCAAGATGTTCACCGAGCCCTCGGTCGACGTGGGCCGCTTCTTCTACGCGTAGCCTCGAGGAGAACCAGATGCCGACCCCTGTCTACGTGCTCGGTGGTTTCCAGACCGACTTCGCCCGCAACTGGACGAAGGAGGGCAAGCACATCGCCGCCATGATCCGCGAGAGCGTCGAGGGCGCCCTGGCCGCGACCGAGGTCGATCCGGCCGAGGTCGAGGTCGGCCACGTCGGCAACTTCGCCGGCGAGCTCTACTCGATGCAGGGGCACCTCGGGGCCTTCCTGGTGGACGTGCACCCAGCCCTGTCGGGGCTGCCGACCGGCCGTCACGAGGCCGCGTGCGCGTCGGGCTCGATCGCGCTCCTCGCCGCGTCGGCGGAGATCGAGGCGGGTCGCTACGGCCTGGCGATGGTCACCGGCGTCGAGCAGATGAAGACCGTGGACCCGAAGACCGGCGGCGATTACCTCGGCACGGCCGCCTGGTACGAGCTCGAGGCCAAGGGCGTGGAGTTCCCCTTCCCGAAGCTGTTCGGGCGGCTCGGCGACGAGTACGACAAGCGGTACGGCCTCAAGGACGAGCACCTGGCCCGCATCTCGGCCATCAACTACGAAAACGCCAAGAAGAACCCGCTCGCGCAGACGCGCACCTGGTACATGAGCCAGGATCACGCGTGCCGTGAAGGCAAGTACAACGGCAAGATCGGCGGGCGCATCAAGATCAGCGACTGCTCGCAGGTCACCGACGGCGCGGTCACCGTGTTCCTGGCGTCGGAGGCGGTGGCGAAGAAGCATGCGGCGCGGCGCGGGCTCGACCTCGCGAAGATCCCGCGCATCCTGGGCTGGGGTCATCGCACGGCGCCGATCGCGTTCGACGACAAGGTGGCGGAGGCCGCGGGCAACCCATACGTATTGCCGCATACGAGGCGCGCGATCACGGACGCGCTGGGGCGAGCGGGCCTTTCGGACTGCTGGCAGCTCCAGGGCATCGAGACGCACGACTGCTTCACCACCAGCGAGTACATGGCGATCGACCACTTCGGCCTCACCAAGCCGGGCGAGTCGTGGAAGGCGGTCGAGGAGGGCGTCATCGACCTCGGCGGCAAGCTGCCCATCAACCCGTCCGGCGGCCTCATCGGCGCCGGACACCCGGTCGGCGCCACCGGCGTGCGGCAGATGCTCGATGCGCACCGGCAGGTGACGCACCAGGCGGGCGACTACCAGGTCGAGGGCGCGCGGCGCTTCGGGACGCTCAACATCGGCGGCTCCGGCACCACCAGCTGTGTGTTCGTCGTCGGGACCTAGCCGCCTAGGGGCAACGTGAGCAGGGTGCGCACGGGTGACGTGCCGGGCGGCACGGCGAGGGCACCGAGGACCTCCTCGATGCACTTCCTGAGCGGCGCCGGCGCGGAGGGCTCGAGCAGCTCGACCCTCTCGGGCCGCGCTGCGGCGCCGAGCGTCACGCGCACGACGGCCTCCTTGAAGCCGGCCGCCTTCGCGGGCGCGGCGCACTTGCCGAGCTTGCCGGGCGTCTCGTCGCGCAGCCAGCGCTCCGAGACCTGGCGCGGATCGACCGCGCGCGAGGCCGGCGGCGCGAAGCGGGAGAGGACGGCTGCCAGCTCGGGGGCCCGGAGGGCGGGGTCCTTCTCGCCGCGCTCGAAGCGGGCCAGGTTCTCCTTCATCGCCTGCGCGAGGCTCGCGGGGATGCCGGGCAGCGCGAGGCCCTTCTGCTCGAGCTCGACGGCCTTGGCGCGCTCGCCGCGGAAGTTGTGCACCTCGGCCAGCGTGTCGAAGGAGTTGGGATCGGCCGGGCTCGCGTCGAGCTGTTTCCTCGCGGACACCAGCGCGGCGTCGTAGGCGCCGACGCGCAGGGCCTCGTAGGTGAGCTCGTTGAGGGCGCCCCTGGGGGCGGCCGCTACCACGCGCTGGACCAGGCGATCGAGCGTCCTCGGATCCGTGCGGGTCGCGGCGAGCGCGCCGAGCAGATCGGAGCCTGCCCCGGGGTGACGCTCGACGAACGCCGCCACGCGCGTGCGCAGCAGCGCCTCCAGCTCGGCGCGCAGCTCCTCCTCGAGCCGGATCGCCCCGGCGCGGGCGGCTTCGGCCTCGTGCGCGCCCTTCGCCGCGGTCTCGATGCGCGTCAGGGCGGCGAGCTGGGCGGCGCGATCACCGCGTCCTCGCGCGCGTCCGTAGACGGCCCACAAGAGCGCGACGTCACCCGGCCGCTTGCCGAGCTCGACCTCGAGCCCACGGTCGTCGAGCACCGCGCGGCGAGCAGCGTCGCGCAGCCACGGGTGGAGCTCCTCCTTGTCGTAGCCGAGCTGGCGCTCGAGCTCACGGCCGCTGGCGTCGAGCACGACCAGCGTCGGATAGCCACGCACGGCGTAGCGCCGGGCGGCCTCGAGGCCCGGGCCACGCTCCGCGTCGTACTTCTGGAACACGAACGGCGACAGCTCCTGCTGCGACTGTGGGGTGTGGAGCTCCTTCCCGAGGAGCTTGCAGCCGCTTCACCAGACGGTGGAGAAGTCGAGCAGGATGGGTTTTTTCAGCCGCGCGGCTTCGCCTAGGACGTCGGCGAGCGGCCTTCCTGCGCCGTCTGGGGCCTCGGCCGATGCCGCAAGGGGCGTGGCGGCGAGCGCCAGCACGGCCATGTATGTGGATATGCGCATGTGTTGACCTCTGGGCGAAGCTAGCACACCGGCGCATGATTCTCCGATGCCCCGCTGGGCCAGCGCGCTGCTCGGGATCCTGTTCATGGCCGCGATGGCGTGGGTCTACGTGCAGCGAGCCGCGCGGGTGCGCGACGAGGCGCTGCGGCGGGCACAGGAGCGGGGCGCGGCGGGGGCGCCGGCCGCGCCCTGAACTTCACGCATCGACGTGGCTTCGGGCTAGACTGGCCGCGGCCCCGGCAGGATCAGGGGCGAGCGGCCACAGCGCCGGGCTCCTTGCCGATCACAGCGCGGATCGCCCGGCACCATCTGAAAGCTCGTTCTCCAAATCGGTCAGGCTTCGGGGCCACTTTGCTTCTCTGCGTTCTTCTCGACGGAGGCAGCTCGGTGAACAAGGAAGTGTTCGTCAAGGAGACGCATCGCGGGCTCTGGTACGAAAATGGCGTGCTCCAGCGCGTGCTCGAGCCGGGGCGCTACGAGATCCCCGATCGCGGCTGGAGAGGCCGCGGGCCGCTCGTGGAGATCACGCTGGTCGACGTGCGCGAGCGAGAGCTGACGATCAAGGGTCAGGAGATCCTCACCGCCGACAAGGTCGCCATCCGCGTCAGCATCGTCGTGCAGTTCAAGGTCACCGACCCGAAGGCCGCTATGCACAACGTCGAGAGCTTCGAGGAGCGGCTCTACTCGGACGTGCAGCTCGCGGCGCGGCGGTCGCTCGCGACCATGACGCTCGAGGAGATCCTCACGAACCGCAATCGCCTGTCCGAGGACATCCTGGCCGACGTCAAGGAGGCCGCGCAGGGTTACGGCGTCGCGATCCTGCGCGCGGACGTCAAGGACCTCATCTTCCCGGGCAACCTGCAGGAGATCATGAACCGCGTGCTGGCGGCCGAGCGGCAGAGCCAGGCGCAGCTGGTCGAAGCGCGCACGCGCGCGGAGGTGCAGCGCATCGAGGCGGCGGCCGCCGCGGACGTGTCCCGGGTGACCGCCGAGTCGGCAGCGGCGGCGCGGCGCGCGCAGGCGGAGGCGGAGGCCGAGGCGCATGGCATTCGCACGGACGCCGACGTGGCAGCATTGCGGCTGCGCGCGGAGGCCGCGCGGGCGTACTCCGATCATCCGGCGCTCCTGCGCCTGCGCGAGCTCGAGGTGATGGCGGAGCTCGCGAAGGCGTCGACCGCGCGGCTCTACATCGGCTTCGACAAGCACGTGCGGCCGGGTCAGGGCGAAGATTCTTGAGAGCGGCCTGGCCGCTCCTGCTCGCGCTCGGGGCCTGCGGGGCGGATCTCACGCCGCGGCCGCTGCGGCAGCCCGATCGCATGCGGATCTGGACCGAGGAGCTGCCCGAGGACCAGATCGGCGCACGCGTGGCCTTCTGCGCGGAGCAGGGCCTGGGCCTGAACGTGAACCTCCAGAAGGGCCGGCACGATCGCGCATACCTGCAGAAGGTGTGCGACCACGCGGCCGAGCACGCGGTGTCGCTGCGCCTGTGGCCGAACCTGTCAGAGGAGTCCGGCTACTGGGTCGGTCAAGCCAACGCCGACGAGCTCGTCGGCTGGACCCGCGATCTGACCGCGATGGCGAGGACGGCCTGCCCGCGGCTCGATGGCCTCGTGTTCGATCTCGAGATGCCGATGTACCGCGTGAGCGAGCTGTCCGCGATGCGCGCCAGCGGGGCGTCGGTCCTGCAGATCGCGACGTGGTTCCTCGAGCACATCGACGAGCCGGCGTTCGAGCACGCGCGTGGCGTGCTGGCCGAGGAGGTCAGGCGTCTGCGCGCGGAGGGCCTGTCCGTCACCGCGACCACGCTGCCCATGAACGCCGACGACTACGACGACGGCGACGAGACCATCGCCAAGGCCCTGTGGACGCCGATCGAGGGCATCGACTGGGAGCAGGTGTCGTTCCAGGTCTACCGCAACCTCTACGACCAGCAGTTCCCGAACGCGGCGGGGACGCCGTACACGTCGGGGCTGGTCGGAAGCTACGCACGGAGCGCGGTCGCGAAGTGGGGTCCGCGCGCGGCCGTGGACCTCGGGACCACCGGCGCGGGCATCGGCATTCCGATGGGCCTTCCGTCGGCGGCGGATCTGCAATCCGACATCGCGGCCGCGCTCGCCGAGGGCATCGCGCCGGGCCACGTCGCCGTCTATTCGCTCGAGGGCGTCCTGGGCAAGGCCGACGCGCCCGCGTGGCTGCACGTGCCCGCGCCCAGCGCGGCGGCGCCGCTCCCGAGCGATCTGGAGCCGCGCGAGCAGTTCCAGCAGCTCGACGCGCTCGCGCACTAGCTTGCGAGTGGGCGCCTCGGAAGGCGCCCACCAGGAAGGGCACGCTGCCCTTCCCCCG
>JAHFDS010000270.1 GCA_023248855.1 Myxococcales bacterium
GCGATCGCCATCTTCGGCGGCGCGCAGCAGCCGGGCGCGAAGCGGCTCCGGGAGGCTTTGCCGCCGTCGCCCGAGCTGCGCCAGCGCATAGGCCGCCGCGGCGCGCACACGCGGCTCCCGCTCGTCGAGGCCGCGACCGACCGCCGCCATCTCGGGCGCGCCTCCGACCCGCCCGAGCGCGCGCAGGGCTGCTACCCGTGCCTCGACCGCTCCTGCCGAGACGGCCACCCGCGCCAGCTCGCCCGCCGCCGCGGTCGCGTCGCCAAGGCCCAGCGCCTCGGCCGCGAGCGCCGCCACGCCCGCCTCGCTTCGGCCGAGTTGCTTTCTCAGGTAGGCGATGGCCCGGGGATCCGAGGCGCGGCCGAGCGCCCGCAGGGCCAGCGAGCGAGCGCGTCCGGAGGCCTCGGTCGCGATCGCCACCAACCGCTCGACGCCGGCGGCGCGCAGCGCTTCGAGCCGCGCGATCTCGGCGGCGCGATCGCGATCGGGGGCCCCGAGCGCTCCAAGGAGCACGATCACGAGCGAGGTCATCGCGCGGATTGTACGCGGTACACTCGCGGGCGGGGGTGGCATGGAGCGGTCCGAGGCAGTGCGAGCGGTGTCGTTCCTGCGCGAGCTCGATGCGGCGCAGGTGACGCGGATCCTCGAGGCGAGCGAGACGCGCGACGTCACGGACGGGACCCTGCTGGTCGAGGAGGCCGCGCGCGGCACCGGCCTGTGGGTGCTGCTCTCGGGCACGGCGCGGGTCGGCAAGACGATCGATCGCGGCCACGAAGACGTGCTCGCGACGCTCCATCCCGGCGACCACTTCGGCGAGATGAGCCTGCTCACCGACACGCCGACCTCGGCCTCGGTGCGCGCGCAGGGCCAGGTCAGCTGCGTGTTCTTCCCGCGCGAGCGCTTCCTCGGCGTCCTCGAGGCCGAGCCCGCGATCGGCCGGAAGGTGCTGTGGGCGCTCGCCCGGACGCTCTCGCATCGCCTGGTCCTGTCCGATCGCCGCATCGCGCGCGCGCTGCGGCGCAAGGCGCGCTTCGCCGCCGTCAAGCACCTCCTTTCGCTCGTGTGGATGGAGAACCTCATCCTCTGGTCGTACCTGTGGGTGTGGCTGCGAAAGCGAGTCGGGCTCGGCCACTCCCCCGAGGCGCTCACGCGCGTCCATCGCAAGAACGCGCGGCGCTTCCGCGAAACCGCGTGCCGACTCAAGGGCGCCAACGTCAAGCTGGGTCAGGTCGCGAGCCTGCAAGCGCACATCCTGCCTGCGGTCGTGGTCGACGAGCTGCGCTCGATGCGCGACCAGGTGACGCCCACCGAGTTCCCCCTGGTGGCGGCCCTGGTCGAGCAGGAGCTCGGCGCGAGCCCGCTCGAGGTGTTCGACGAGTTCGACAAGGTGCCGCTCGCGTGCGCGTCGATGGGCCAGGTCCACCTGGCCAGGCTGCGCAGCGGCGAGCAGGTGGTCGTCAAGATCCTGCACCCCGGGCTCGAGCAGAGCGTCGAGGTCGACCTGTGGCTCCTGCGCACGATGCTGCGGATGGTGGCGCGCTTCTCGAAGAAGATCGATCTCATGCAGCTCTATCGCGAGAACGAGGAGCCGCTGAGAAAGGAGCTCGATCTGCTGCACGAGGCGCACGCGACGGAGGAGATCGGGCGCGAGCTCGAGCCGATCGGCGTCAAGGTCCCGAAGGTCCACTGGCGCTATTCCACGCGGCGGCTGCTCACCCTCGAGTACCTCGACGGCACGAACCTCGACGATCGCCGGCAGATCGACGAGTGGGGCGTGGACCGGCGAAGGCTCGCGACGTCGTTCATGGAGGCCTTCATCAAGCAGGCGCTCGAGGGTGGGCACTTCCACTGTGATCCGCACCCGGCCAACGTCTTCTGCCTGCGCACCGGGCAGCTGGCGCTGCTCGACTTCGGCATGGTCAAGCGCCTGCCCGAGGCCGTGCGCGCGGGCCTGCTCAAGGAGGTGCTCGGGAGCTTCCTGCAGAACCCGCGCCTCTACGCCGATGGCATCATCGATCGGGGCGTGGTGGCCGAGGCGGAGCGCGGGATGCTCGAGGCGTTCGCGGCGGAGGTCTTCGTCGATCCGAACTTCCGGAGCGCCATGTTCGACCACGACGTCAAGCGCGACGGCGACATGAAGCAGCTCGGTGGCCGCCTCGCGGAGCTGCTCAAGCAGCTCAAGTCGTTCAAGACGCCGCAGGACCAGCTGATGTTCCTGCGCGCGCTCGGCATCGTGATCGACGTCTGCCGCGAGGTCTGCCCCGAGGTGACGCCGAGCCAGATCGCGATGCCGATCTTCGGGCCGGTGGTGCAGCGCTTCTTGATGCGAAACCCGCAGTACGCGGCGCTGCTTTCGCCCCCGGCGAAGACGGCGTAGAGGCGCGGAGTCACGCGCTGAGGCGAGCGGAGCGAGCGGCAAGGGCGTAGCGAGCGCGAAGACGCAGGTTGGGGGGCCCGACGCGGCTTTGCCGCGGCGGGGGAAGGGCAGCGTGCCCTTCCTGGTCGGCGCCTTCCGAGGCGCCGACTCACAATAACTAGAACGCGCGGCCCTGTCCGCCGTCCACCGGCACGCACGTCCCCGTCACCCACGACGCCCTCGGCGAGCACAGAAACGCCACCACTTCGGCGACCTCGTCGGGATGCCCCATGCGGCCGAACGGGAAGTCCCGGCGCACGAAGTCCGCGATGCCCTCGGGGTCGGCGGCCGCTCGCCGGGCCCAGCCGCCGCCCTCGAAGTAGATCGACCCCGGCGCCACGCAGTTGACCCGGATGCCGTCCTTCGCCAGGTCCCGCGCCATCGCCTTGCCGAGCGAGATCTCCGCGGCCTTGGCCACGTTGTACGCGGGCGCGCCGCCGCCCTCGCGGCCCCAGATCGACGCCACGTGCACGATCGCACCGCCGCCACGCGCGCGCATCACCGGCACCGCGCGCCGGGACAGGCGGAGCGTGGGCCAGAAGTTCCGGTCGAGCGTCTGCACGAAATCCGCCTCGTCCGCCTGGTCGAAGTGCCGCGCCCCCGAGCCGCCGACGTTGTTCACGAGCACGTCGATGCCCCCGAGGCGCTCCGCGGCCTGCGCCACCGCCTCGACGCCTGCGGGGGCGAACACATCCGCATTCACGAATGTATGCGGGCCGGGTCCCGCGGAAAGGAGCGCCGCCTCGAGCTCCGCGCTCGCCTCTCCGCCGCGCGCGCAGGTGCACACCCGCGCGCCCTCGCGGGCCAGCGCCAGCGCGATGGCGCGGCCGATGCCGCGGCTACCGCCCGAGACGATCGCGACCTTGCCTGCGAGCCCGAGATCCAAGGATCACCAGGGGCGCCAGCCGCCGAGCGCGCGCTCGACCAGCACCAGGCGGTCCTGTCCCCAGAACAGGTAGTCGCCGGCCTCGCGCTTGACGACACAGGTCGGCGCGCCAAACACCCCCGCCTTCGCGGCCTCGGACGTCTCGGTCGCCAGCCGCTCCTTGAGGTCAGCTTCCTTGCTGCGCGCGAGCAGGTGCTTGCCGTCGAGCCCCACCTGCGCGCACTTGCGTTCGAGAGTGGCCTCGTCGGACAGGTCCCCGTCCTCGACCCAGTAGGTGCGGAACAGGACATGCGTCAGCGGGCCGATGCGGTCGCCGGCGAGCAGCGCCAGCCGCAGCGCGGTCACGGTGCGCATCGGGAAGCGCGAGGGCCACTTGAGCGGCACGCCGTGGTGCGCCGCCCACGCCTTGAGATCCTGCGAGATGTAGCGCTGCTTGGCCGGCGGCATCGAGGCGAGCGGCACCTCGGGCGATCCGACCTGCTTGAACAGCGCGCCGAGGAGCATGGGCCGCCACACCACCTGGGCGCCGGTACGCTCGGCGACCTGCTCGATCTGCGTCGAGCCGAGGTACGCGAACGGGCTCGAGAAGTCGTACCAGAAGTGCACCACCGGCTGGCTCATGCCGCTAGACGTTGGCACCGTCCACGGGCCGGCACAAGCGCGCTATACTATCCTCCCGCGTGTGAAGCGCGCTCTCGTCCCGCTCGTGATCCTCGGCGTCCTGGCCGCGGGGGTGCTTGCTGCCAGCCACTATCGGGGTAGCGCGGGCGGTCAAGGCGGCGCGGGCCCGCGCCTCGCGAGCGCGCTCGACGCGACCCACACGATCGTCGTCCTCGCGTTCCAGCTCGACGACGCGCCGCGGCGCTTTGCCGAGGGGCTCGCCGCGGCGAACGAGCTCCTGTCGGTCGCGCCCGAAGCGGCCAAGCTGCGCGATCCTCAAGGGCGCAAGACGTTGCTCGGCTTCGATCCCGGGTCAGCCGAGGGCTGGCGCTCCATCGGCCTTGGCCCCGAGCTCGAGGGCGGCGTGGTGGTGGACGCGCGGCTCGTGACCCGCAAGGGCCAGGAGCGCACCGTCGTGCCGGCGCTCTTGCTGCGGGTCGCGGATCGCGAGCGCCTGCGCGTGTGGGCCGAGGCGCGGGCGGGCAGCCGGATCGAGCTCGGCCCGGGCGCGGTCGCGAGCGTCAAGGTGCGCGAGCGGCTGGGGCTCCTGTGCACGCGCGGCGCGTACCTGGCGCTCATCGCCCCGGACCTCGACGAGGCGGCCCAGGCCGAGCTCCGCCCCGGGTTCGAGGCGTTCTGCGCGGGCGCCGGCCCGCCGCTGGCGGGCGCCGCGGATTTTCATGGCGCGCTCGCCGATGCGCCAGCCGGTGCGCAGCCGATCCTCGGTGCCTGCTACGTCCAGCTGGCCGCCGCCGCGCCGCTGCTCGATCGCCTGCCCGAGGCGCCCCCGCAGGTCCGCCAGGCGCTCGACTACTACCGTGCGCGCTTCCCGGCCCTCGCCTCGTTCGTGACGCCGACCCGGACCGGCTTTCGCCTGACCACCACCCCCGAGGGCGCCAAGCTCCTGGCACAGCTCTTCCCGCGCGACAAGAACCGCACCACGTTCTCGCAGCTCCTGCCCACGAAGGGCTGGGCCGCCTACCGCTTCTCGCTGCACCTGCCCACGCTGTGGGAGGGGCTCGCGCAGCTGGTCCCGCCTGGTGTGGGCGTGGACCCGGCGCGCGTCCTCGAGGCGAGGAGCCAGCTCGGCGAGCACCTCGGCGTCTCGTGGGACGAGCTCCAGAGCGCGTTCGCCGGCCAGGCCATGCTCGCGGTCGACCTGACGACGGTGATGCAGGCGGGCATGGCGGGCCCGGGCGCGCTGGGCTGGATCGTGGCCCTGTCCGCGCGCGATCGCGCCCGGCTCGATGGCCTGGTTCCACGGATCCTCGAGCACCTGGCCAAGCACGGCGAGCCGGCCGCAGAGCCCCTCACGGTGCGCGGCCGCAAGGGCTACAAGCTCGTCATCGAGGGGCTGACCATCGTGATCGCCCGCGAGCAGGACCTGCTCCTTTTCGCGCCGAGCCAGAGTGCCCTCGAGGTCGCGCTCGAGCGCCCCACCGCCGAGACGCTCCGCGGCGCGCCGCTTTCCGACGCGCTCGACGGGGACGTCGTCTTCGGCCAGCTCATGGACACGAGCCCCCTGGTGGCCCTCGCGCGGATGGCGCCCGGCGCGAGCATGCTGCTCGGTGCGGGGGCCTTTGCGGCCCTCGAGAAGGAGCCGATGCTCGCGTACGCCCTGCGCGTGGACGAGCGGGGGCTCGCGTACGTGGGCGGCGGACCCGGCGCGTTCGCGGGTCTGTGGGCGTCGTTCGTCGCGGGCGGCGTCGCGGCGTTCCTGCGGACGCAAACGCCGGGCGAGTAGCCATCGTAATACATCTGCCTATGCAGATGTGTCATCGGGCGCTGTCACCGCCGCCTGCTAGGCTCTCGAGGATGGAGGTTTCCCCGGCCGCGGTCGAGCAGGCGCTCGGCGTGCTCAACCCCGAGCAGCGGCGCGCGGCCACGCACGGCGACTCGCCGCTCCTCATCGTCGCGGGCGCAGGCACGGGCAAGACGACGACGCTCGCGCACCGCGTCGCGTACCTCATCGCGACCGGCACCGCGCCGGGTCGCGTCCTGCTGCTGACGTTCACCCGGCGCGCGGCCGGCGAGCTGCTCCGGCGCACGGATGGCATCCTGCGTCGCGCCGGGATCGGCGCGAGCGCGGCCGCTCGCGTCTGGGGGGGGACCTTCCACGCGATCGCGGCGCGGCTTCTGCGCCGGCACGCGGAGGCGCTCGGGCTGCCCAGCGACTTCTCCATCCATGACCGCGCCGACGCGGAGGACCTGCTCGACGTGGTGCGCCGGGGCCTTCGCCTGGGCGAGGACGGCAAGACGCGCTTCCCCAAGAAGGGGACGCTCATGGACGTCTACAGCCGCAGTGTCAACGCACGCATGCGGCTAGACGCATTGGTCGAGGCGCATTACCCGTGGTGCCGGCCGCACCTCGAGGCCCTGCGCGAGGTGTTCTCGGCGTACGTCGATCGCAAGCAGGCGCAGGGCGTGCTCGACTACGACGACCTCCTGCTGTTCTGGCGGGCGCTGCTCGACGATCCGGTGGTGGGCAAGGACATCGCGGGCCGCTTCGACTGCGTGCTGGTCGACGAGTATCAGGACACGAACGCCCTGCAGGCGGAGATCCTCGAGCGGCTGCGGCCCGAGGGCGCGGGCCTGACCGCGGTCGGCGACGACGCGCAGTCCATCTACTCGTTCCGGGCCGCCACGGTGCGCAACATCCTCGACTTTCCGGCCACGTTCCCGGGCACCCGCGTGCTCGCGCTCGAGCAGAGCTACCGCTCGGGCCAGGCCCTCGTCGAGGCGACGAATCGCGTGATCGCCAGGGCGCGCGAGCGCCACGAAAAGACCCTGTGGTCGGCGCGCGGCGCCGGTGAGCAGCCGCTCGTCGTCACGTGCGCGGACGAGGACGCGCAGACGGACTGGGTGATCGCGCGCATCCTCGAGCGTCACGACGCGGGCACCGCGCTCTCGGCCCAGGCGGTGCTGTTCCGCGCGTCGCACCACTCGACCGCGCTCGAGCTCGAGCTCGGCCGGCGCGGCATCCCGTTCCACAAGTACGGCGGGCTCAAGTTCGTCGAGGCGGCGCATGTCAAGGACCTGCTCGCGTTCCTGCGCCTTGCGGAGAACCCGAAGGACGTGGTCGCGGCGACGCGGACGCTCCTCCTTCTGCCGGGCGTGGGAGGCAAGCGCTGCCGGGCCGCGCTCGAGCGGCTCGAGGCGGGCGGGCTCGCCGCCTGGACGCCCGAGCTCGTGATGGGCGAGCGCTGGCGGGATTTTCTCGCGCTGCAGGGGCAGCTCGGGCGGACCTCCGAGCAGGGGGGCTCTCTGGGCGCCCAGATCCACGCGGTGCGCGAGTTCTACGCGCCCATCTGCGAGGACAAGCACGACGACGCGGCCGCGCGTCTGCGCGACCTCGAGACGCTCGAGGTGCTGGCCGCGCGCTACCCCGACCGCAAGACCTTTCTGGCCGAGATCGCGCTCGACCCGCCGAATTCCACCCAGGACCTCGCGGGGCCACCCCGCCTCGACGACGATCACCTGGTGCTGTCGACGATCCACTCGGCCAAGGGCCTCGAGTGGGACGCGGTCTACGTGATCCACGCCGCCGACGGCAACATCCCGAGCGACCTTTCGACCGGACGCCCCGAGGAGATCGACGAGGAGCTGCGCCTGTTCTACGTGGCCCTCACCCGGGCGCGCGACCACCTCGCGGTGACGTTCCCCCTGCGCTACTACACGAGGCCGCCCGGGGCGCGCGGCTTCGGCGGCGACGCGCACGGCTACGCGCAGCGCACACGCTTCCTCGACGGCGAGGCGCTTTCCGCGTTCGCGCAGGTGACGCCGGCAGGGATCGAGCTGGACGACGACAGCCCGGCGCGTGGAAGCACGCGCGCACAAGACGTGCGAGAGCGCCTGAGAGACCTCTGGCGGTAGCGGCTAGCCCTCTGGCAGCAGGCGCTCGGACTGCGCCTCGAGGCGCAGGTAGGGCAGCTGCGACGACTTGACCTGCGGCGCCACCGAGGGGGCGAGCATCATCGACGCGCCTCCGCACAGCATGCCGGCGGTCAGGCCCGCCATGAGGTCGAGGCCGACCTCGATGCCGAGGGTCGGCGCGGGCGTCATGAACCAGGTCAGAAGGCCCTGCAGGAAGACCAGGTGGAACGCGAACGAGAAGCCGGCGCCGAAGCTGCCCATCGCCGAGCGCACGAGGGTCGCGGCGCGCTCGGACGGCGTCGGGGTCTCGCCGAAGTGGCGCATGCCCTCGAGCGCGGCCGACTCCCACATGCGGCGGCCGAGGCGCATCGCGACCGGGATCGGCAAGAGGAACACGAGCGACCAGGGGCCGAAGCCGTGCCCGAACATGTACGTCGGCAGGAGCCACGCCATCCATAGCGCGGACAGTGCGAGGCCAAAGCGCACACCGCGCTTGCCGGTGCGTCGCACGTGGCGCCACACCGCGCCGTGCGCGAGCAGGTGCTTCTCGCGGTCGGTCGGCGCGTCCTCGACGGCTTCCGCCTGCTCGATCGCGTCGATGCGGCGCTTCCACATCCGGCGCGTGCGACGGTCGCGCGTGAGCGCGTAGTGGGCCCACATCAGGGGCCGGACACGCCCGCTCAGCCGGGGCGGAGGAGGCGCGAGGTCCAGGGAACGCGGCGGACGGCTCATCGACTCACCTGCGCGTGTGCGCAATCCAAGTATAGCGAACGCTGGCGTCCGTCGAGCCCCGCGAAAAGAGGGATCCGCGCCACGCTACCGCCTGGCCCGGGATCGGCTACGCTGTGGGTGGAGGGTTCACATGCTCCTTTCCCGCGAAGAAATGACGTTCGACTTCGGCGGGGCCCGCCTGCGCCCCGAGCGCGACCGCGCGTTCCTGGAGTGGGCGATGAACCAGTTCCTGTACGGAGAGATCACCGGCATCCAGGTCGGGCACTGGCTGTACGGCGCGCCGGATCTCGAGGCGGCCCGGTTCCTGGCGCGGCAGAGCGTCGAGGAGCTGCAGCACGTCGACAACTTCCTGCGCATCATGGCGATGATGGGGCTCGCGCAGCGGCCCGCGCATGGCCTCGTGCGCTTCTTGTCCACGGGCATGATGGGCGGATCGTGGGCCGAGCACGTCGCGCTCGAGATGGCGGCCGGCGAGGGCTTCGTCCTTTTGGCGTTCTACGCGCTCATCGACACGCTGGACCACGGGCCGTCGGTGGACATCCTTCGGCGCGCGGTCAAGCAGGAGGAGCGCCATGTCGCGTTCGGCGAGACGCAGACGCGAAAGGCGATCGCGGGCAAGCCGTGGCTGCGCAGGCGTCTGCTGGGCCTGTCGCTGGTGTCGATGTGGGCGGTCACGCGGCTCGCGCGCTTCATGCAAACGCGGCTGCCCGCCGACCACGAGGTGCTGCGACACCTGCCGGCGTTCCTGGCGCACACCAACCGCTGCGCCGAGCTGCGCTTGCGCCGGATTGGCCTGCTCGACCGGCCACTCGCCGAGCTCGGCGCGGGCGCCCGCGCGGCGCTGGTCGTCGAGGCCTACGGCGGCAAGGCGCTCGAGGGCCTGTTCCGCCTCGTCACGCTGCCCGTGCGCGTCTTGCCGATCTGGCCCAGGCAGCGCCGCCTGACCGACACCTACCTCGCCGATCCCCTCGTGACCAAGCCCTTGCCGGCCAAGGACGACTCCGAGGCCGAGGCAGCCTGAACGGGGCGGAACGCCAGCCCCGTGGAGATCGGCCTGTTCGTCCTGCTCGTCGGCGCGCTCGCGACGGTGTCGTTCGTGCGCCTCGTGCCGGGGGACACGGTGCTGCTCGGCGGCGCAGCGCTGGTTGCCCTCGGCATGTTGGTCGGCGTGCCGACTGGCCTTGTCTACCACGTCGCGCTCTACCGCGTGCTGCGGCCGCGCGGCGCGCTCCCCGCACGGTGGTGGGTTGCGCCGCTCAAGCTGCACCCGCGCCTCGAGGCGCGTGATCGCCGCCGCGTGATGCCCTGGTTCTGGCTCGGCGCCGCGGGCTTCCTGCTCACCTGCCTCGGCTGCGTCCTCGTCGCGATCGGCGCCTTTCGCAGCTGATGTCACGCGCGCGCAGAAGCCCGGTGGGGCGCGGCGTCCACTACGGGCCGATCCGCCAGGCGATCGAGCGCGTCGCGCGCGTCGCGTACACGGGCGACTGGCCGGCTCGGCTGTGGGCGCGCGTGCCGGGCGCGACCAAAATA
The DNA here is from genome assembly GCA_023248855.1 of Myxococcales bacterium. Lineage (GTDB taxonomy): Bacteria > Myxococcota_A > Polyangia > JAHFDS01 > JAHFDS01 > JAHFDS01. The sequence continues at coordinate 10,098 of JAHFDS010000270.1, forward strand.
TCCGTAGAGGCGCATACGTTGCCGATGCTGCCGCGCGGGCCGACCCTCCGGCTCGGTTTCGTGTCGGACCTCCACCTCGGGCCCACCACGCCCATCGAGCTCGTGCGCGCGGCCTTCGCGGCGCTCTCCGCGGCGGCCCCCGACGTGGTCATCCTCGGCGGCGACTACGTCTACCTCGACGCCACGCCGCGCTGGATGGCGGAGCTCGAGGCGCTGGTCGGCGCGCTGCCTGTACGCACGAAGCTCGCGGTCCTCGGCAACCACGATCTCTGGACGCACCACGAGCGCATCGAGGCAGCGCTCGAACGCGCCGGCGCGCGCGTGCTGGTCAACGACGCGGTGTTGCTGCCGCCGCCCCACGGGCACGTCGCCATCCTCGGCCTCGACGATCCCTGGTCCGCGGAGCCCGACGCGCGGCCGGGCCTTTCGGCGTCCCGCACCGCCGAGGTGCGCATCGCCGCCTGCCACGCCCCCGAAGGCCTGCTGGCGCTCGGGCAGGCCGATGCGCGCCTGCTCGTGTGCGGCCACACGCACGGCGGGCAGATCGCGCCCTTCGGGTGGCCGCTGTGGGTACCGGGCCCGGTCTCGAGCCGGCACCCGGCAGGCCTCTTCGCCCTCGGGGGGCGCTGGCTGTGGGTCTCGCGCGGCGTGGGCGCGGTCGACGTACCGGTACGAGTGCGCGCCAGGCCCGACGTGGGCCTCTTCACGCTGGTCGAGGAGGGGACGAAAGACCTCACTCACCCTCTGACCGGGCGGTAGGGTCGACCGTTCCCGATCCGAGGGCGCTGCCCCCGGGGTGGGCGGTCTTTCTCGGGGTTATTGTGCCCCTTGCGTGGCACGTGCGCTGCACCCCTCGAGGACATGCGGCTCGACTGGCTCTTGCCCTTTTTCTCCCTCGCGCTTGTCGCCTGCGCCAACCCCGGGACCATGGCCGACGGCGAGGGCTGCACCAAGGATGCGGACTGCAAGGCGGATCGCGTGTGCGACGCGATGCTCCGCGCCTGCGTGTCGCCTGGCGCC
>JAHFDS010000271.1 GCA_023248855.1 Myxococcales bacterium
ATGCGGGGCGTCGGGCGATCCGGCGCCGTCGCGCTGGCCTTGCGGGCCGTCCCGGGGCGGCCCGCCGCCATCGACCGCGGAGCCTGCGCCGCCGCCACTGCCCGCGCCGCCGCTGCGTCCCGGCGCGGGATCCGAGCCACACATCGCCAGCGTGCCCAAAAGGCCGAGGGGCAGGAGCCGCTTTCCGACCGTCCACGCGAGCGCGCGCATCGTCACCTCCGCCCCCGGATCATAGAGACTTGCGTGCGCCCCTCGACTTCTTTGTCCGTGACCCCTTGACAGCACTGTACTAGATAACTAGAACAGTAGATGTGTTCACCCTGAGTCGAGACCGCGGCGCGCCGGTCTACCTGCAGATCCAGGAGCAGGTGGAGCGTCGCATCGCATCGGGAGCGCTCCGGCCCGGAGACGCGCTGCCGAGCGTGCGGGCGCTGGCGACCGAGCTGCGCGTCAACCCCAACACGATCGTGCGTGCGTATCGCGAGCTCGAGTTCCGCCGCCTGGTGGAGAGCCGCCACGGGGAGGGCACGTTCGTGGCCGCCGGGGCCGTCGCCGCCGCCCCTGCGGACACGCTGCTCGCCGCGCGCGCCGTCGCCTATGTGCGCGCCGCGCGCGAGCTAGGGGCCAACCGCAAGCAGGCGCTCGCGGCCGTCGATTCGCACTGGAAGGATGAGGAGGAAGGCCATGAAGACCGCACCGCTGCACTTCGATCAGGTGAGCTTCCGGCACGGCAAGAAGGCCGTCCTCGAGAGCTTCTCGCTCGCGCTCCACGCCGGTGAGGTGGCGCTGCTCGCGGCCCCGAACGGCGCCGGCAAGACCACCGCGCTGTGGCTCGCGGCGGGCCTTTACGCGCCGGCCGGCGGCGGCGTGACCGTGCAGGGGCGCGATCCGTTCTCCGATCGCGCGGTGCTCGGGCAGGTGGGCTTCGTCGCCGAGGGCGCGCCCTTGCCGCCGGCGTGGACCGGCGCCGAGGTGCTCGACTTCCAGCGGGCGACGTTCCCGCGCTGGGACGGCGCGGAGGTCGAGCGTCTGGTGTCGGCCTTCGGGCTCGACCTCGGCGCCAGGGTCAAGACCCTCTCGCGCGGTCAGCGCGGCAAGCTGGCGCTCGTGTGCGCGCTGGCCACGCGCCCCGAGGTGCTGCTGCTCGACGAGGCCACGCTCGGCCTCGACGTGGCGACCCGGCGCATGATCGCGGGCGAGGTGCTCGGCCGCGTGGCCGAGGACGGCTGCGCGGTCCTGATGTCGAGCCACGAGATCGCCGAGGCCGAGCGCGCCGCCGATCGCCTGGTGCTGCTCGACGGCGGCCGCGCCAGCTGCGACGAGGCGGTGAGCTCGCTGCTCGAGCGGCACCGCATCCTGAGCTGGGACGGCGACGTGCTCGACCCCCCGGCCGCGCTGGCGGCGCAGCCGCTGCCGTCGCCGCTCGGCCATCGCGCCATCGCCCTCGCGTGGAACGAGGACGCCGCACGGCCGTGGCTCGCCTCGGGCGGGCGCGCCGAGCCGGCGGACCTCGAGACCATCTACCTCTCGCTCACCGGCGAGACGGCGGTGGCATGATGGCCTCGCCCCTGTTTCGCCGGCTGCTCTTGCCGCGCCTGGCCCTCGGCGCGGGGCTGCTCGGGTTCGCGGTCCTCGGTGGCCGGCTCGCCATCGCGCTCACCACGGGCAGCGACGGCGATCCTGCGTGGGCCGGCGAGCTGGCGCGCCAGAGCGTCGCGGGCGTGCTCGCTTGCCTCTTCGGCGCGTGCGCGGTGATCCTCGGCGCCGCCGCGCCGTCAGGCCAGCCCGGGGGCTTTGCGTTCCTCCTGGCGCGACCGATCGCCCGGGGCACCTGGCTCGGCTACGTGCTCGGCGGAGACGCGGTGGTCCTCGCGGTGGCGCTCTTGGGCCCCGGCCTGGCCTGCGGCACCGGCTCCTCGCACGCGCTCGGCGAGCCCGACGCGCACGCAGCCTGGGCGCTCGCGATGTGGGGCGGAATCCTCGCGTCCCTGTGGAGCGGCGCCGCGCTCGGCCGGATCCTCGGCCTGCGCCCGCAGTACGCCGCCTGTTTCGGGCTGCTCTGGGGCGCGCTCGGCGCCGGCGCCGGCGCGCTCTCGGCGGAGCTGCTGCACGGCCACGCGGCGGCGCGCCTCAACCTCTTGCGCGATCCGCTCCTGCAAGTGTGGCGGAACCCGGCCGCCAGCCAAGGGGTCTACGACGCCTTGCGAGCCATCTTGTTCGGCCGCCACGCATGGGCGTTCATGGTCGCGCAGCTCGCGATCGGCCTTGGCGCCTTCGCGGCCAGCGCGCTGGTCGCGATCGTGCGCGCACGCCGCGCCGTGCCGCGGCCGCTGGCCGGCCGCTGGGCCGCCGTCACGGTCGGCGCGGGCCTGCTGGGGGCGGTGGGGGGCCTTTGGGGCCTAATCGCCTGGACCACGAGCCACGCGCCGGCGTGGCACCGCGTCGGCCAGGGCACGATCGAGGTCTCGCTGCGCGCACCTGGCGGCGCCCACGTGTCCGGCGAGGTGTGGCTGTCCGACCGCGTCCTGCCTGCGCAGACGACCGTCGGCGAGCTGCTCGCGAACGATCCGTCGATCGTCCCGGCGTCGCGTGAGGGCGTCGAGGCGTTCGACCTTCGCGCGGGGACGGCGCGCTTCGGCCGGCTGGTCCCCGGGCCGTACCATGTATGCGGCTTGACGTATCCATCCGAGCTCGCGCCCGGACCGAATGAGACCGGCGCCGGCTCGGCGCTCATGGAGAAGATCTTCAAGCGGCCCGCGTGGGCGCGCGCGCTGCCGGTCACGTGCGCGCTCGTGCAGATGAGCTCACCCACCGCGGTGGTGCCGGTGGGCCTGACCGTCGTGCCCGCCCCCGCTTTCCAGGGAGGGACGCCATGAAGGCGCTCTACGTTCGCTCGCTCCGCATGCGCCTGCCGCTCCTGGCGCTCTCGTTCGTGGTGGCGGGCTTGCTCCGGGCGACGTGTACCCTGACGTGGTCACGTGGCGAGCAGGTGGACGGCCTGCGCGCCGTGTCGAGCCTCGCGTTCTCCTTCCTCTTGCCGCTGCTGGGCCTGTCGCTCGGCGGCTCGCTGTTCGACGGCGAGGAGCTCCCGGCGAGCTTCCTGTGGGCGCGCCCGCTCGCGCGGCGCGAGGTGCTGCGCGCCCGCATCGCCGCCGACCTCACGGTGCTGGCCCTTTCGTGGGTGGCCGTGGCGGGGGCGGTGGGCTTCGGGCTCGACGGCGACGCCTCGGGTCTCGTCGCCCCGGGCGGCACGCTCGTGGCCCTGTGCCTGTACGTCCTCGGGAGCCTGGCGAGCATGGCGGGGCTCTCCGCGCCCCGCGCGGCGAGCGCAGCGGCGGGCGCCGGCGCAGGGCTCACGCTGGTCGCGCTCTTCGGGCGCGCGCTCGGGGCACCGCTGGCCAGCCCTCTGCTTCCGACCACGCTGGGCCAGGCCCTCTTCGCCGAGACGTTCGTCGAGGCGATGCTCGTGGTGGCGGCGCTGGTCGGCGCCGGCTGTGCGATCGCGCTACGGGTCCACGCGGGGGCGCTGCCGAGGCGCCTCGGGGCGCGGACGATCGTGCTTCCGCTCCTGGCCGCGGCCGGTCTCGGCGCGCTCTCGCCGGTCGCGCAGGTGGGGATGATCCGCGCGCTGGCGCCGCAGACCGCTTTCGGGGTGCTCGTGCGGCTGCACGCCCCGCCAGGGCCCGCTTCCGCGACGGAGGTCTACACGTACTCGCTCGGCAGGGTGAGCCACGGCCTCGCTCCGACGCCCGGGCAGCGGCCCCTGCGCACGCTCTACCGGATCAGCTCCCCGACCGGAGAGATCCCCTCCGTGTCTCCCGGCGTCTACACCGCGTGCGTGATGGTCGGTCACGCCCACGGCTCCAACGAGGTCGCGGTGTGTCGCGAGGTCTCCGTGGCAGCGTCGCCGCCGGTGCAGGACGTCGCGATCAAGGAGTCTGGCCACGCCAGTCAGCCCGCGCAGCACCCGGCGCCAAGGGCCCAGTGACCGACCGGCTACTCGTCTTCGTCGGCCGGCGTCTCGCCGCGCGGGCGCTTGCCGGCGCGGAGGCGATCGACGATGGCGTGGATGGCTTCCCGCTGCGCGTCGGACAGATCGGTGAACTGGATGCCGACTCCATCGGAGAGCTTGGCGCTGAGGTCGCTCGTCGAGTAGCGCACCTCCGCGTCGAGCACGAGGTCGGTGCGATCGGCCAGCCGCAAGACGACCTGCAGGCGCGCACCCGCACCAGGAGGCGCGTCGAGCGCGAGGAACGCGCCCGACGGCGAGAGATCGTAGAGCGTTCCATAGCAGCGCCGTGCGGTCGATCGCACGAGCACCGTGAGCGAGGTGGGCAGCCGCGTCTCGCGGCGCTTCGGCTCGCTCTCGGGCGGCCCATCCCCCCGCTTGCCGTCCTCGACGCCCATCGACCCTCGATCTTCGCCCGTGCGACGCGGCAGTTCAAGCCGAAGGCTTGAGTCGACGAACATCGCCGGCGCCTCCCGCGGGGTGAACCTGGAAGGGGAGCCGACGCCGACGCTCGATCCGGATCGATGCGTCGGCGTCAGCCTCGGGGCGCGAGCGCGGCGAATCAGCGCGCGCCGTGCTCGGTCACCGCGTGCAGGCCGATCAGGTTGCCGTCGAGGTCCTTGAAGATCCCGATCCAGCCGTGCGGGCCGATCGCCGTGGTCGGCGCGACGATCGTGCCACCGCCGGCCTCGACGCGCCGCAGGCAGGCCTCGACGCCGTCCGGCGCGTTGAGATAGATGAGCGCGCCCGCCGCGCCCGGCCGCAGGTCCGGGCTCGCCACGAGCGCCCCCGAGACCGCCGCGCCGTCGCCGCCCTCGACCTGGAACACCGCGTGCGGCACGCCGCCGAAGGTCTCGCGCCTGAGCGTGACCCCGAGGCCGCGCTCGTAGAAGGGGACGGCCCGGTCGAGGTTCTGGGAGGGGATCTCGAACCAATTGATCGCGTTCTTCATGGTGATGTCTCCTTTCGAGGCTTGACCCTACACGCATGGTTTGACAGCCTTGTGTCAGGTTTGTGCGACGCAAGTCTCGCCTCTTCGCGCTGGCCGACGCCCTCCGGGGCCGGCGCACTGGCGTCACGGCCGAGCAGCTCGCCGAGCGCTTCGGCGTGACCGTCCGGACCATCTACCGCGACCTTGACGCGCTCAAGGACGCGGGCTTGCCGCTGCGGGCCGACCGCGGGCGCGGCGGTGGCTACGCGCTCGACAAGAGCTATCAGCTACCGCCTGTCAACCTGACGGCGCGCGAGGCCGCGCTCCTCGTCGCGCTCGGCCGCATGGCGGCGGACCTCCATCTGCTGCCGTTCGGAGCGACGTTGGAGTCGGCGCTCGACAAGGTACGGGGCGCCCTCGATGCCTCGGCGCAGCGCGAGCTGCTCGGCGTGGTGGACCGCCTGCACCTCATCGGGGTACCCGCGCTGCCGGTGCCGGTCGCCGTCCGGACGGCCGTCGAGCGCGCGTGGTTCGAGGACGCGCCGCTGCGCATCAAGTATCGAAAACCGGGCACGTACATCGCGCAAGCGCGCCAGATCCGCATCCGCAACATGGTGTTTGACCGCTCCGTGACGCTGCTCAACTGCATCGACCTCGACAGCGGGGAAGATCGCCAGTTCCGCCTCGACCGCATCGAGCAGGCGCGGCCACATCAGGCGGCGTGACGCCCGCTCCGAGAGCCACCGAAGCACGCGCGGCCAGGTATGGCCCATGCGGGGTATGATCGGAGACGGTGCAGCGACCTCTGCCCTCGACCGAGCGTCTACCGAGCGCCTTGCGCTTCGTGATGCCCGAGCGGCTTCGCCTCACCGTGCTGTCGGGCGAGGCGCGAGGCCGCACCGTCGAGCTTGCCTGGGGCACGTATATGTGCGGCAAGGACCCGGAGTGCGATCTCGTCCTCGGCGACGGCTCCGTGTCACGGCGCCACCTGCGGATCTCCGTCGGGCCCGACGGTGTGGACCTGCTCGATCAGGGCTCCACGAACGGCAGCCACTACGGCGGCGCCCGCTTCCGAGCCCTGCGCGTCGGGCCCGGGGCCGAGCTGCTGCTCGGTGGCGTGCGCGTTCGACTCGACGCGAGCGAGGCGAGCGCGTCGCCGTTGCTCCTCGGCGATTCGCCGGCGATCCGCGACCTCGTGGCCACCCTCGATCGGGTCGCGCCGCGGGACATGTCGGTGCTCGTCCACGGCGAGACCGGCACCGGCAAGGAGCTCGTGGTGCAGCACCTGCACCAGCGCTCCCCACGCGCGGGGCATCCTCTCGTGGTCTGCGACCTCGGTGCGTTGCCGCCCGGGCTCGTCGAAGCGGAGCTCTTCGGCCACGTCCGCGGCGCCTTCACGGGCGCTGATCACGACCGTCCCGGTGCGTTCCTCTCGGCGCACGGCGGAACGCTCTGCCTGGACGAGGTCGGGGAGATCCCGCTCGACGCCCAGCCGCGCCTGCTGCGCGCGCTCGAGGCACGCGAGGTCCGGCCTGTGGGGTCGGAGCGCACGCGCACGTTCGACGTGCGCATCGTCGCGGCGACGCACCGTGATCTGGCAGAAGGGGTCCACGCAGGCCACTTCCGCGAGGACCTGTACTACCGGCTGGCCGTGGTCGTGGTGCGCGTCCCGCCGCTGCGCGAGCGAGCCGAGGACATCCCCGTGCTCGTGCGCGCGTTCCTCTCGCGCGCGGCGCGCGGCGCCCAGGCGGTGCCCACGGTGGACGAGGCGACGATGCAGGCGCTACGTCGCTACGAATGGCCCGGCAACGTGCGCCAGCTGCGCAACGTGATCGAGCGCGCGGTCGTGCTCGCCGACGATGGTCGCATCGATCACACGCACCTGGGGCTCGAGGTCGCTACGGCATCGGTCGCCGCCGCCACAGACGCGCGCGCGCGCGAGCCGCCCTTTCACGACGCCAAGGAGGACCTCGTGCGCACGTGGGAGCGGGACTACCTGCGTCGGCTGGTCGACCAGGCGAGCGGCAACCTCGCGCTCGCGGCGCGACGCGCGGGGCTCGATCGCGCGCACCTGTATCGCCTCCTGCGCAAGCACGGCCTCGCGCGTGGCTGAGAGCCGAGCGGCTCGAGCACAACGAGATCTGGCGGTCACGCGCGAGCACGAGCTACCTTAGATCGCGCCTTGCGGGCTCCTGTGGATGGCCGAGCTCGACCTCAGCGATTCCAGACGCGCAGGCGGACGCCGACGGGCTTGTGGTCACTGTGGAGCGCGGGCGCACCGGCGACCGGCGGCGTCGCGCTCCCGTTGAGATCGAAGCGCGGGCGGTAGCTCGCCCGGCCCCCGTCCAGGCAGCTTCCAGATCCGCCGGCTCCGGCCGCGCCGTCGTCCCATTGCTCGACGCAGTCGGCGTGTGGGGTACCACTCGCAGGATTGGGCGTCTGGCCCATGGCCGCAATGCTCACATGACTGTCCCAGAGGACGCGGTAGGCCTGGACGGGATCATCGTACGCCCAGCCCTTGCCCACGAGCATGATGGCGTCGAGGCGGGTCGAGCCGCCATTGTTCGCGGAAGTCGTCCCACGGTAGGTGCGCGACCACCACGGATAATGGGCGAAGCCGTCTGGTGCTGGGAGGACATCGTCGTTGTCACCCACGTGGCGCGGCCCTTCCGGATTCCAATCGTCCCAGCTGCCAACCTCTTGCTCTGGTGAGCCACCGTAGATGTACCTCAGGGCCGTCAGGCGTACCCCGTGCGGCAATAGGGAGAGGGCATTGGGGACGACGCCACTCGGGAAGTGGGCGAGCTCCGTCGTGCCGGTCCCGAGGTCGTGCTGCCCGAGCTGCTTGGCCCCCGAGCCATCGACGGCCAGGCTGACGTCGAGCGCATAGCCGAACTCCTCCCGCAGGCGCCGCAACAGGGCGTAGTGCTCGCCGCAGCTGTGTCCGGAGAGGTTGAAGTCGCCGACAAGGATGAAGCGATTCCCGGCGTACTTCGGCTGATCGGTCACACCGAAGACGTGTGGCGCCCGGTTGAACGCGTCCGGTTGCTCGAGCAGCAGCCGCTTCACGTGCCCGATGAGATCGTCGAGGGTCGCCCGGCGGTTGGCCCTGCCCTTGTGCCAGGGATGGTAGTTGAAGACGGCGATCGGCCGATCCGCGGAGGGCGTGAAGCCCGCAGTGCCGATGCCGCGCTGGGCAGCGATGCGCGCGGGCAGCGAGTACGTCTCGACGTCCACGTTCGCGGTCTCACAGTTGACGCACGTGTTCACATGGCAGGAGCCTGGCTGGGGGCCTCCCCTGTAGGGCGACGGCTCGCCGATCGCGGCGGATCCCCCCGTGCTGGAGTCACAACCTGCGTAGAGCGTCGCGCTGCTGCGGAAGAGCATTCCGTCGTCGGGATTCCAGCTGTCGCGAACGAATGTGACCTGCTCGCCTGGATCGTGTACCCCGTAGAAGGAGCAGCCCCACCACTGCTCGTCCCAGTCGAAGGCATACGCCCATCGAGACGAGCCGGCACCCTCGGCGACCTCCCGGAACAGGCGAGGATAGTAGCTCGTGCCCGCCCCCCCACAGCCCGGGTCCCAGGTGGGCTCCCTTGGTACCTCCTGCATGGCGACCACGTCGGCGTCCCATTGAAAGCGCGCCTGGTCGAGATTCTCGACCACGCGGAGGTTGGCGCGATCGATCTGGCCGCGGCAGGCGAACAGGTCGGCGGCGTTCTTGAACTTGTTGTCGAAATGAGCCTGGGTATCTGGGTCGTCGCCCATCTGGTTGTACGTGACCAGCTTGACCTCGGTCGCATCGGGATTCCGCACGGCGTACCAGGTGGGATAGAGCGTGACGCCCGCGCCTCCGGCCGGCGTGGCCAGCAGGGTGAACTGCGTGGCGTCGGGATGGAGCGACGTATCGAGCGGCATGGTGAACCGCTCCCAGCCGTCGGTGCCTGCGCCGCCGAACGCCCCGCGCGAGATCTGCCGCTCGCTGATGGTGACCCACGTCATCCCGACGAGCTTGCCGAGCTTCAGGGAAAGGACGTTGTCCTGGTTGAGCCGCCCGCGCAGGTAGAGCTCGCCGGTGGGCGTGACCTCATTGCCGCTGGACGGGTCGAAGTCCTGGCAGACATTGGGGAGGCCATCGACCGGATTGGGCGTCTGCGCGGTGCTCCCGACCGGATCGGCGATCTGGGCGTATGCGTACGTGAGGTACGTGCCTCTTGGAAGCGCGAGTGGCGTGGGTTCCCACGCCCCCGGCGGGGTGAGCGCGGCGCCGAGCTCCTGCTCGAGCGGCCCCTTGACGAGGTCCACGCGCGTCTCCACGCCCTCATTTGCGGTCCAGCTGGTTGCCTCTTTCCCGAGGAGCACGTAGTTCTCCGTGCCCTCCCACGGGCACCCGCGCCCGCAGGCGGTGGCGGGCTGCACGCGCGGGTCGAGGTCGGTCCCACTGCGGTCGAGCGCCTGGACCGGCGCATTCACACCCGCGCACTGCGCGTACGGCGTCGCCCGGCAATTCGAGGGAGCGAGCCCGAGGTCGAAGAAGAGCATCTTCGTGTTCTCGTTGACATCGGTGCCATCGCTCGGCGTCTGGACCTCGAGAAAGTCGTTCGCGCTCGACAGCGCTCCGACGCGCACGAGCGTGCCGCCGAGCTCCACCGGTGCGCCATTGATCTTGGTCCAGCTCGAGGCCGATCCGGTGGCGTTGAAGAAGATGTCGCAAGGTGCGGTGCTGCGCTTCTGGCTGAACGCATAGAGCTCGTAGGTCGTCGTGGTCGTCCGGGGCCCGGCGAAGACCCACGCGGAGAGCGGGGGCGTCGTGCAGCCGGACAAGCACAGCGCCTCGGCGTTGAAGAGGGTCCTGGCGGGGCTGCCGTCCGTGCCCTTGACGACCACGAGGAGCGCGGGGTCGGGCGTCAGATCGCCAGCCGACGCGGTGCAGCTGACCTTGGCGGAAAACGAGTGGCTCCCGCCGATGGTCTTCGTGGTCTTGTAGAAGGACGAGACCGGCACGTCGTGCAGGCGGCCGTACGTGAGGTCGTACGCCGCCGGACCCTGCGGTGGCGTGGGGCTGCCGACCGCGAACGTGGGCGGCGAGTCGAGCGTGGAGCGCGAGGCGGTCGCCGGGGTCGTCAGGGCGGTGGTCGCGCTGCCGGGCGCTGCCTCGTCTCCGCGGCCGAGCTCCGGCGCGCAGGCAAGCGCAGTCGAGAGCAGGAGCGAGGCCCAGGTGATCACGCCAGGTGCGGCCGGTGGCAGGTGGGTTCTCTGCTGGTTCATCGGATCCCTCGCTTCGGGTGGTGAAGCTCCACGGACACGCTACGCTCGGCCCCGAGCGTGCGGCCTTATTCCGCTCTTAATCCCGATGCTGAAGCCCGCGATTCCGCAGCTCGGGCTCCGTGAGGGGCTCAGGTCGAGAGGGCGCGCACGGGCCGGGGCGTCGGGACGGTCAGGCGAGCCGGAGGCGATAGGCTGATGTTCCAGCACCGCCAGTGCAGCTCGAGACGACGGGCCCCCCGAAAAGGGGGGACCCAGGCAAGAAAAAGGCCAGCTGGGTCGCGTCCCAACTGGCCTCAGCTGCACTGGAATTTCGGTGGGGGCTGTAGGGATTGAACCTACCGAAACGCCTGGAACGAAAACGAAGCGGTCGCGCGACCTTGCACGGTATCGCCTGCGATCACCGAGGTTTTCGAGGATTCCCCGTCGCGTCCCACCGAGCCGATGAGTGCCGCTCGGTGCCACCCGGCCCGACCGCCGTGGCAAAACCGTGGCAAATAGATTCGCGTATGCGAATGCGTTTCGGGGGCCCTTCGAGGGCCCTTCGGAGGCGGTGAGGCCCGCGCATCCGGCGCAGGGTCACGTGCTAGCTGGAGGTGTGAGTGACGCAACGGCCAGGCTGCTCGAGGAGGCACTCCGGCTCGACGTACGCGAGCGCGCCGAGCTTGCGGCCGAGCTGATCGCGAGCGTGGACGGCGAGCCCGGCGCGGACGCCGACGGGGCCTGGGCCGCCGAGATCGAGCGCGACCCCATCCGCCGCTCCGCCGCCCTCGGCCGCCTGCTCGACTTCTGGCGCGACTACCGTCTCGCCTGGCTCCGCTTCGCCGCCGGCGACCGCGCCGCCGTCTTCCCATCCGGCACCTACGCCCTCCGCGTCCGCTTCGGCGTCCACTGC
>JAHFDS010000272.1 GCA_023248855.1 Myxococcales bacterium
CGGCACGATCACCGCCCTAGCGCTCGATCCGACGACCCCCACCACGGCCTACGCAGGCACGCGTGGCGGCGGTGTCTACAAGACCACAGACGGCGCTGCGACCTGGAGCGCGGTGACCAATGGCCTCGGCAACCTCACCGTGAGCGCGCTCGCGATCGCCCCGGGGGCGGGCGGGACGCTCCTCGCCGCGACCGAAGGCGGTGTCTTCCGCACGAGCGACGGCGGGGGCAGCTGGGCCGCGTCCTCGATGGGCCTGTCGAGCCTGCTCGTGCGAGCGGTGGCGTACTCCGGCTCGCAGATGGGCACGGCGTACGCGGGCACCGAGGGCGGCGACGGCATGTTCAAGTCCACCGACGGCGGTCGCACCTGGTCGGCCATCAACGTGGGTCTGCCGAGCGCGACCGTGTGGGCCGTCGCGGCCGATCCGTCGCGCGCCAACGTGGTGCTCGCGGGACTCGACGGCGGCCTCTATCGCAGCATGGATGGCGGCACGAGCTGGACGCGCGTGCAGACCGGTAACGTGCGCGCGATCGCGTTCGACACGACCGCGATGGCGACGGCCTACGCGGGCATCCTCAGCCTCGGCGTGGTCAAGAGCGTCAACGGCACCGACTGGATGAACGTCTCGACCGGCCTCGACACGCGGGGGATCAGCGCGATCGTCGTCCACCCGCAGACGCCGACAGTGCTGTACGCGGGTACTGACTCCGGCGTCTATCGCAGCGGGGACGGCGCGATCAGCTGGACGGCGGCACAGGGCGGCATGACCGACCGCAAGACCAGGAGCCTGGTCATCGACTCGGCGGGGCGGCTCATCGCCGGCACCGAGGGCGGACAGGGCACCTACCGCTCGCTCGACGGCATGATGTGGGCGGTGGCGAACGCGGGTCTCGCGAACGTCTCGGTGCATGCCCTGGCCGTGCACGCCTCGAGCCCGAGCAACCTCTACGCCGGCACCGACAGTGGCGTGTGGAAGAGCATCAACGCCGGCGACACCTGGGGCCGGGTCCTGCAGGGCATGAACATTCGCGCGCTCGCGGTCGACGCGATGAGCCCGGCGAGCGTCTTCGCGGGCGGGATGCCGACCGGCACGAGCTCCGGCTCGAGCCTCTACCACACCGAGGACGGCGCGCGCTCGTGGTCCTCCTACTCGAGCGTCCAATCCGTCAACGTCACGACCCTCCTGCTCCTGCCCTCCGGGCAGGTGTTCGTGGGGACCGAGGGCAGCGGCCTGCTCATGGGCAATGCTGCGTCGAACGCGTTCGCGAACCTCTCCATCGGTGACTCGTACATCCGCGCGCTGGCGGCCGATCCGAGCGCGCCCATGACGCTCTACGCGGGCACGAAGAACTCCCCCTACCTCTACAAGACCGTCAATGGGGGCAGCATGTGGCTGCGCTATGCGGAGGGGTTGCCGATGGCATCGGTCAATGCCATCGTCCCCCATCCGCTCAATCGAGGGACCTATTACGCCGCCACGGGCGCTGGCGTGTACCGGACGGAGATGGACGGCGTGGCCTGGTCACAGCGATCGAGTGGGCTCGGTACGGGCGACGTGACCTGTCTGGTCATGGATCCCTCGAATCCCTCCGTCCTCTATGCCGCGACGGCCACCGGCATCTATCGAACGACAGACTCCGGGAGCGCCTGGAGCGCGTTCGGTGGCCCGCTGCCGAACGGCAGCGTCAAGGCCCTGCTACCGCATCCGACCGACGGACAGACGCTGTTCGTCGCAACGGATGGCAACGGCGTGTTCTCGAATCGCTAGCGGGGTGTCATGGCGACCGCCGCCGCCGACCGCGGAGCGCGCACGCGGCCGCGAGCAGCATCGCGAGCCACGGAGCTCCCGCCCTGGCGCCCGCCGTCCCGGCGCAAGCGATCGGGTCGACCCGGCCCGGCTTGCCGTCACTGTTTCCTGCCTGGCCATGTTCGCCGGTGGCGTCGCTGCCTGCGGCGCCATGACCGGCCGGGCCCGTGCCGGCGCCACCGGTCGAGCCCTCGGCGACCGTGACCATGATCTGCGCGCTCGCCGAGTCTCCCAGCTCGTCGAAGGCGACCGCCGCCAGGGTGTGGCGCCCCGGCGTCGCCAGGGCCGTCTGCCACCGGTAGGCGTAGGGCGCGACGGTGTCGGCAGCGCGCGACATCCCGTCGAGCTTGAACTCGACCCGCTGCACACCCCCGGCCGCGTCGGCCTCGGCCTTGATCTCGACCCACCCGCTCACCAGGGCGCCGTCCGCGGGGCTCGTGATCCGCACCGAGGGCCCCGCCATTCCGCCGCCCGCCATTCCACCGCCCGCCATTCCACTGCCCGCCATTCCACCGCCCGCCATTCCACCGCCCGCCATTCCACTGCCCGCCATTCCACCGCCCGCGCCCGCCCCGCCGGATTCAAGGCCGAAGAAGCGCGCCACCTCGTACGCCGCGCAGAGCCCGCGATCCTCGAGGTAGGGGCCGGTGGCGCCGCAGGGATGCTCGGCCGCGCGCGGCCCGATGGTGACCGCGTGGCCCATGCCGGCGATGCGCCAGGCCTCCACCACGGCGACGCCGTCTTTCAGGTAGGTCGTGCGCTGGTGGCTGCCGACCATCTCCGTGCTGTCAGGCATCGCGTCGGTCCCGCTCGCGTCGGTCCATTGCTCGACGAGCTCGGTCAGGTTGTCGGGATGGACGGTGGTGTCGGTCGTGCCGTGAAACAGGATCACGGGAGGCCGCATGCCGGTGAACGCCGGGTAGCCGGTGCGGACCCGATCGCCCCACTCGCGGGGTGTATGCTTGAGCTCCGGGTGATTGCCGATGGCCATGCAGTCATAGGCGCCCTGCACGCTCGCCGCGCAGCGGTACGGCACGCCGGACATGATGGCACCGCCCGCGAACAGGTCCGGCCAGGTCGCGAGCATCACCGCGGCGAACGCCCCACCGGCCGAGAACCCCACGACGTAGACGCGCGAGGCATCGATCGAGTGGTCTGCCTTCATCCGGTCGATCATCTCCTTGATCGACTGGTTCTCGCCCTGGCCGCGCACCATGTTGGCGGGATCGCCGTACTCGCCTGCCCAGTTGAAGCAGCTGACGGGGTTGTTGCTCGAGGTCTGCTGCGCGTAGATGAGGTAGATCTTTCGATCGTCAGCGATCTGATTGAACCCTGCATTGACGAATCCCTGCGCGCTCGACGTGCAGCCGTGCAGGAGGACGATCAGAGGGGCGTGTGTGGGCATGTTCGCCGGCACGTACTTGAACATCTGCAGCGCACCGGGGTTAGGGCCGAAGCTCGGGACGGCCACGAGCCCGGCGGCGGCGGCGATCCCAGGGCAAGCGAGCGAAGCGAGCGTGAGCGCAATCCTGATCCATCGCATTGGATTCTCCCGCGGTCTAGAGGTGAACGCGAAGCGTGGTGAACACGGCGCGCGCACCTTCGGGGTCCTTGCAACCCTTGCCGGTGTCGTCGCACTTGAGGAAGACGGCGAAACGGGCCCCGAGGGCGGCGCAGCTCGACAGCCACAGCGTCGCTCCCAGGTTGACGTAGTGCTGCGTTGCGATCGGGCCGAAGCCCTGCTGCTCCTTGATCTGGCCGTATTGCACCCCTACGCCGCTGGCGCGGTGCACATTGGCGTCGAGCCCGCCGGAGAGCGTCATGCCATTGAACAGCTCGCGCGACAGGCGGGTCCCATCATTGGGGTCGATCACCTCGTTTTGCACGAAGGAGAAGCTCACGAAGGGCCGCAGGTGGCCGCCGAGCAGGCTCGCCGAGAGGCCGGCGCGCAGGTTGTAACCATCGATCGGCTGGTCCTTGGTGGAGGACGTGTTGGTGTCCGCGCGAAACAGCTGCATCGCCGCCTGCGCCTCCAGGCGCTCGCTCCGGTACAAGAGCGAGGGGGTGACGACGATGATGTAGTACTCGTCGGCCGGGAATTTCGAGGCGTCGCGGCCGACCTGCTGGTGCGGCGCGAAATAGAAGCGCGAGAACGGCGCGTAGGTGCCGCCGAGGACCAGGCTCGCGGTCGTGCTGGTGGGATTGGCCATGTTCACGGTCAACCCCGGAAGCAGCCCGGGCAGCACCTCGTATCGGGCCAGCGCGCCCTGGCCGCGGTTGAAGCCGCTCGCGAGCAGGACCGGCCGCGTGAAGGAGTCGGTGAGCAGCTGGTCGAGCACGTGCGCCGAGAAGAAGTCGAGGCTCGCGTCATCCGTGATGCGGCCGACGTCGGCGCGCAGCCCCCTGTGCTGGAAGCGCACGAGCTGGTTGCGCACCTGGATGGCCGCCTGGCCCTCCCACACGCTCGTGCCGTGCGGGCCCGCGTTGAGCTCGAATTCACTCTCGATCGAGAACCCGCGCGGCAGCTCCCCGAGCAGCCCGACGCGGCTGAGCGCCAGGGTGACGGCGCGGTCCTGCCGGTCGTCGCCCGGCCTGGGTTGCAGCATCTCGTAGGTGCCGCCGCCCACGAGCGACAGGAACGGCCGGATCTTGTAGTCGGCCGCGGGGGCCTCCTCCCGGACGAGCTGGGGACGCTCCCCGTCGTCCTCTCGCGCACCTGCGAGCGAGCCCGCAAGCACGAAGAGGGCGAGGACGACCGAGCCGAGGACCGCGCGCACCGGCTATCTCCCGTCCATCAGCCGCTCGAGCAGGATGCGGAGCGCGGCGGCGCTGCGGCAGGCGCCGTAATGGTTCTTCAGCAATCCATTGAAGAAGTAGCCACTGCTGTCGAAGTCAGTGAGGTCGACCTTGCGGTTGTCGGCACCCTCGAGGTGGCTCGAGGCCTCGGACACGAACTCGTCCTGGTAGGAGCCGTCCATGATGTCCTTCATGACGATGGTCGTGTACGAGACGGCGCGTCCGCCGCAGTGGCCTTCCTGGCCGTAGGCCATCTTGCCGTCCGCGCACGGCGCCTCGTCGGCGGAGGATGCGCCGTTCAGGGCCTTCATGAACTCCGTCGCCGAGAAGCCGTCGCGGGCGCCCAGCTGGCAGGCCACCTGGCCACGCATGGTGGGGTTTCGACCGCACAGCCGGGCGTACGTGGACACCCCGTGATGCGCGCCCGCGAGCAGCACGACGTCCTCGAGGCGCTCCCATGGCAGCCCGCCCCTGAAATGCAGTCGCCGGAGCGCGTCGCGGATCACGGTCGAGCCGAGCGAGAAGCCCACCAGGCTCAGGCGGCGCGCGGGGAAGGCCTTGAGTGAGGCCTCGACGAGGTGCATGACGATCGGCACCGCCCACCCGTGGTCGATGTTGCGGGCCGCATTCTCGGTGTCATTGTTGCCCTGCGGATCGTCATTGCGGTCGATCCGCAGGTCGACGGCGTAGGTGCGCAGGCCGTGGCTCACGAGCTGCTCGGCCAGCATGTCGGCGCCGCTGTCCGCGGGGAAGCGCTCGAAGGACGCCGGCGCGTCCGAGTTGCCGTGCACGAGCAGCACGATGGGCCGCGTGTTGTCCTCCTGCTGGCCGGCCGAGAAGGCGTACGCCTTGACCGCGCAGTGGTAGCCGTCGATCTGGCCAGGCGGATAGGTGAGCCCCTCGGTCGAGCAACCGGGGTGCTTGGTGAGATCGTCGCGGTAGGGGATGGCGTCGAGGCTCGAGGCTCCGGTCGGGCGCCCGGCCGCGGACGCGCCCGCGCCGCCGCCCCCGCTCATTGCATTGCCGCCGCCGCCCGGGGACGTCGCGCCGCCGGTGCCATCATCGCTCGAGCGGACCTGATTGAAGCAGCCGGCGATCAGAAGGAAGAGCGTGACCGTCCGTGACATCCGTGGCTCCTTGCTCGCCGGCGTCGCGCCGGCAGGTGGGCCTTCCGCAATGCAGCGGTCATGCCGAGGGTCAATGGGCGCAAGCCGCTGGCCGAGCGGCGTCCGGCGGCGCAGCCTGTTGGGGCCATCCAACAGCGCTGGCCCCGGCCCTGTTGGCGCGGCCCAACAGAGCGTATACAAGAGGTCATGGAGAGCGGTCCCCGCACCAAGCTGCAGCGCCGGCAGACGCGGGTCGTCCAGTGCCTGCAGGTTCGCGTGGAGCGCGGACCCGACGCTGGCCTGCGTGCGAGCTCCGAGGACGCCGGGCCGGTCACGGTCGGTGCGTCCCCGGACAACCGCCTCGTGCTCACCGATCCCCTGGTGAGCCGCTATCACCTCGAGCTGCGCCATCTCCAGGAGGGCATCTCGGTCGCGGATCTGGGCAGCCGCAATGGAACCTTCCTCGGGCAGGTCCGCGCCGAGCGGGTGGTGGTCCCACCGGGTACGCGCCTTGGCGTGGGCTCGAGCCTGCTCGTGGTCGAGGATGCCGGCGCCGCGGTGGCGCCGGTCGAGGAGGAGGCCGACGTTCCGGAGCTCGTGGGCGCAAGCGAGGCCATGCAGGAGGTCAGGCGTCTGGTGCTGCGGCTCGCCGGGGCCCCTACGTCCGTGCTGATCGAGGGCGAGACCGGCTGCGGCAAGGAGGTGGTCGCGCGCGCGCTGCATCGCGCCGGGCCCAGCCGCGAGCAGCCCTTCGTGGTCCTCGATTGCGGCTCGATGCCGGCCACCCTGGTGTCGTCGCAGCTGTTCGGCCACGAGCGCGGCGCCTTCACGGGCGCCGCCGAGCGGCACGTCGGCGCGTTCGAGCGGGCCCACGGCGGCACGCTGCTGCTCGACGAGATCGGCGAGCTGCCCCTCGAGGTCCAGCCGGCCCTGCTCGGCGTGCTCGAGCGGCGCGCCTTCACGCGCGTCGGCGGGCACAAGGAGATCCGCGTCGATGTGCGCGTCCTGGCCGCCACGCACCGCGACCTGCGCGCGGAAGTCAACCGCGGCGGGTTCCGCGCCGACCTCTACTACCGGCTCGCGATCGCGCGCATCGTCCTGCCGCCGCTGCGCGAGCGGCTGGGCGATCTCGAGGCGCTGGTGCGGCACTTCGTCGAGAAGCTGACCGGTGTGCCAGATGGCCTCGGCGCCCTCTCCGCCCCAGGTGGGCCGCTCGAGGACATGGACGCGCTGCGCAAGCATCGCTGGTCCGGCAATGTGCGCGAGCTGCGCAACGTCGTCGAGGTGGCGCTCGTCATGGGGCGACTGCAGCTCGAGGGTCGCGACCCACCGCCTAGCGCGGCCGGGCGCCTCGCCGGGCCGCCCCTCGCCTACCGCGACGCGCGGGCCGAGGCGCTGGCGACCTTCGAGCGCGAATACCTGACGAAGCTCCTCGGCGCCTGCGCCGGCAATGCCTCCGAGGCCGCGCGGCGTGCCCACATGGATCGCCCCTACCTGCTGTCGCTGCTGTCCAAGCACGGATTGCGCTGACCGGTCCCCGGCCCGCTCATTGCATTGAGCGCGGATCGGAGGGACCAATGACCAGGAGCGTTCCGTGGTGGCGCGAACCAACCCGCGCGCAATGGGCCTCGTTTGGCTCGGTGTGGCTCGGATGGGTGCTCGACGCCTTCGACTTCACTGTCCTTCTGCTCGTGATGCCGCAGATCATGAAGGAGTTCGGCGTCGGGCAAACCGCCGTCGCAGGCTCCATCACCGCCACCCTGCTCGCGCGGCTGCTCGGCGGCGTGCTCGCTGGCGCGGTCGCCGACCGCGTGGGCCGAAAGTTGCCCTTTCTGATCTCGGTGGCGTGGCTGGCGCTGTGCGACGGCGCCATCGCGCTCGCGCCGTCCTACGCGTGGGTGCTCGCGTTGCGCGTGGTGTTTGGCCTGGGCATGGGCGCCGAGTGGACCGCGGGCACCGCGCTCGCGATGGAGAGCTGGCCGGCGCGGAGCCGCAAGATCGCCTCGGGCATCCTGCAGGGCAGCTGGGCCATCGGGTATCTCCTGGCGGGCGTCCTTGCGGCGTGGGTGGTGCCGGCGTGGGGCTGGCGCGGGCTGTTCGCGGTGGCCGCGCTGCCCGCGCTGATCGTGTTCCCGCTCCGGCTGATGGTGCCCGAGAGCCCGGAGTGGGAGAGCCGGCGCACCCAGGCGCGGAGCGGCCTAGAGGATCTGCTCGCGGCGGACGTGCTGCGAGGCCTCGCGTGGGCCTCGCTCGCGATGAGCCTCGGCTTCGGCGTCTATTACGGCATGACGGGCCTTTACGCGACGCTGCTGCAGAAGATGCTCGGCGCGTCCCTGACCGAGGTGTCGCGGCTCGTGTCGCTCTTCAACCTCGGCATGCTGCTCGGCTCCATCGGGACGGGCTGGCTGGCGGCCAGGCGCGGCGTCCGCGTGGCCGTGCTCGTGCCGGCGCTGCTCGCGCTCGGGGTGCTACCGCTCTATGTCGGAGCGGTGCCGGCGGCGATTGGCACTGGTGCCTTCCTCGGGGGCGCGGTCGGCGTCGGCTTCTGCGGCCTCGTGCCCTCGCTCCTGACGGACCTGTTCCCCGCCCACGTGCGCGCGCGCTGCATGGGCATCACGTACCACGTCGGCGCCTTCGTGGCGGCCTTCGTCCCCCTTCTGATCGCGAGCCTGTGGGAGCACGGGCGCGTGTCGCTGCAAGGCGCCATCGTGGTGGTCGCCGGCCTCGGCGAGCTCGGCCTTGTGGCGCTGTTCGGGCTGCGCGGTGCGAGGCAACCCGCTGGCGCGACTCTGCCCGCCTGTTCCACCACGCCCTAGGCGGCGAGGATGCATCTGCTACCCTCGGCTCACCCATGCGCACAGCCGCGCTCGCGCTGGTCCTTGGCTGTAGCCTCGACGTCGACTACGGCGGCACGTCATTCCGCTGCGGGGACGGCGTTTGCCCGAGCGGGTTCCTGTGCCGACAAGCGCGCTGCCTGCGACCCGCCGAGGCCGACGCCTCCGTCGCTGACGCGCCGCCCAGAGTCGACGCGCACGACGCCGGGGGCCTGTGCGACCAGGCGCGCGGTGCGCCCGACACCAACGGCTGCGGGGTGGCGCGGGACCTCTCGGCCGGCGCGCGGCAGGCGGGCGGCGTGACCGTCTACGGCAGCACACGCGGCTACCAGGACCACCTGAACCCGTCCATCCTGGTCGGCTGCACGGGGTCGCCCGAGCTCGGGCCGGATGCCCTTTACCGCGTCGACGTGCGGGCCATGGACACCTTGCGGGTCGCGCTCACCACGACGGACTGGGACGCGGCCGTGTACCTCGTGGATGGCTGCTCGCGCACGGCCGCCTGCCTCGGCGGGAGCGACAGCCTCGGCGTCGGCATCACCGAGACCTTCAGCCGGCGCGCGGCGGCGAGCGCGACGTACTACGTGGTGGTGGACGCGAGCCTCGCCGCGGCCAGCGGGTGCTACGCGTTGACGGTCGAGATCCAGTAGCGAGCGGCGGCCCACGACCGGGCAGCTTGCCCGCGGCCCCCAGACGATGGAAGCTTTCGCCACGTGATCGCGCCTTCTTGCCTTGTCGCCGCGGTCCTGCTGATCGCGCCGCCCGGCCTGTTCGAGCGGGCGCAGGCGGCACGCGACGCGCTCGACTACGCGCGTGCGCGCGCGCTCGCCGAGCGCGCCCTCGAGGCCGGCGGGCACGACCTTGGCGCAACCCTCGGGCTGTACCGGCTGCTCGGGGAGATCCTCGCGGGCCTCGATCAGCCGGACGCAGCGACCAGCGTGTTCGCGCGGCTGCTCGCGCTCGATCCCGCCGCGAGCTGGCCCGAGGGCACCTCGCCCAAGATCGTGCAGCCCGCCCGGGCGGCCCGCGCGCGGCTCGCAGGCCGGCGGCTCGGTCTGGGCACAAGGCGCGTGGCCCCCGGCACCCTGCGCGTCGTCCTCGAGGCGGACCCGCTCGAGATGGTGGCGCGCGTGCGTGTTCGCTGCGGCAGCGCGGGGGCGTTCGAGGCGGCTCGCGCCGCCGTGCTCGACCTGCCCCTTGCGGAGCCGTGCCCGCGCGCCGACGTGGTCGCGCTCGACCCGCACGGAAACGAGCTCTGGCGAGCGACCGACCTCGCCAAGGGGAGCTCCCCGGTCGCGGCCACCCCTGCGCCTCCCCTGTACGCCGACTGGCGGGCCTGGGCGATCGCCACCGCCGTGCTCGCGGCGGCCGGGACGACGTTTGCTCTCCTGCACCTGCGTGCCAAGGCCGAGCTCGATGAGGTGAACCGCGACAGCGCGCGCCGCGAGTTCACCGACGCCCGCGCGCTCGAGTCGCGGGGCCGGTGGACGGCTCTCGCCGCCAACCTGAGCCTGGCCGTCGCCGGCGCGACCGGGCTCGTCGCGGGCCTCGTGTGGCTGCGCGGCGGGAGGCACGAGGAGGCGACCGTGGTCGGCGTCGGCCTGGCCGGTCGCTTCTGACGCCGATGTCGCCTCCTGCGCCGCCCTGCGGGGCCAAGCTTGGGCGCTACGAGCTGCTCGAGAAGCTCGCGGAGGGCGGCATGGGTGAGATCTTCCTGGCACGGCTCGCGGGCGCGGCCGCGTTCGAGAAGCTGGTCGTGCTAAAGCGCCTCCTGCCCGAGCTCGCCGGGCAGGCGCCGTTCCAGGTCATGTTCCTCGACGAGGCGCGCCTCTCGGCACGCCTGGGTCACCCCAACGTGTGCGAGGTCTACGAGCTCGGCGAGGACGCCGGCAGCTACTACCTGGCGATGCAGTACCTCGAGGGCGTGCCGCTGTCGGAGCTGCTCGCCGCGCCCCTCGGGCTCGATCCGGCCGAGCGCGTGCGCCTCGCGGTCGCGGTGGTCGCGCAGGCGTGCGAGGGGCTGCACCACGCGCACGAGCTGGCCGATGCCGACGGGCACCCGCTCGGGGTCGTGCACCGCGACGTCTCGCCCTCGAACGTCTTCGTCACCACCGACGGTGTCGCCAAGGTGCTCGACTTCGGCATCGCCAAGGCTCGCGACTCCCGCGGCCGCACCGAGACAGGCATGGTCAAGGGCAAGTACGCGTACATGTCGCCCGAGCAGATCCGCGGCGAGCCGCTCGATCGCCGCTCGGACGTGTTCGCCCTCGGCGTCGTGCTGCACGAGGCGGCGACCGGGCAGCATCCCTACCTGCGCGCGACCGACGCGCTCACGGCGATGGCGATCCTGAGCGAGCCGGCGCCGCGCGCCGACGCGACGTGCGGCGCGGTCCCGCGCCAGCTGGCCGACGTGATCGCGCTGGCCCTCGACCGCGCGCAGGATCGGCGCCTCGCGAGCGCGCGTGAGCTCGGCCAGCGGGTGACCGCCGCCGCGGCGGCGCTCGGCGGGCCCGTGGCCGCGCCGCGCATCGCGGACATCGTCCGACGC
>JAHFDS010000273.1 GCA_023248855.1 Myxococcales bacterium
CGAGCGCGTGCAGCGGGACGGGCAGCGGCCCCTGGCCGCGCAGCCAGGCGCGCATGCCGGCGTGGGGATCGCGCGAGGGCGGGGGCGGCGCGAGCGCCTCGCGGCCGCCGAGCGTGCGGCCGACGCGCTCGAGCTGCACGCTGTCCAGGCTCTGGCGGCAGGTCAGGTTGACGCCCCGCATCAGCGCCCGCGTCATCAGGTTCTCGACCGGGTCGACGTGCTGCAGCCCGAAGGTGTGGCCGACCTCGTGCGCCGTGACGAGGTCCGGCACGATCGGATCCGCCGCGGCCACGTCACGGCCGATGAAGGCCATGGGCGTGAAGTGGCCCGAAAGCGGCAGATCGCGCCAGAAGACGGAGTCCTTCGAGTCCGGGATCCGCGACAGCTCCTCGACCAGCACGGGCGAGATCGCGAGCCCCGCGAGCGTGCCGCCGCCCATCAGCGTCGCCACGTGATCGCGCGTCAGGTTCGGAACGATGACGAGGTTCGTGACGTCCTCTCCCTGGTCGCCGTAGGTCGCGGCAAAGCGCAAGAGGCCCTGCAGCACGAAGCTGAAGGTCTCGTGCTGGAGCATCCGCAGGTCGGGCTCGCTCGGCTCCTTGCTGAGATCGATCGACGGGAACGTCTTCTTGAGGTGCTCGACGAGGCGCATCTCGTCGATGTCCACCACCCAGTCGAGCGGGATCTCGATCGGCGCGTGGCGCGTGTAGAAGGAGACGCCATAGCGGTGGTAGTAGCGCGCCAGGCCGCGCGTGAAGTCGGACACGTTGGTCACGGAGGCGTGGCGGAAGATGCGCAGCTCGCGCCGCTGGCCGAGATCGGGCATCGTGCCGTCGCACAGAAGGTCGCCGTAGGGGGCGCTCGCGAACAGCTCGGCGAAGGCCTCGGGCGCGGCGGGCTCGCCCGGGAAATCGGCCGCCTTGGGCAGAGGGCTCACGCCGGCAGGCAGCCTGACCCCGCCGCCGCCGTCCCCCCCGCACGCGGAGGTCAGAACGATCACCACGAGGAGCCCACGCCGCATGAGCTCACCCTACTACAGGGCTGGTCGTGGTTGCCGAGTGCGATAAGATGACGCGCGGTGCGCAGGCTCTGCCTCTGCCTCTGCCTGACCTCGCTGTTCGGGCGCGCGCAGGCCGCTCCGGTCGAGGTGCGGATCGGCAACATCGCCCCGGAGGGCAGCTCCTACGACACCGGCTGCGCGGGCGCGCTGCGCACCGAGGTCAGCCGGGACCCGGTCATCGGCGCCAAGCTGCGGGTCAAGGTCTTCCTCGGCGCCGTCCTCGGCGACGAGGCGAACATGCTGCGCCACACGCGGGAGGGCAGGCTCCTGCAGGTGGTCGCGCTGACGATGTCGGCGCTGGCGAACCTCATCCCCGAGCTCGGCGTCTTCGACCTGCCGTTCCTGTTCAGAAATGACGCCGAGGTGGATGCCGTGTTTCGCGCCTCCGCGGTGCGCGCGCGGCTGCGCGAGCTGGTGGCGAGCCGTGACCTCGAGCTCGTCGGCATCGCCGAGGCGGGCTGGCGCCAGTTCGCGTCACGCGACCGGCCCATCCGAACGCCAGACGATCTCAAGGGCCGCGCGGTGCGCTCGCAGCCGACGGCCATGCAGCTCGAGATGTGGCGCGCGCTTGGGGCGCAGCCCAAGCCCATCGGCATCTCCGACCTGCCGGCGGCGTTCGAGGCCGGCCAGGTCGACGCGTTCGACATCCAGTCGGCCTTCATGTTCGCGGCCTCGCTGCACTCGCTGGTCCGCCATTACACGCTGTCGAACCACGTCTACCAGGCCGCACCCCTGGTCGCGAACCGCAAGGTCATCGCGCCCGAGAACATGAAGCACCTGATGGAGGCGTGGTCGCGCATCGAGCGGAAGTGCATCGAGACCATCCGCGCCGAGAACCGCCTGGTCGACGCGGAGCTCCCGAAGGCGGGCATCCACGTGGCGACCCTCTCGCCGGAAGCGCGGGCGGCCTTCGAGGACAAGCTGACGCCGCTCCGGCAACGCTTCCGCCAGGCGACCACGCCCGCCGGGCGCGCGCTCTTCGACGCGGTCGAAAAGGTCCTCGCCAGGCATCGCGGCCGCCGGGTCAACTGAGGTCGTCGTCGAGCCTCAGGCGAGGGCCGCAAGGCACGCGCGATCGCAGCCCGAGCGCTCGGGCCAGAGGCTGCAGTCCCTGGCGCAGTGCGGGGCGTCGCGGAAGACGCGCAGCGTCGTGCGACCTCGATCGAGCCGCAGCTGCGCGGTCGCGCCATCTCTTGGGCAGCGAACGGTGCGCCGGCCTCCGGCGAGGGCGCCGATCGCCGCCGCGGGCAGCACCAGATAGAAGAGCCCGATCAGGGCCACCTCTGGAATGACGACGTTTGGATCCATGGGTTCACCTCCGCGCAGGCTCGCAAGCTGCGAGGCGCGTGCCATCGTGACGCGCGCGCCGGCCGCGCGATCGCTCGCATCCGATGCGGCTTCGCGCCGCCCGGGCGAACAAGGTGCGCGATCCCGCGCGCCGGTGGCGGTGATCGGCCGGCATGGCGCTTGTATCTGCGGAGCACGGACTATCGGGAGGCATTCGATGACCGAACCGCGTTTCTTCGACTGCGCTTGTGGCAAGCACTCCGCTGCGCTCGCCGCGTTCGCGCTGCTCGGCGCCGCCGTGCTCGCGATCGCACCGCGAGGGCCAGTCGCCCTCCTGGCGGCGGCGCTGCTCGTGCTCGCCACCGTCGTGGGCTTCATCGTCGCGGTCGGTCTGGCCACCCGCCAGGGGGGGCTGCACGTGGTCGGCATGTTGCTGGCCCTGCCTGTCCTGGGAGGCGCCTATCTCGCGGCGCTGGCCGTGATTTCGGGTCGTGGCGCGGCCATCGCGGCCCCGCTCGTCGGGCTCGCGCTCGTCGCTTGCTGGCTCGCCCTGCGGGGCCCGGCGGAGCAGCCGCACCAGCCCGCATAGGGCCGAAGCGTGCCGGCAAGGCCCTCGGCAGCGAGCCCAGGAACGAAGATTGCTTTACAGGTTGGCGTGAGCCGGAGGTGAGACATGGGCAGCAGCTTCTCCTGGTCCCTGCTCGTCTTGATGGGCCTTTTGGTGCTCCTCGCCGGCCTCGCGATCATCGCCCTGCGATCGATCCGCGCGCCGCGCGCCGACCGCCAGATCCATCGCCGGTTCTTCTGTCCGACCACCGGGGCTGAGACGGACAGCGTGCTTTCGAGGGATGCCATTTCTGGGCAGTACCTCAGCGTCCTCCAGTGCGCCGAACGCGAGCTGCATCCACCCGGTTTCTGCCAAGAGGAGTGTGTGCGCAAGCTCAATGCCGGCGGGCAGCTCTGGCTGGATCGGCAGGCGTGCCCCGCGCCGAAGGTGAGCCCGCTGCCCGCACCCCGGTGATCCATGTTCACCAGGAACGAGCCGGAGGTGCTGGTGGTCGGCGCGGGACCGGTCGGCCGACCAGCTGGCCGATGTGCTGCCGAGCGGCCGTGGCT
This sequence comes from Myxococcales bacterium, assembly GCA_023248855.1. Lineage (GTDB taxonomy): Bacteria > Myxococcota_A > Polyangia > JAHFDS01 > JAHFDS01 > JAHFDS01. The sequence continues at coordinate 3,464 of JAHFDS010000273.1, forward strand.
CGAGGAGCGCGTGGTCGGCGTGGGCTGGACGATGGCGGCACGTTTCGGGCGCGCGCTGGCCGACCGCTTCGGCGAGGGCCGTATCTGGCTGGCGGGGGACGCCGCGCACCTCGCCGAGCCCGTGGGCGTGCGCAGCCTGAACCTCGGCATCCTCGAAGGCCACGACCTCGCCTCGCGGCTGGCCCTCACCCTGCGCACCTCCGGCTCCGGCGGCCTGCTCGACGGCTACGGTCGTTTTCAGCGCGACGCCTGGCGGCAGCTCCTGGGGCTCGAGGGCTCCGTGCGGGCCACCGAGCGCGCGGACAGCTTTTCCACGCAGCACGCCGGCGCGCTGGTCGGATGCCTGCCCACAGATCGGCCTCGAGCTGGCGGCACCCGCCCGAACGCCACAGGCGCGCGAGGGCGGCCGATCGCCCACGGGCCCGCAGCTCACCGCGCGGCGGTGAGTCCGGGATCCGCACCTCGGGTGCAGCAATCGCGCGCTCCCTGTGCGCTCACGTTCTCGAGCAGCAGCCCGGCACCTCGGTGCGCAATGCGTCGAGGGCGCGCGCGAGCTTGTCCCCGAAACGCGGCGCCTCGCCAACCAGCGCGCGCCGCGGGTGGCCCTGCCACGCGGCCTCGATGCGCTGATCGATCACCGCCGCCTGGTCGGCCGTCTCGATGCGCACGGCGTCTTGACCGTTGCTGTAGCCGTAGGCGGCGCGGGGCGTGCGCAGGTGGATGACCGCGGCGTAGCGTGCGATCTCCTGCTCGCGTGCGCTCCCGACGGCGCGCCAGTACCCGGCGCCATCCTCGGGCCAGTACGCGAGGCCGTCGACGGTGCCGCGGTCGCAGAACACCACCGCGGCGTTGCCCTCGGACAGGGCCAGCCACTCGAGCTCGCGCTGGACACGGAAGATGGCCACCTGCGCCGCCTTGTGCGCCGGCACCGACTGGCCGCGTGGGAACCCGCCACGAAACAGGATGCTCGCGGCCTCGGGCAGGACGATGCAGTGCGCGCACAGCTCGCGCTGGAGCACCTCGAGGACGGCGGTCTTGCCCGCCCCCGGTCCGCCCGTCAGCGCCACCAGGCGCCGCTGGTGCTCCGTACCCGGGCAGACGCAGGGTCTGGCAGGGCTCATGACGACTTCGGCCGGGTCACCTTCTTCGCCGCCGCTGCCGGGCTCTTGACCACCAGCACCGCGCACGACGCGGCCCGCGCGATCCGCTCCGCGATCGAGCCCAGCAGCGCGTGACCGAGGCCGGTTCGCCCGTGCGAGCCGACCACCACCAGATCAGCGCCCCACGCGTCGGCGTACCTCACGATGACATCGACGGGGTTGCCGCGCCGCACCAAGGGTTCCACGCGCTCGCGCACGTGCGGCCCGGAGGCCTCGAGCTGCGCCCGCAGGCTGGCCAGCGCGCCCTCCTCGATGCGGCGGTCGACGTCGGCGATCGTGCGCTCTTCCGCCGCCGAGAGCGGGCCGGCCCACGGCGCCGGCTCGAGGTACCCGTGGACGACGTGCAGGGCCACCAGCGTGGCGGCCTGCTCGCTCATGAGCGCGAGCGCGCTCTTCATCGCGGCGCCCGAGGTGTCGGAGAGGTCGGTGGCGACGAGGATCTTCTTGAACATGGTCCAGCGTCGCGGAACGACTGCTCGCGAACGGTGCGCTCTGGAACACGTTCGCGATGGTGGGGACTGTCCAGAGCTTCTGGCAACTCGCGGACGCACTTGCCGACGCACGCAAATGACCTTCTCGGCTACGCCGAGCACGTGGGTGGGCCGCATGAGGCTGCCATCCTTGGCGCTCTCTACGAGTGCCTCGACGAGGCCAGCTTCAGCGACCACGTGCTCAGCCGCGCGCGGGGCCTCTCGGTCCTGCCGGTTGCCGGCTCGGGCTGGACCGACTGGGGAACGCCCGAGCGCGTCCTCGGCACCTGGACGACCCCAACGAGCTCGCGAGCCTGTTACACCGTATCCGCGAGGCGCAGTCAGCGTCTGCCGCGACATCGATCGCCGCCTGACGGCGCTGCACCTCCCCGCCTGACGATCAGGCCTGCGTGGCGCGCACCTCGTCCGTCCAGACCCTGAAGCTCTCGAGCGTGTTCGGGCCGAAGGTCGTGCTGATGGCCACGTCCGACGCGTCGCGGCCGCGGGCGATCAGGATCCGCCCGATGCGTGGCGTATTGTTGCGCGGGTCGAAGGTGTACCAGCGGCCCCCCAGGTAGGCCTCGAACCAGCCCGCGAAGTCCATCGGGCTGTGCGTGGGCGGGATGCCGATGTCGCCCAAGTATCCGGTGCAGTAGCGCGCCGGGATGCTCATGGCGCGGCAGAGCGTGATGGCAAGGTGCGCGAAATCTCGGCAGACGCCGGTCCGCTCGTTGAAGGCCTCCCACGCCGACTTGGTCGGGCGAGCGTGCTCGTAGCCAAAGACGAGGTGGCGATGGACGAAGTCACAGATCGCCTGGACCCGTCCCCAGCCGAGCGGCGTCTGGCCGAACAGGGACCAGGCGATCTCGGCCAGCCGATCGGTCTCGCAATAGCGGCTCCCGAGCAGGAACGTCAGGCATTCCTCCGGGAGGTCCTGCACGACGTGCTGCGGGGCCCCGGGGCAGACCAGGTCGGGTTGGCCGGAGTCCGTCACCACCGCGTCCGTGGAGAGCCGGAGCCGGCACGCGGGTGGCGCCACGATCCGGGAGCACCAGTTGCCGAAGGTGTCACGGTAGGGCGTGATGGGGATCGACGGGCTCGTGATGAGGTGATCCGGCACGACCATGTCGGAGACGCGCGTGAAGTGCACGTTCAGCAACAAGATCATCGGCGTCGGTTGGGGGCAGTCGTAGATCAGCTCGTAGCCGATGCGGATTCTCATGGCAGCCTCTCGGTCCACGGGGGAGCCGGAACAGCGCAGGGTCACATCGGGACGATGGCGAAGTTGGCCATGCCGCTCACGCGGACGACCTTGCCCGCCATGACGCTGATGCCGGCGGTCTCGCTGAACGCGATCTTGTAGTCGGTGGTCGAGCCCATGGGATAGAGTACGTAGTCACCAGTCCCCAGGCTGACCGGCACGACGCCGTTTCTCCACTCGGCCATCACCTTGACCATGCCCGCCTCCGCGCCGCTCGTCTGGGTCACGGTCAGCTTGCCGTCCGCGGTGATGACCGCGTCGTAGGTCGTGCTCCCGGGCAGCTGGGGCGCCGTCTTCATGTGGTAGGTGCCGGCGAGGGCAGCGAGCTCCGCGGGGACGGGCGCGCCGTAGTGGATCGTCACGCCGGGTCGGTAGAGGCACTCCATGCCGTTCTGGCCGGCCAGGAACGCGTGGCCATTGACCTCTCCGGTGTTGCCGAGGAAGTTCATGCTGAGGTTGCTGCCATCGGGACCGGTGATGGACAGGATCGCGAGGCCACCGGTGACGGTGGCCGCACCCCCGGCCTGGGGCATCGACATGCTGCTGGTCTTGAGCTCCGCGCCGTCCGCGTTGAGGACCGTGATCGCGCCCTCCGGCTTGACGATGAAGTACCCGTAGCCGACCTTCGCCTTCTCGCCCCGGGCCGCGATGCAATCGAGCCGGTACGTCCCCGCGGCGTCCATCCACAGCTGCGCACCCCCGGTGGTGAAGGCGTAGCTGTCCCGGTTGTCGAACCGCGACGGCACCATGCCGCCCGACGTTCCTCCGCCGCCGCCCGACCCTCCGGTGCCCGATCCCCCGGTGCCCGATCCCCCGCCGCCGCCCGCGGCCCCCGCGGCTCCGCCGCCGTCCGATCCACAGGCGGCGAGCACCAGCATCGAGAGCGCGATCCAGGCGCAGACCGTGTGGCCCATCCGATTGTCCCTCATGCGTCCTCCGTGGGCAGAGAGCATCGCCGATTCCGGTGGGCAACAGCAGGGAGGATGCTGTCCGGGTGCTACAATCGAGCGTGTCGACGAGCCGGGCCATCCCTACCGTCGCCGAGATCATGGACGATCGCGCGCGTACGCTGGCCGACCTCGTGGTGATCCTCGAGGAGGTCGGCTCGGAGCACGCGCTGGTCGGTGGTCTGGCGGTCGGATTCCACGGCCGCGCAGCCACCATCGACGTCGACCTCTTGGTGCCGCTCGGAAAGCTCGCCGGGCTCAGCCGAGCGCTCGGGGCCCGCGGCTAGCTCGTGCGGGCCTTCGGCGACATGTTGCGGGTATTCGCGGCCGGCGCGGATCCGGCGCGGGACGAGGCGATCGCGGAACTTCTGGCCAAGGACGTCAACCCGGTGCTCGGAGCGGCCTTCGACGCGACCGAGCCGGCGACCGTGCTCGGGCACGAGGTGCGCGTGGTCTCGCGCGGGGCCCTGGTAGCGCTGAAGTTCCACGCCGCGGTGTCTCCGACCCGTCGCATCGAGGACCGATACCAGGACGTCGCCGACATCGGACGCATCATCGCTCGGGGCTTCGAGCCGGCCGATCAGGCGACCGCGGAGCGCATTGCCGGCCTGTCGTATCCGGGCGCCAGCGCCGACCTCGCCACGCTCCTCAACGACCTCCGCAACGGCCGCCCTGTGAAGCTGTAGGCTGCCTGGGCAGGGGCCTTGCTCGTCAGTGGCGCAGCCGCAGGCGGGCGAGCTCGGCCTCCACGGCCTCGAGCAGCTCGCGCCCGGCGCGGCTCTGCCCTTTGCGGAACTGCTCGCGCAGGGGCCTGGCGCGCAAGGTGAGCTGCTCCCGCAGCGCGGGATCGACCGGGCGCACCACCACGCCCGCCCCGGGCAGCATGCCGAGCACCTCGCGATTGAGCGCGCGCACGCGCACCCGCATGGTCTGCGCCACCTCGGCGATGCCGTCGGAGAGGTGCTTTTGCACCGTCTTCGGCAGGCGCTCGAAGAAGCGCGCGCTGACGACGAACAGGCCCGGCTGGTACATGTGGCGGGTCAGGAGGAAATGCCGGGCGGGCTGGAACCACGACGCGCCGAACGCGTAGGACGGCGCGTGGTCGGCGCCCTGGACGCGCCCCTCCTCGAGCGCGCCGAGGACGTGCGTGATCCCGAGCTGCACCGGCTCCGCGCCGAAGCGCTTCCACATGTCGGCATGCACAGGGTTCTCCATCGACCGCACGCGCAGGCCCGCGAGGTCCCCGAGCTTCTGGACCGGCCTGGTGCTGGCCAGGCTGCGGAAGCCCACCTCCGACATCGCCATGAACCGCATGCCGCGCTTGCGCAGGAGGGCGACGATGCGCGGGCGCACGGCGTCGAGCACGTGGTCGGCCTCCTCCTCGGTCTCGAACAGGAAGGGCAGCTCGAGCACCGCCAGCTCCGGCACGGCGGGCACGAGGCCCCCAACGCTGCCGGCGAAGCCCTCGAGCACGCCGTCTTGCATGGCCTTGACCTGGCCGATCTCGTCGCCGCGGATGGCGCCGCCGAAGACCCGGCAGCGCACCTTGTCGCCGGTGCTCTTCTCCATGTGCACGCAGATCTCCTGCAGCCCGAGGAGCCAGGGAGAGCCCTCCGTGGCGACGGTCGCGATGCGCAAGGGGATGCGCGCGTCCTTTTCGGGCGGCGGCGCCGCCGCCCCGGCCGGCGCGAGGGCGAGCGCGGCGGCCACCAGGCCCGCCCCGCAACAGCCCCCGGATTTCATTGCTCCATCATAGGATGCGGAGGGCATGACGAGCGAGCTGGTCCTTTGGGCGCTCTGGGCCGCGCTCGATCCGATCGCGGGGTTGCAGGCCGCCGAGCACGCGCCGGCGCGCGCCCGGAGCCTGCCGCGCTACGAGCTCGACGTGCGCCTCGACCTCACCGCGATGCAGCTGGAGGGCCAGGCGCGTATCGAGCTGCCGGCCCCGCGGCCGGCCGGCCCGGTGGTGCTGCGGCTCTACCCCAATGCCTGGATCAAGCACGGCCCGCCCTCGCTGCGCGTCGTGTCCGCCCGGGCCTCGGGGGCGCCGGTGCGGGTCGAGGTCGCCTCGCGCACCAACGTGCGCCTGCACGTGGCCGCCTCGGCTCGGGTGATCGACGTGCGCTGGAGCGGGAGCCTGCCGAAGGTGCCCCGGCAGGACGCGCTCTCGCTCGAGACGTTGCTCGGGGCGCTGGGTGGCGGCTCCGACGACGACGGGCTCGGCTACGGGCTCTACGGCGTGACCGGCCACAGCGTGGCCCTCGCGGGCTTCTATCCGGCGCTGGCCGACGTCCGCCAGGGGCGCTGGGACGACGCGGAGCCGGCGCCGATCGGCGACTCGGGCCCGAACCACCTGTGCGACGTGCGGCTCCGGCTCGAGCTGCGACGCGGGCGCGGCGTGGCCGTGACGCCCGGCGTGGACGTCTCGCCGCAGGCTCCCTCGGGACCCGCGTCGGTGATCGTCCGCCAGGCCGCTTCGGTACGCGATTTCCCGCTCTTCGTCCTTCACGAGTACGTCGCGCTCGAGGCCGAGCTCGCCGGCGTGCGGGTGCGCTCGTGGGTGCGGCCCGAGCACCGCGCCGAGGGTGGCCGCGCGCTCGGGTTCGCCAAGAGCGCGCTCTACGCGCTGGAGCGCCGCTTCGGCCCGTATCCGTACGTTGGCCTCGAGGTCGTCGAGCTGCCGCTACGCGGCGGCGCCGGGGGCGCGGAGTTCCCGGGCCTCATCGTCGTGGCGGACACGCTGTATGCGCCGCCCGATCTCGGGCCGCTCGGCGCCTTGCTCGGCGATGCGGGCGGGGCGAGCGCCGCCCCCGAGCTCGGGGCGATGATGCGCGAGCTGCTCGAGTTCACGGTCGCGCACGAGGTGGCGCACCAGTGGTGGGCGATGCTGGTCGGCTCGGACGCGCGCCGGGCGCCCTTCGTCGACGAACCGCTGACGAGCTGGTCCGCCGCGCTCGCGATCGGCGACGCGCGCGGCGACGCGGTGGGCCGCGCCGCGCTCGAGCGCAACGCCCGCGCGGGCTACCAGATGGCGCGGCTCCTCGGCACCTCCGACGGCCCGGTGCGAAGGCCGGTCACCGGCTTTGCGTCGAAGAACGCCTACGGGGCGCTGGTCTACGGCAAGGCGCCGATGCTGTTTTCACATCTGGAGAAGCGAATGGGTCGCGAACCGCTCCTGCGCGCGCTGCGTGGCTACGCCGACGCGCACCGCTTCGGCGAGGCGTCGCCGGGCGCCCTGTTCGAGGCGCTCGCGAGCGGCGCGCCCGACCCGGCCGCCGCGCGCGCGATCATCCGGCGCTTCCTCGACGAGCGCCGCGGGGACGCCGATCTCGGCAAGGCCAGCGTGGCCGAGCTCGTGCAGCGCTTCCTGCCGGGGATGGACCTCGGGCCGATGGCGCCGATGCTCGAGCAGCTCATGGGCGCGGGCGGCGGGCTCGAGCTCGAAGCGCTGCCTGGCCTCGAGCCCAGACCCAGGCGAGACCCGTCATCGCCGCGGTCACGCTGAGCGTGCCGAGGGCCGTGGTCGCGAGCGACAGGCGCCCCTCGAGCAGGGCCGCGCGCTTGCCGTACACGAGGCCGAGGTGCACCACGTAGATCGGCAGCGAAGCCCGGCCGAGCAACGCCAGCGTGGCACAAAGGCGCGCGGGCGCGTGCGGCAGCGCGCGGGCCGTGGCGGCGGCGACGAGCAAGAGCGCGCCGAGGAGCGCGACGGCGACGCGCGGATCGGTCTCGGCGAGCCGCCAGCGGGCGGGGCCCGCGGGCAGAAGCGACATCGCCGCGAGCG
>JAHFDS010000687.1 GCA_023248855.1 Myxococcales bacterium
GGCGCTGGTGGCCGCGGAGGCGCTGCTCGGCCGACTCGGCGCGGTGAGGGCGGACGGCTTGACGGATGCGGGTAGACGAATGCTTTCGTTGCCGCTGCATCCGCGGCTGGGGCGGCTGGTGGTCGAGGCCGAGACGCGTGGGGTGGGGCGTCTCGGGGCGCTCGTGGCTGCGCTGCTCTCGGAGCGCGACGTGCGCACGCGCGGCGGCGGGGTTGGCCCGAGCGGGCCGAGTGACCTCTCGGAGCTCGCGGAGCGAGTGCGCGCGCTCGGGCGGGGGCAGCGCGCGGCGGCGCTCGGCCTTGAGCAGGGTGCGGCGTCGCGGGTGCAGCGAGCCGCCGAGCAGATCGGCAGGCGCGTCCAGGATCGCGCTCCGCCGCCGCGCTCGCATGCGGACGAGGAGCAGGCGATCGGGCTCGCGATCCTGGCGGCGTTTCCGGATCGTGTGGCGCGCCGGCGGGCGCCGCGCGGGCGCGAGCTGGTGCTCTCCGAGGGCGGGACGGCCACGCTCGCGGAGGACAGCGTCGTCACCGAGGCCGAGCTCCTCGTTGCGGCGGACGTCGAGGAGCGCACGGGACCGGGGCTCCGCGCGGCGCGCATCGTGCGCCTCGCGAGCGCCGTGGAGCCCGAGTGGCTGCTCGAGGTCGAGGGGGGCACGAACGAGACGGAGGCGCTGTCGTGGAACGACCGCACGGGCCGCGTGGAGCGCGTCAAGCGGCTGGCGTACGGCGCGGTCGTGCTGGAGGAGCGCTGGACGGCCGCGCCCGCGAGCCCGGAGGCCTCGCGCTTGCTTGCGGACGCGGCGCGGGCCCGCGGCCCGTCGGCCTTCGATCTGGAGGAGGCGGAGGCGGCGCTGGCGCGCGTGGCGCTGGTGGCCGAGCACCATCCGGACGCCGAGATCCTCGATCCCGGCTGCGCGAGCGACGCGCTCCTCGTCGCCTGCGCGGGCATCACGACCCTGGCGGAGCTCGCGGCGCTGCCGCCGGCCGAGCGCGTGGTGGCTGCGCTCGCGGCCAGCGCGCGCGCCCTTGTCGAGCGCGAAGCCCCCGCCCGGGTGACGTTGCCCGGGGGACGAGCCGTGCGGGTGCGCTACGTCCGGGGCCAGGCCCCGTCCGTCGAGTCGCGACTGCAGGACTTCTTCGGCATGAAGGACGGCCCGCGCATCCTGGGCGGGCGCGTGCCGCTCGTCTTGCACCTGCTCGCCCCGAACGGGCGCGCGGTGCAGGTCACCCAGGACCTGGCCGGCTTCTGGGCGCGCCACTACCCGGCGCTACTGCGGGAGCTCGGCCGTCGCTACCCGCGCCATGCCTGGCCAGAGGATCCGCTCTCGGCCCCGCCGAGGCGTTGAACGGCTACAGTCCTTCGACCCGCACGCGCTCGATGCGGTCGAATGGCACGAGGGCGTCCACCACTTCGAGCCCCGCCGTCACGTGGCCGACCACGGTGTAGCGGCCCTCGAGGTGCGGCGTGTGCGCGTGCGTCACGAACCACTGTGAGCCGGCGGTGTCGGGCCCTGCATCCGCGAGGCCCACCGTGCCGCGCAGAAACGGCAGCGACGAGGGCTCACCGGGCAGCAAGAACCCCGGCCCGCCCCACCCGCTGGCGGTCGGATCGCCGCCCTGCACCACGAACCCAGGCACCACGCGGTGGAAGACCACGCCGTCGTAGAAGCCGCGACGCGCGAGGCTCACGAGCGCGGCGACCCCGTGCGGGGCCACGTCGGGATCGAGCTCGATGACGAAGCCGCCGCGCGCGGTCTCCACCACCAGGCGAGGCCTTCGGCCTAGCACGTCGGCGGGGTCGAACGGCAGCGGTGTCGCGGGGCGCGCCGGGACGGCCTTGGGAGAGAGCCCGAGCGCACGCAGGGCGCTCTGCGCCTTGGCCCGAACGACGGCATTCGGATCGGACATCGCGCCATCGAGCACCCGCGAGGCCGCGCGTACCTTGGCCGCGGCCAGCGCCTCGAACAGCGACAGTCGGAGCTCCACTTCGCCATCGGGGACACGCATGGCCCGACCCACCAGCGCGTCGGTCCAGGCGGCGGGCACGGCGGATGCGGCCGCGCGCTCGCCGATCGCATCGGCCACCGCCCCGACGACGCCCGTGTCGGCATCCGCGAGCGCGACGGGGATCAGCCGATCGGCCGCGCCGAAGAGCAGCGGCTCCTTGGCCTTGATGAGGGCGGAGAGGGCCTCCGCGCGAACCCGAGGATCGGCGTCCTGGGCCAGCTGCGAGAGGGTCTGCGCCCGCTCGTCGGGCGGTCCCACGCCCTCCGCGAGCACCCGGACGCGGAGCTTTCTCCGCTCGTGCAGGGGCCAGCCCGAGCCGCTCGCCTCGCCGCAGGTTGCGAGCGGACGTGACGTGCCGGTCGCGCGCGCCTCGATCGCGGTCGCGAGGCAGTGCACGAGATCGAGCACTCGCCGGACCGGCGCCGCCTTCGGATCCTTGAAGGCCGCCTGGGCGTCGGCGCCGAGCGCCCTGGCCGCGCTGGCTACCTCGACCTCGCGCGAGAAGGGGCGCAGGCGCTCGAGCGCCTCGGTGAGCACGTGCGCTCGGGTGCCGCCGCCGACGGGCGAGTAGACGATCGCGCGCAGCTCGGCAGCGAGCGCCCGGGCCAGCACCGCGTGCTGCGGCGCCGCCGCCCGCTCGCTCGCGAACAGGCGCACGGTGGCCACCCGCACGCGGAAGTCGGCGTCGGCGAGCCCGAGCGCCAGGAGGTCTTCCGGCACGGCGCCCCGCGCTTCGAGCCCCGAGATCGCGACCGCGCGCAGCTCGGGGTCCTCCATCCGGCGCGCCAGCGCCGAGAGCGTGAGCTCCACCGC
>JAHFDS010000688.1 GCA_023248855.1 Myxococcales bacterium
CGCACCCCCGGGACGCCGCCCGCGCTGCCGCCTCCGCCGATGGCCGGTCCGTCGGTCTCCGCCGCGCTCGCGACCGCGCTCGCCGTTCCACGCACCGCCGAGGGGCTCATCGGGGAGGTGCTCGAGGGGCGCTATCGCCTCGAGCGCATCATCGGCAAGGGCGGCATGGGGACCGTCTACGAGGCGACCCACGTCGGCATCGGCAAGCGCATGGCGGTCAAGGTCCTGCGCCCCGAGCTGGCGCGCGACGCGGCGCTCGTGGCGCGGTTCCGACGCGAGGCGCGCGCCGCGAGCGCGGTCGGCCACCCGAACATCATCGACGTCTCGGACATCGGCGCCACGCCGGACGGCAGCGTCTACATCGCGATGGAGTACCTCGAGGGCATCGACCTCGCGGCGCTCCTGGCGCGGGACAGGACGGTCGAGATCGGCGCCGCCGTCAACATCGCCATGCAGGTGTGTCGCGCGCTTGAGGGGGGCCACGGCGCGGGCGTCATCCATCGCGATCTCAAGCCGGAGAACATCTTCCTCACGCGCCGCGAGGGCGCGGAGGACTTCGTCAAGGTGGTCGATTTCGGCATCGCGCAGGCGGCCGGGGACGATTCGCGCCGGCTGACGAATCCAGGTATCGCGCTCGGTACACCCGAGTACATGGCGCCCGAGCAGGCGGCCGGCAAGCCCGCGGACGCGCGCAGCGACGTCTACTCCCTCGGCGCGATCCTCTACGAGATGATCACCGGTCGGGCGCCGCACGAAGGGCAGAGCGCGTTCGAGGTCCTGCAGAAGAAGGCGACCGAGGCGGTGGTACCGCCGCGCCAATGGTGCCCCGCCCTGTCGCCGCGTCTCGAGCAGGTGATCCTGCGGGCGCTGTCGCTGCACCCCTCGCAGCGGCCTGCGTCGATGGCGGCCCTCGAGCGCGAGCTCGCGGAGGCGCTGGGCGATCAGGCGCTGCCGCCGACGCGCACCGCGGTGGTACTGCCGGATTCGCCCGGCGTGGTCCGCACGGTGCCACCTCCACGGCGGATGGGCTTGTGGCTGGCTGGGGCGGCGGGCCTCGTGGCCGTCGGCGTGGTCGGCTATCTGGCCTTCGCGTCGGGCGGCAAGCCGGGGCCGGTCACTGACGCCCGGCTCGATCGCGGCGAGGCCGGGGCGAGTCGAGCCGACGGGCAGGCGGTGGTCACGCCGGTCGGGCCGCACGACGGGGGGCCGACCGACGCCGGTCCGCCCCCGCCCGATCCTTCCTTGCGCAAGGTCATCTCGCCCAAGCGGATGAAGCGCTTTCAGCTCTGGGTCAAGGACGCGATCAGGAAGGGCCGCTTCACCGAGCCGGCCGAGGACAACGTCGCCTTCGTGGTCGAGCGCATCTTCCGTGAGTGCGCGAGCGACGAGATCGCCAACGACTTCTTCAGGGACGTCGCCAAGCCCCTCGAGAAGATCGCGACCGCGGCCCGCAGGAAGGACCGCGATCGCGCCGTGACGGCGCGGCGCACACTGGTCGCGATGGCGAAGGCCGGCGCGGCGCGCTACCCGACCGACCACGCGTGGGCCGACCGGCTCAAGCGCGAGGAGCAGAAGCTCGAGACGCTGTCGGCTCCGCCAAAAAAAATTGGCAGCAAGAAGAAGCGACTCGACAAGAAGGACAGGAGGCCGGAGCCGAAGAAGGACAAGAAAAAGGGGCGGTAGACCTCGGTCAGGCCTGGGCGCTCGAGCCGCCGCCGCCGAGGAGGCCTGGGTCGATGCCCTGCCGGCGCAAGAGGTGCTCCCAGCGATCATCGAACGGGACCGAGAACAGCGTGTCCGGATCGAGCTCCGCCGGGATCCATGCGCCTGCCTGGATCTCGCCGTGCAACTGGCCCGCCCCCCACCCGGCGTGGCCCAAAAGGAAATGGAAGCGACGCGCCACGCGCCCGCCGACGATCGCTCCGAGCACCTCGAGCGACGACGACAGAAAGAGCGAGGTGCCGACCTGCAAGTCGTCGTCGTCCACCGCCCCCTTGAGTGGCTCATAGAGCACGAACGCGCGTTCGGGCATCACCGGGCCGCCGAGCAGCACCTTCTGCGGCCCGAGGCGCGGCGCAGTGATCTCGAGCTGCGACAGCGCCTCCTTGAGCTCGAGCTCGAGCGGGCGGTTGACGACCACGCCGAGTGAACCCTCGTCTTCGTGCGCACACATCAGCACCACCGACCGCGCGAAGTTGGGGTCGGAGAGCGCGGGCGCGGCGAGCAAGAAGCCGGGCGCGATGCGCGAGAGCACGTAATCACTGTAACGCAGCCGCGGCGGTGCCTGCCGGAAAAGGGTGCCGGGCACGCGGTGAGGAGAGGGGTCCCGCGTGCCCGGCTGGTGACGCGCAAGTCCTTCGGGCCTATCCGCCGGGGGAGCTCGGGACGATGGGCGGATCGGTGCCTGCGGGTCCACTTGCGACCTGCACCATGACCGACGCGCTGGCGGTGTAGCCGGTGTCCGTCAGGGCGGTCGCGGTGATGGCCCGCACGCCGGCTGGGGCGGTGGCGCCCAGCTGGACCCGCAACCCCCACCCACCTCCTGACAAGGACGTCATCTGGAAGAGGCGTGCATCCGTCGGTGCCTGCCACAGCACGTCGACCCGCACCACGCGTCCGGCAGCGGGCGCCGTGGTGCTCACCCGGAGGTCCACGATGTCCCCAGGGCGGACCTGTGCGCCCGAGACCGGGGCGGTGATCGCGATGCGCGGATCGTTCGCGGTGGGGGGCGGTGGTGGTGGCGGTGGCGGGTTGCCGCCTGCCCCGGCGCCGCCCGGCGGCGGGGCAGACCCGCCGGAACCGGCGCCGCCCGGCGGCG
>JAHFDS010000689.1 GCA_023248855.1 Myxococcales bacterium
TGACTCTTCGGTCTAGCCCGATCGCGCCGCTTTGACAGAAACGCGGCCAGATTTCCTGCACGAGCGGGAGCGGGAACGGGAACGGGAACGGGAACGGGCGAGAAACAGCGAGAGTCAGGACCTAGAGCTCGACCGCCCAGTGACGCGCGGCACCCGCTGACGTGCGTTCGCGGATGCGTTAGCCTCCGCCGCATGGACATCAAGCCGTTCGAGAAGCACCACCTGCCGGAGGCCTCGGCCATCTTCCTGCGCGCCTACGACGGCTGGTCGGAGGCGGAGGCGCGCGCCTACCTGGAGAAGTTCCAGGCGTTCGATCCGTCGTCCTGCCGCGTGGCGTTCGTGGATGGCAAGCTCGCCGGGGCGGTGCTCGGCTACTGGTATCCACGCAAGAAGGAGATCGTCCTGTTCATCCAGGAGCTGTTCGTCGATCCCGCGCAGCGCAAGCACGGCGTCGGGCGGCGCCTGGTCGAGTCCCTCCGCGGCTCCTTCGTCGAGAACCCGAAGATCAACGTGACCCCGCTCGTCAAGGCCGACTCGGCCGTGCTGTCCTTCTACAACAGCCTCGGCTTCGAGCACGACCTCATGGTCACGTACTACGACGGGTAAGCGGAGGCCCTACTGCGCTGAAGCGGCAGGAGTGGCCGCCGGCGTGATCGGTTGCGCGGGTGCCGCCTTGCGCGTTCGTAGCATCCCCGCGAGCTCGCCGAGGGCCTCGTCGGCGGTGGTGATGCGGACCCCGGCGACCCTGGCCTGCATCGGCGCGGCGTGCTCCCGGAAGATCTCGCCCGGCACCTCGGCCAAGAGGAGGCCTGCGGTGTTGGTCTCGCCGGCGACGAGCCGGGCGCCGTCCGCGAAGGCGACCTCGACGGGCGCGCCCGCGACCAGCTTGGTGTCGCAGGTCTCCGAGTCGAGCCGCTCCACCACGCGGCTCGAGCCGTCCGGCCTCCGGTAGAAATCGAGCAGCTTGATCACGCACGTCCGCTCTTCGGTGACCTGCAGCTCGAGCGCGACCCGCCCGGCGCGATCGAAGGCGCGTACATGCAGCGTGCGCACCCCGGGCCCGGGAGGCCCCGAGACCTTGCTGGTGTTGACGAGCGTATCGCCCGCGCGTCCGCGACTTGGCCCCTCGTTGCTGCCGGCGAGCTGGGCCACGCCGCCCGCCGTGACCAGCCCGAGCTCGAGGAACCTGAGCCCGTCGCATCCGCCAAGGAGCATGGCGCACCCCACGAGCGCTGCCGCAAGGGCGCCCCCTGCTGCGGCGAGGGTGGGGTACCAGGGAGTACGCCGGATCCTGAACATGCGGTTGCTCACGTTGGTAATCGAGGACACAGCAACGCGCGTACCAGAACCAGCGCATGAGATCTCGACGGCTTGGGAGCTTCCTGTGCCGAGGAGTGTCAGAGACCGAGCAAACCTTGCCTGGCAGTTCCTGACGCCCGGCCTTCACTCGCACTGCTGCCGGTAGGCCCGCAGGGTCCAGCCCGAGCAGCTGGCGCCGCTCGCGTAGCGCACCTCGACGGTGGCGGTGAAGGAGTCGTCGCCGCCGAAGGTGTCGTCGCACCAGACGTCCACCCGGTCGGGCTGGCCGCCGAGCGCGATCGAGCGGCAGTCGTTCGGGTTGCAATGGCAGCCGCCCGAGACGTAGAGGTCGTAATCAGCGCCCGCGGGAGAGTCGAGCTGGAAGCGCAGGTTCACCCAGCTCGTGCAGCTCGAGCCCTCGAGGCCACGCATCTGGAAGAATCGGCCCTGCGTGCCCGTGCGCGACAGCACGAGGTTACAGCCCTGGCCGCCGCAGCCCGGCCAGCCCGAGAACGCGTCCGCCTCCACCGCGCCGAGATCTTCGCCAGGCTGCGCATTGGCGTGCCCTGTCAATGCGGTCTCGCAGCCATTGGCATCGCCGCCATCGCAGTTCGCGTAGCCGCTCCGGCACTGGCCGATGGCGCAGCTGCCGGCATTGCACACCGCGTCGGCATTGGCGCGCGTGCACGATTGATTGCACGCGCCGCAGCTGGTGGGCCCGTCGAGCGCGGTCTCACAGCCGTTTCCGGGATTGCCGTCGCAGTCGCCGAATCCGGAGGCGCAGGCCGGCACGCAGCGCCCGGCGGTGCAGGCCGTGCCGCCGTGCGCATTCGTGCATGCGCTGCCGCAGGAGCCGCAGTCGGTCGTCGTGTCGATGGGCGTCTCGCACGTGGTGGCGGGGTTGCCGTCGCATTCGGCGCGTCCGGCCGGGCAGGTCTGCGCCACGCAATTGCCCATCACGCAGGCCTGGTTGGCCGCGCACGCCCGTCCACACATGCCGCAGCTCGTGATCGAGGTCAGGGCGGTCTCGCAGCCGTTGCCCGCGTTGGCGTCGCAGTCGCCATAACCGGCGTCGCAGCGCGGGGCGCACACGCCGGCGGCGCAGGCGGTGCCGCCGTGCGGGTTCGAGCAGGCCTGCCCGCAGCGGCCGCAGTGGCTCGCCGTGTCGGTGGGCGTCTCGCAGCCGTCGTCCGAGCGGCCATTGCAGTCGCCGTGACCGGCCTCGCAGCTCGCGATCGTGCAGCTGCCGGTCATGCAGGTCTCGGCCGCGAACAGGAGCTCGCAGCGCTGGTTGCAGCGGCCGCAGCTCGTGGTCGACGTCAAGGAGGTCTCGCAGCCGTTCGTGCGATCGCCGTCGCAGTCGTCCCAGCCGCTCGCACAGACCGGCGCGCATTGGCCGCCGGCGCAGCCCGTCATGCCGTGGGCATTGGTGCAGCGGAGGTCGCAGCGGCCACAGTGCTCGACGCTGTCGAGGCGGACCTCGCAGCCGTCGTCGTCGCGCTGGTTGCAGTTGGCGTA
>JAHFDS010000690.1 GCA_023248855.1 Myxococcales bacterium
GGGCCGCGGCGGCTCGACCGGTGGCGGCGGGTCCGGCGGCAGCAGCCTTTGCTCTCCCGCCATGATGGGCGGCTCGAACCCGATGTGCGGGAGCTGCATCGAGAGCCGGTGCGGCGCGCAGATCGCGGCGTGCTTCGGCGCGAACTGGATGAGCGGCAACGCCTCGGGATCGGTGTGCGCAGCCACGCTGAGCTGCGTCTGTTCCTGCGCGAGCGGCGACACGATGTGCCCGATCGGCTGCTACACGAACGCCAGCGCGGACTGCAAGAACTGCCTGACCGCGACCGGCACCTGCTCCGCCCAGATGTGCGCGTCGGAGTGCAGGACTGGCGGCGGCGGAATGGGCGGCGGTGGCCTCGGCGGCGGCGGCCTCGGCGGCGGTGGCGCCAGCGGCGGCACCTGCGCGGACCTCACCGCCTGCTGCACCAGCCTGCCGGCGGCTGCCCAGGCCGGGTGCACCGGCATCGCGATGACCGGCATGGACAGCATCTGCAGCCAGGCCCTGTCCGGGTACCGCAACGCCGGCCTCTGCCGGTAGCGTCCGCACCTCCTCGTCATTGCACCGCTCCTCAGCGCCGTGATACGGCAGCGCACCATGCGCCCGGTGCTCCTTTGCGCGCTGATCCTGCTGGGGACGGCGCGGCCCGCGGCCGCACACCAGTCGAGCGTCGTGTACTCGGACATCCGCGTCGAGGGCGCCGCCGTGGACTATCTGCTCACCATCGCGTCGGGCGACCTCTACGAGGCTGTCGGCGGCGCGCGCCCCGAGAGCGTCAGCCGGCAGGCGGTCACGAGCCGAGCGCTCGAGGTGCAGCGCTATCTGCTCGGGCGCGTCCGCGTGCAGGCCGACGGCAAGGACTGCCCGGGCCAGGCGCACGCGCTCGAGCTGGTGGACAAGGCCGGCGGCTTCGCCGTACGCGCGCCGCTGCGCTACCTGTGCGGCGTTTCCGACGCCGACCTGGCGGTGACCTACGATCTCTTCTTCGACCTCGATCCGCGTCACCAGGGCTTCGCCCGCGTGCGCCTCGGCAACGGCGAGCCGAGTCAGCACGTGTTCCGTCACGACGCCCGGCGCCTGTCGCTGCGCCGGGACGTCTCCCTGCTGGCCACCGCGCTCGACTACCTGCGGCTCGGCATGGAGCACATCTTCACCGGGGCGGACCACATCGCCTTCGTCGTGGGCCTTCTGCTGCTGGCCCCGCTGGCCGCGGGCGGGCGCACCCGGCGAGGGGTCCTCTACACGGTCAAGGTCGCGACGGCCTTCACGCTCGCCCACAGCGTGACGCTCGCGCTGGCCGCGCTGGGCATTCTGACCCTGCCGTCGTCGGTCGTCGAGCCTGGCATTGCGGCGACGATCGCGTTCGTGGGCGCCGAGGACCTGCTCGGCAAGCTGCCCCGGCGCCGCTACGTGATCACGTTCCTGTTTGGCCTCGTGCACGGGCTCGGTTTCGCGTCGGTGCTCGCGGAGATCGGCCTGCCCCGCCGCGGGTTTGCGCTCGCGCTCGGCATGTTCAACCTCGGCGTCGAGATCGGGCAGGTGTGCATCGTGCTCCTGGTGGTGCCGCCGCTCATGCTGATCGCGCGGCGGAGCGAGCGCGCGTACCGCGTGCTGCTGCGGGTGGCGGGCGCGGGCCTCTTTTTGGCCGGGGTGACCTGGTTCGTGCTCCGGCTGCTGTGACAACGCTCACCGCCCTCCGACTTGCATTGGATTTCAGGCGGTTACGTGGTAGGAGCAGGGGAAGGTGATCGGCGAAGTCGTCGGCAGCTACAAGCTGCTGGATCGCATCGGAGAGGGCGGCATGGGCGCGGTCTACCGCGCCGAGCACGTCGTCCTCGGCCGCGCGGTGGCCGTCAAGGTGCTGCTGCCCGAGCTCTCTCGCTCACCGGAGGCGCTCGAGCGCTTCTTCATCGAGGCCCGCACGCTCGCCGGGCTCCACCACCCTGGCATCGTCGCGGTGCAGGACTTCGGGCACCTGCCGGACGGCCGCGCGTTCCTGGTCATGGAGATCCTCGAGGGTGAGCCGCTGTCCGAGCGCCTCTTGCGCGTGGTGCGGCTCCCCGAGGGACAGGCGATCGCGCTCTGCCGGCAAGCGGCGGGCGCGGTCCTGGCCGCGCACGCGCGCGGCATCGTCCATCGCGACCTCAAGCCCGACAACCTCTTCCTGGTTCAAGATCAGGACGTCCCGGGTGGCGAGCGCGTCAAGGTGCTCGACTTCGGGATCGCCAAGCTCGGCACCGGCGCCGGGGGCGTCAAGACGCGAGAGGGCGTGATCATCGGGACGCCGCGCTACATGGCGCCGGAGCAGTGCCGTGCGCAGCCGGTCGACCACCGCGCCGATCTATACGCGCTCGGGTGCGTCCTGTTCGAGATGCTGGCGGGTCGGCCGCCGTTCGTGGCGGACGATGCGGTCGCGGTGCTGACCGCGCATGTGCTGGACACCCCGCCGACCCTCGCCGCCGTGGGCGTGACGACCTCAGCTTCCTGCGAGGCGCTGGTGCACGACCTCCTGGCCAAGTCGCCAGACGACCGACCGGCCTCGATGGAGGCGGTGCTGGAGCGCCTCGGGGCGCCCACCGGGCCGCGCACGCCCCCCGTCCCGGTGCCGGAGACCCGCTCGCTGGCGGGGTTCGGCGCCACTCCGCTCGGCGCGGAGCTCGCCGGGACGCGGCAGCGGGAGCGGCGTGGGCCCGGGATCCTGGTCGGCTTGGGGGCGGTGCTGGTGGCAGAGATCGGGCTCGTGCTCGCGTACCGTGGGACGCCGCAACAAGAGCCCGGCGTCCTGGTCGCCGATCGTGGGCCGCCGACCCCGGGTC
>JAHFDS010000015.1:0-41040 GCA_023248855.1 Myxococcales bacterium
GCACGTCGTCGAGCTTGCCGAGCTCGCCCTGAAGCAGCGCCGCGTCCTCGGCCGACAGCGAGGCCACGAGCTTCTCGAGCTTGAGCGTGCCGATTCCGATGAGGCCGAGCTGGTGACGCGTCGTGTGCGCGATGCGCGCAGTCACCTCGCCGATCGCGGCCAGGCGCTGCGTGGTCTCGAGGCGCGCCAGCGTGTCGCGCAGCTGGTCGCGCCGGTAGGTCGACAGGTTGTAGATGGTGTTCACCTGGAACACGAAGACCAGCACCGCGAGCGCGATCCCTGGTCCGCCATGCAGGTACACCGCCTGGTAGGCGAGGTGCAGCGGCGCCGTGACAATCAGCATGATCCAGTAGAGCGTGTATTCGCTGGAGGCCAGCGTCTGCAGCCACGGCGCGGCGGGCGCCTCGACCCGCTGCCGGCCCGCG
Organism: Myxococcales bacterium; assembly: GCA_023248855.1. GTDB lineage: Bacteria > Myxococcota_A > Polyangia > JAHFDS01 > JAHFDS01 > JAHFDS01. The sequence continues at coordinate 426 of JAHFDS010000015.1, forward strand.
CGCAGCCGCCGGACGATCTCCAGCGTGCCGACCGCGCTCGCGCCCCACATCGCGAGCACGGCCATGAAGGTCAGGATCGCGCGCGGCGACGCAATGGAGATGGGGTAATCCCCCGTGCCGAGCCACTGGTAAAAGAGGTGCGTCACGCTCCCGCCCACCACCACCGCCACCAGACCATCGACCAGCATCCCGACCACGCGCTCGCGATGCTCCGCGGGCAGCTCGCGCAGCAGGCGCACCGGGAAGCCGGCGTCGAGCGTGAGGACGAAGCGGTACGGGATCGCCGCGCCGAGCCCCGCCGCCGGCAGCACCGCGAGCAGACCGCGGGGCCCGAGGAAGAAGAACGCCGCCCCCACCACGAAGCCCACGGGGTAGTGAAACGTCCGCTCGCGCGTCATGCGCACCGGGTACAGCGCCCCCAGCATCGCGAACGCGCAGAGCCCGAGCAGGAACCACCGCGGGCAAGCCAGCTCGAGCCACCCGTCGAGGCTCACCGCCCGAACGTTTCCAGTTGCCTCACAGGGCCACCCCGTACCGCACCAGCAGCAAGGCCAGCTTCACCCGATCGGCCACCTCGAGCTCCGCGAGCATCTTCGCCACGTGGTTTCGCGCCGTGCCCTCCGAGACATGCAAGGCGTTGCCGATCTCCTTGTTCGACTTGCCCTGCCCCACCAGCGCCAGCACCTCGCGCTGCCGCGCCGACAGGGAGCTCACGCGCCGCTTGAACTCTATCTCGTCGGGCTCCGCGCGCAGCGACTGCGCCACGCGCATCGCCAGCTCGACGTCGAGCACGGTCTCGCCGCGTGCGGCGCGCTGGATCGAGCGCAGCAGCTCGCGCGGATCCGAGTCCTTGCGCACGAAGCCGACCGCGCCCTTCTGCATGGCCAGCTTGACCCGGCGCGCGTCGTCGAACGCCGACAGCATCAGCACGCGGTGCTCGCGCGCCAGCGACTCCAGCGCGTCGAGGCCGCTCTCGCCCGGAAGCTCGACGTCGAGCAGGATGAGGTCCACCCGCTCGGGCAACGTCGCCAGTCGAGCACGCAGCTCGGGTACGCTGCCCACCATCGCGACCACCTCCAGCTCGGTCTGGTCGTTGATGATGCTGGTGACGCCGGCGCGGAACACCGGGTGATCGTCACAGATCGCGATCCGCACCATCAGCTCACCGTCACAGGCGTTCTACACGATCCGGAACCCGTCCGAAACGATGCCGAAAACCCTGGAGCCACATCCCCGATGTCCCACATTGTGAGCTGGAGTGCGCCTTTGTCGCCATGCGAATCGCACGTCGAAAGGTGTCGCCCGTTATCTGTCTGGACCTCGCGCATTTCCGCAAACTGGCCACGATGCGGGAAACTCCGGCCGGTCGTGCCTCCTTCGCGCGTCGCGCGGGAGCCTTGGCGATGCTCGGCGGCCTCCTCGGCGCCTCCTGTGACACGGCGTTCGACCCCACGCGGCGGACCCAGAAGCGCGGCACGCTCGGCGAGGAGGTCTTCGGCCTGGTGTGCGATCGCGTCGGGGCGCAGTCCTTGCGCGAGGACGTGACCGGCGCGTCCTTCCACGCGCTGTGCCACCCGGACTCGACTGGCAAGTGGGCCCGCACCGTCGACCAGAGCGTCCTGCCGCCCCTGGGCGACGGCGCCCTCGACCTCACCGGCAGGCCGGTGACGCTCGAGGCGCAGCGTGCGGCACGCACGTACGAGGTCGCGCGCATCGAGGCCCTGGCCCGGCGCCGCACCGACCTCGCGCGCGCGCTCGACGCCGCGATCCCCGACGGAGCCCTGCCGCTCGTCGACGCCACCGTGACCGGCGAAGGCCAGGCGTGTGACGCGGCGGCGACGTCGAAGCTCGGCCGGCTGCGCGAGGAGCTCGCCACGACGCTCGGCCGGCTGGTCGCGCTCTACGACGACGAGACCTTTCCACGGGTGACGCGCGCGCTCGGCGGCCTGCTCAAGGGTCTCGAGACCGACGGCCCCGCCCGCGAGGCGTTCTCGCGCCTCGGCGCACGCCAGGGCTATCGCCCTCTGGCGGTCGCGATCGGCACGATCCGCCCGATCCTGGCGTATCCGCGGCTGCCGCAGCTGGCGCAGGCGCTCTTGCGCCTCGTCGCCGAGGACGCCGATCCCAACCGTGCCGCTGGCGCCGTCGTGCCCGGCCGCGGCCGCGCCGCGTTCGAAAGGCTCCTGCGGACGTTCCGGGAGGAGCTGCGCCTGCCGAGCGAGGCCACTCCCGCCGTGCTGGAGACCGGCCGCGACGCCGCCGGGCGCCCGGTGCTCTCGCGGCCACGCACCAACCTCGAGCTGGCCGACGCGCTGCTCCTGTCCACGCACGCGACCTTCGGCACCGGCGCGTCACGCCTCATCGTGCGGCGCGACGCGCGCGGCGTGGCCAAGGTCTCCCCCGTCGCCGGTCGCGTCCCGGCGCCGTTCCAGGATCCGCTGGCCACCGGTCAGCCGCTGCTCGATGCGCAGGGGCGCTTCGTGACCACCGACGGTACGCCTCCGCCCTCGCCCTTCTTCGCCGTCGAGGCGCCCTGGACCGCCTGGCGCGATCCCGACGGCCGCGCGCTCGGCCCGACCGGCGCGCCGCTCTACGAGTACCTCGACGTGGCCCACACCTACCTCGGCCGCCTGCTCGGCGATCTGCGGCCGCTCCTCGATCCCGCGCCGGTGCGGGCCCTTCTGCCCAAGCTCGTCGGCGGCCTCACGGTGCTGCTCGGCGAGCGCGACGCGGACGCGGACGCGGTGCGCATGTACCCGGCGGATCCGGCCCGCGGCTCTGCCCCTGTGGCGCTGCGCTATCGCGCCTTCGGCGCCGACACCTCGCCGCTCGCCGACCTCTCGCATGCGCTCGCGCAGGCGGCGGCGCACCCCGACGTCGCCGACTCGCTGCAGCTCTTCGCGACCATCGCGCGCGAGCGACCAGCAATGCTGGCGCGCATGATCGACCTCGGGCTGCGGCTCAAGGAGGTCGCCGACCGGCACCCCGAGGCGTCGCTGCCGGCGCGCTCGATGTTGTGGGACGACCTCCTCGACGTGCTCGCCGAGATGGCGCGCACGCCGGGCTTGTTCGAGGGGATGCTGAAGGCCCTCGCCGACGAAAAGTCGCGCGGTCTCGGGCCCGTGGTGGCGGCGTACATGCGAAACCACGACGAGGTCTCGTACGACCACCAGCCCTCGCGGCCCGACGATTACGACGCGCTCAATGGCCCGACGCAGAACATGACGACCGGGGGCCTCGTCGACCCCGACGCGCCGCTCCACCTGCCGGTCGATCGCGGCCGCCCCGACACCGGCGACAACCGCAGCGCGTTCCAGCGCTTCTTGCAGCTCTTGCATGACACCAACGGTCTGGCCGCCTGCACCAAGGAGAACGCGGTCGCGCACCTCGACCTCGTGTGGCCGCCCGGCTCTGGGATCCGCATCCAGCTCGACTACCCGACCAATCCCCTCGTCCGCACCGTGTGCGCCTTCGTGGGCGCGACGCCGCCGCAGCACCTGCCGCGCTGCGGGATCCTGCGCTTTCCGAACGTCGCCGCGATGATCGTGGACGTCGCGGTCGAGCGCGCCGAGTTCGACATCCGCGACGAGTGCCTGAAGAAGCTCATGACCTCGCCGCTGACGGGCCTGGTCGGCGGAGTCGACAGCTTCCTCGAGCAGATCTCGGGCATCAAGGGCTTCACCCTGAACCCGACCGTCGCCGGCGTCTCGCGTCTGGCCTTCTTCGACACGCCGTACGCCGCCTGGGGTGGCTACGCCGGCAGCGCGATCTACCCGAAGACGCGCGATTTCCTCAAGGACATCCTCGACCCCGTGCCGTCGATGGCCTGCCGCGCGGCACCGTGGACCGATCCGTCCGACGGCGCGGTGCTGGGGATGCGCGAGTGCGACCGCTTCGAGGACACCCTGCGCGGGCGCGACCGCAACGCGCTGTTCCCGCTCGAGCTAAAGTTCGGCCAGACCGACTTCGTGGCCGCGATTCGCCCGCTCGCGCTCGCATTCTGGCAGGCGCATGCGTCACCCCAGCTCATCCGTCTGCTCGACACCCTGCACCTGCACTGGGGCTCGACCGGCCAGTCGTCGTCCGAGTGCGATCCACGCGCCCCGCGCGACGACGCGCGCTTCTGCAGCGGCGACGGCACCGTGCGCTACGAACCCCTGCTGGCCGAGATGATGGACCAGGCGGGCCTGTTCCCCACGGTCGCCGACCTCGTGATCGAGCTCGATGAGATCCGCGTCCAGCACTGTGACCAGCGCGACGCGCGCGGCGCCTGCCTGGCCGCTTCTCTGCGCGATGGCGTGAGCGTGCTGGCCGACGCCGTGCGCGCGGTGATCGATCCCGAGCGCAACGCCGGCCTGCGCGATCGCCACGGCCACCAGCACACCACGAAGAACGACGGCAGCGTCGTGCCGCAAGTGACGCCGGCGTATCTCGTCATCGACGCGCTCGGGGGCATGGACGCGGCCTTCGATCGTTACGCGCAGACCCACACCGACGCCCAGGCGCGCCGCACCGGCTGGAAGCAGGCGCGCTCGCAGCTCGTGGACGCGCTGCTCGCGATCGACCATTCAGGCGCCGCGCCGCGGCTTTCCAACCCCGGCACCGCCGCGATCCTGCCCGAGCTGGTGGACGTCCTGCGCGCGCAGGTGACCGCGCATTGCCCGCCCACGGGCGTGCCGTGCCCCTGGGCGACCGGCGAGCTCGCGTCGCGCCTCTCCGCCGTGATCGGCGGGCCGACCACCGCTGCGGTGATGGACCTGCTCGAAGCGGTGCGCGCCGAGCCGAGCGCGCTCGACGAGACGCAGCGCTTCCTGGGCCACCTGGTCGATCAGACGGCCGACGCCGAGACCCTCGCCGCGACCCTCTCGGCCACGGTGGACCTCGTGCAGGTGCTGGGCGATGCGAGCAACCTCGACCCGATGTTCGGCCTGGTCGCACGCGCGACCGCCCTGCCGGCCGACGCGAAGAGCGCCGAGCGCGGCCTCATCGACGGCCTCATTGGCCTTCTGTGGCGGCTGTTCGCGGGCGCGCACGACGCCGGCGGTCGATCGCTCTGCGCGAGCCCCGTCGACCCGCACCACGCGCTCGCCACGGTCCTGCGAAACCTGGTCACGCCCATGGGGCCGGACGAGCCTGCGCCGATCGAGGTCCTGCTGTCGGTGATCGGCGACGTCAACCGCGTCGACCCTCGGCAAACCGAGGGCCTCTCGCCCGCCGACTTCCAGAACATCGGCCACGAGATGTCGGCCTTCCTGCTCGATCGCGCGCGCGGCCTCGAGCAGTTCTACACCATCGTCCGCGCCGCCACGGGAGGCCAGTGATGTCACGCATCGCCAACGGGCTCGCGCTCGCGGTCGCGCTGGCGCTGGTCCCTTCCACGAGCAACGCGGCGGGCATGTACTTCACGGACCGCGGCGTGCGCCCCATGGGACGCGCGGGGGCGTTCGTGGCCGGCGCCGACGACCTCGGGGCCATCTGGTACAATCCCGGCGGTCTCTCGGACGCGGGCTCGAGCCTGCTCGTGGACTTCTCGGTGCTGCGCTTTCACAGCCGCTACGACCGCGAGCTCCTGGTCGCGGACGCGGCGGACACGCTGCAGACGGTGCGCTCGCCGCGGGTCGAGGGCTCCTCCGAGATCCTGCCGCTGCCGACGCTCGCGGGCGCATACTCGCGTGGGCGCCTCTCCCTCGCCGCCGGGCTCTACTCGCCGTATCTGGCGCTGCCGAGCTACGCGCCCACCGTGGGCGGGCAGCCCTCGCCGGCGCGATACACCCTGGGCTCGTTCGCCGGCTCGCGCGTGGGCCTGCCCGGCGCGTGGCTCGCGTACCGGCCGGCTGACTGGCTGTCCGCGGGCCTCGGCGTGCAGGCCCTCGTGGGCACGCTCGAGTCCACGCTCACGTTCTCGGTCAGCCCCCAGGACCGCCTGATCGGCGCGCCCGAGCAACCCGACTACGACGCCGCCAGCAAGGTCACGATGGGCACGATGGTCGCGCCCTCCGTCTCGGGCGGCCTGGTCCTCACCCCGCACCCCAGGCTGCGCATAGGATTTTCGGGCCAGACACCCACGCACGTCGACACCGACGCGCGCATCACCGTGCGCCTGCCGCAGAGCGCGATCTTCGATCGCGCGAACGTCCGCGGCGACCGCGCGCGTGTGACGTTCGACCTACCCGGCATCGTCCGCGCCGGCGTCGAGGTGCGGCCCACCCGCCGCCTGCGCGTCGAGGCGACCTGGGTGCGCGAGCTGTGGTCCGTCCACGACGCCATCCGCGCCACACCCCAGGGCATCACCCTCGATGGCCTGGTCGGCGCGCCGCCCTCGCTCGCGCTGCCCAAGATCGACACGCCGCGCAACTTTCAGGACGCGTCGAGCTACCGCCTCGGTGGCGAGTACTCGTTCGAGATCCTGCGCCGCGCGATCGACGTCCGCGCCGGTCTCGGCTACGAGGAGAGCGCGGTGCCGCGCGCCTACCTGTCGCTGTCCTCGATGGACTTCGACAAGACGACGCTCACGGTCGGCGGCAGCGTGCACGTCGGCGACGGCTTCCGACTCGATGTCCTCTACGGCCACGTCCTGGTCGCGGACGCCTACGTCCCCGCCGCAGACGCGCGCATCCCGCGCGTCAGCGCGCTCGCCGGCAATGCGCCCCTCGAGGCCGTCAATGGCGGCCATTACGGCGCCGACAGCGACCTCGTGGGCCTCGGCATGGAATACCAGTTCCGGTAACTTGCGGCGGATGCCCGCATGCCGTGCCGTCACTCGAGCCATGAAAGATCGGCATCCTCTTCGAAGGTCTCGAGCGCAAAATCCCAGGGCGGGTAGTCGTCGAGATCCTGGAACACCGCCAGGTGATGGCGCAGCCGCTCGGTATGCTCCGTCGTGGCGAAGATGTCGTTGTCCTCGCCGGGATCCTGGGCGAGGTCGTAGAGCTCGTACAGGCTCTCCTCGAGGTCGAAGGTCAGCTTGTGATGATCCTCCACGATCCCGAACATGTGAGAGAGCACCGCCCGTCCGGCCGAGCGCGCAGAACGGATCGCCACGAAATCGTGCAGGCGCGCCCTGGGTGCCGCACGCAGGCGAAGCAGGCTGCGGCCGAAGACCTCCGCGCTCGCCGTGTCGGCGATCCCGAAGGCGCCGAGCACGGTGGGGTAGATGTCCCGGTGCGTGACCAGCTGGTCGTAGCGACCGGGCGGAAGGCCGGGGGCGAGCAGGACGGCCGGCACGCGGGTGACACACTCGAACATTGAGACGGCATGGAACCGAACGCCGTGCTCGCCGAAGCCCTCGCCGTGGTCGCTCGTGAACAGGAGCACGGTCCGATCGAGCTTTCCGTTCTCTTCGAGCCAGCGCACGAGACGTCCCGCCTGCTGGTCCACCTCGCGCAACTGCGAGAGGTAAGGACCATAGAGCAGCGGCACACCGGGCGGCTGTGGTGGCGGCTCGTGCAACGGCTTCGGGTATGGGAAGTGCGTGTCGAGGTAGTGAACCCACAGGAAGTGCGGGCTCGTGCGCGGCTTGGCCAGGTCCGCGATCGCGAGATCCGTGATCAGACTCGCCCGCCATCGCCCCTTGCTGGGTCGCTTGGCAACCTGGTAGGCAGGCAGGATCACGCCGGTGAGCGACGCCTTGGCCATCCCGAAGATCACGGTCGACGACACGCCCGCCTGGGCCACGCGGGCCGGCAGGCGCATCGCCTTGCTGGTCGGCTTCTGCCACGACGACAGCGACACCAGGGTGCGCGTCCCCGCCGAGTACATGCGTGAGAACGAGACCCCGCGTGCACTCAACTTCGAGAGCTCGGGCATCGTGTCGGGCCGCAGCGTGTCGAGCCGCAGCGAATCGATACTGAGGAGGACGACCAGATCGACACCTCCCTTCGGCATCGCCGGGTTGCCCTGCGGCGGCGCGAGGCCCCGATCCTCGTCAGTGGGTTGCTCGGGGGCCGAGACGCCATTGCAGTTCGCATCCGCGCCAGCGTGATCCCTGGCGGCGGGATTGCGCTCCGCATTGAAATCGTCGCAATCGCCACCCCAGGCGATGGGCGAGTACCCATCGGAGTCGAAGTCGACCAGCACCCGCGCAAGGCGGGCCATCCGTGCCGCGTGGCGTCCCTTGAGCTTGGATTGCGCCCGCCACCCCGGCGCGACGAGGTCCACCTGCCGCAGGACAAGCACCGCAACGCCGGAGGGGACCGCGACCAGCGCGACCAGCGCCGAGGTCCGCAGAAGGAGCAAGCGCTGGAAGGACGCCTGCAGCACGCGCACCACGGCGAGGACCGCGAGCATCCCGAGGAGATCGTGGATCTCGCGTACGATCGGGCCGGGAACGATGGCGTCGCCCACCGCCGTGAGGAGGGCCGCGAGGATGAGCGCCGCCCGCCAGGGGCGCCGCGTGTTCGGCATGGCGACGAGCGCGGTGCTCCCGAGGGCCATGCTGGCGGTCACGACGGCAATCTGACCGCTCGCGCTGTGGACCGCCAGCATCCAGCCGGTGCCGGCGCCGAGCGCCGCCGCGAACAGGGCCGTGGTGAGGCGCGGCCAACCGAGGTGCCGCACGCTCCGGCGCAGAAGGGCTCCGACCGCGCCGAAATACGGGGCCAGGAACATCGCGAACAGCAGCGCGCAGGCCGCGTCGACCAGCATCGTGGCGACGATCGCGGTACCACCCGCGCCGCTGGTGAGCAGGAGCAGCGAGTCGACCACGATCGCCACGAGCGAGGTGGCCACGGTGGCGCAGAGCGCGGTGACGATCGCCTGGCGGACCAGGAGGACGACGCGGCTGGTCGGAGGGGACGACACGTCGTCGACGATGGCGACGGGGATCGGCGGCGCCAGTTCCTGCCGCGCAGGCGCTACGGCTGGCGCGACCAATGAATCGGCGACGGGCACCTGCGAGGAGGTCGCCGGCGCCTCGAGCGATCGCTGGGACGGAAGGGTGGGTCGCTGGACTCGCGGAAGTGTCTCTCGGCTGGCAGACGGGCCTGGCACAGGCGCGCCCAGCGACACGTTGACCTTCATCGGCGTACGCTGCGGGACGCGAACCAAGCCAGTGCTCTCGTTGTCCGCAGCCAGGAGCTCCGCCCGGCTCTTGAGGAGGAACCTGACGGCACCGATGCTCAGGATCTGCCCCACGCGCAACGGGGTCAGCGCAGCGATCCGCTCCTCGTCGACGAAGACGCCGTTCCTGCTGCCGAGGTCCTCGACAAACACCCCGTCCTCACGGACCGTGAGGCGCACGTGGCGGCGCGAGACGTCAACGTCGTCGATGCGGACATCGGCGTCGCTGCCACGGCCGATCACGACGCTCGCACCGGCGCGCAGCCGGATGTCGGTGCCCTGATAGCGGAGGCTGTACTTTGGCAATCTCTGCTCGGGGACACATCGTAGCAGGCAGAACACGCCCGCTTCATGTCAGTCGAGCCCGGTCAGATCTCCGTCCTCCTCGAACGCGTCATCGATCTTCCCCAGGCTCGAGCCCCTACGCGGCGTCGATCGCCGCGCCGGCCACGGCGCCCTCGGCGCCCTGCTCCTCGGCCACGCCGCGCGCGCGACCGCCCGCTCCGACCCAGCTCGTGGTCCAGCGCCGCGACACCATCGCCAGCACCACCACGACCGCCATGCCGAAGAGGGTCAGGCTGAGAAAGCCGGGGCCGAATGTGCCGGTCGCTTGCTTGCCGACACCCATCGCATTCGGCAGGAGACCCCCCGCGAGCGCCCCGATCTCGCCGATCAGACTGCCCGCGACGGCCGTGGTGGCGCCAAAGCGCAACGGCACTAGCTGGAACACGGCACCATTGCCCGCCCCCATGGCCGCAAAACACACGATCAGGATCACGACCATCGCCACCGGGCTCGCCGGCATGGTCGCCGCGACGGCGCTCGCGAAGACGATGACCCCCGCGAGCACCACCAGCATCCGGATGCCCCCGATCCGGTCCGCAAGCCAGCCGCCGGCGACCCGCAGGACGCTCGCCGCGACGATGATCCCGGCCGAGTACTGCCCGATGCTCTGCTTGGGGATGCCGTACTGATCGTGGAACAGCGTGGGCAGGAAGCTGGTCAGGCCGATGTAGCCCCCGAACGTGACCATGTACATGAGGTTGAACACCCACGCGTCGCGGTCGACCAGGAGCTTGAGGTAGTCGGACAGGCGCTTCTGCTCGCGGTCCGGCGGCTCCTTGGCGAAGATCTGCAGAAGAATCATCGCCAGCAGGATCGGCAGGATCGAGAGCCCGTAGACCGCGCGCCAGCCGTAGGCCTTCGCGAGCGGTGGGGCGAACAGGACAGCCAGCACCGCGCCGCTGTTTCCGGCGCCCGCGATGCCCATCGCGAGGCCCTTGAAGCGTGGCGGATACCAGCCCGACCCGAGCGACAGGGCGACCCCGAAGCTCGCGCCGGCGACGCCGAGGATGACGCCCATCGCGATCACCCCGGCGAGCGTGTTGACGAACAGGTAGCCGAATCCCAGGCCCGCCACGATGAGGCCCATCTCGATCTGCGCCGCGTTCTTGCGGCCGATGTACTGCGACAAGACCCCCAGCGGAAAGCGCATGAGCGCACCGGCGATGACGGGCACCGAGACCATGAAGCCCTTCTGCGTGGCGTCGAGCCCGAACTCCTCGCTGATGAAAGGTGCCATGGCGCCATTGAGCACCCAGATGGCGAAGCAGAAATCGAAGTAGAGCAGCGCCGTGAGCAGGGTGCCGGTGTGGCCGGACCGCAAGAACTCACGCAGGGTCCCAGATCTCGCCGTCATCGCAATCCTCCGCGGCGTCGGAATCCTCGACGCCAGTGATGCAAGCGTCGCATCCATCGATATCGGCGTTCTTTCGCTGACGTATCATTTGCGTAACCGAGCGAAAGACCTCGATCAGGCCGCGGGCGCTTCTCCCTCGGGCACCAGCGTCACCGCGCACGCCTTGTAGGCCGGCTGACGCGAGTGCGGATCGAACACCGCGAGGGTCAGGCGATTGACCTCCGCGTAGTGCATCGGCAGGAAGATCTCCCCGGCACGCACGCAATGGGTCGGAAATGCGCGCGCGCGCACCTCCCCGCGCCGCGACACCACGCGCATCCACTGGCCTGGCTCGATGCCGAGCCGCCGAGCGTCCGCCGGATTGAGCTCGAAGTAGATCTGCTGGGGCGACAGCGCCCGCAACACCGGCGACTTCGCGGTGCGCGTCTGCGTGTGCCACTGGCTCGAGCTGCCCCGCCCGGTCATGAGCACGAAGGGAAAGGCGCCATTGGTCGGCTCCGGCACCGGCCGGGATGCCTCGAGGATGAGGCGCGCCCGGCCGTCGGCGTGGAAGAACTTCCCATCTGCGAACAACCTCCGCTCGCGCTCCGGCAGCGGAGCCCCTTCGGGCAACGGCCACTGCACGCCCCCCGCCGCGTCCAGCATGTCGTAGCCGGTCACGCCCGAGAAGTCGCACGGCCGGCCGCGCGAGAGCTTGCGAAGGATCTCGAACACCGCCTCGGGGCTCGACCACTCGCGAAACGCGCCGCCAAGGCCCCAGCGCGCGGCCACCAGCTGGAAGATGTGAAAGTCGGCCAGCGCCTGCCCCGGCGCGCGCGCCACCTTCTTGCAAAGGCCAATGCGGCGCTCGGAGTTGATGAAGGTCCCGTCCTTCTCGCCCCAGCCGGCCGCCGGCAGGAGCAAGTCCGCGCGGACCGCCGTCTCCGTGGTGGTGTACATGTCCTGCACGACCAGGCACTCGAGCCGCGACAGCGTCTCGTGCAGGTCGTGCTGGTTGATCCACGAGTGCGCGGGGTTCGTGCCGATCACCCACAGGCCGCGGATCTTGCCGGCCAGGATGCCCTCGACGATCTGGTCATAGGCGAGCCCCGCATGGTGCGGGATGCGCTGCTCGGACATCCCGAGGATCGAGGCGACCTCCTGCCGGTCTCCGGCCGAGGCGAAATCGCGCCCGCCGAGCAGGCTGGTGGTGTTCGAAAAGAGCCGCGAGCCCATGGCATTGCACTGGCCGGTGATGGAGTTCGCGCCGGTGCCTGGCCGGCCGATGTTGCCGGTCAGGAGCGCGAGGTCGATGATCGCCTGCGCCGCACGCACGCCCTCGTGGCTCTGGTTGATGCCCATGGTCCACCAGAACGAGACGCGTTTCCCGCGGTGGATCGCCCCCGCGAGCGTCTCGAGCTGCTCGGCGGAAAGCCCGGTCGCCTCGCAGGTGCGCTCGAGCGTGAACGCCTCGGCCTGCGCCGCCAGGGCCTCCAGCCCTGACGTATGCGCCTCGACGAATGCTTTGTCGATCCACCCGCGCTCGAGGAACAGACGCACGAGGCCCCCGAAGAGCGGCAGGTCGCTCTTCGGCCGGATCGCGTGATGCTGCGTCGCCGCCATCGCCGTCTCCGTCCGGCGAGGATCCACTACGATGATCTCGGGTCGGTGCTTGTTCCTGGCGATGCGCTCCCACAGGATCGGGTGCGCGATGCACAGGTTCGAGCCGACCAGCACGATGACGTCCGACTCCTCGAAGTCGGCGTACGTGTAGGGCGGCGCGTCGAAGCCGAAGCTCTGCTTGTAGGCCACCACGGCCGTCGCCATGCACTGGCGCGTGTTGCCGTCGCCGTGCACGAGGCCCATCCCGAGCTTCGCCAGCGTCCCCAGGAAGGCCATCTCCTCCGTGGTGATCTGGCCGGTGGAGAGGAAGGCGACGGATTCGCGGCCGTGACGCTCCTGGATCGCACGAAAGCGCTGCACCATCGTCCCGACCGCATCGTCCCAGCTGGTCGGTCGCAGGCGCCCACCCTGTCGCACGAGCGGCTGGGTCGCGCGATCGCTCGACGAGAGCGGCGCGAGCGCCTCCCACCCCTTTGGACATGCCATGCCGAGGTTGACCGGGTAGCCGGCATTCGGCGACAGGTTGATGGCCGCGCCTTCGCGCAGGTGCACGTCGAGGCCACAGCCGGTCGAGCAGAAGCCGCACACGGTCCGGGTCCGCGCGTCGGGCAGGAGGCGCGCGGGCACGCGCCCGAGGCCAAAGCTCTCCGGCGATTGCAGGAGCTCACGGGTCAGCGGCCCCTCGCGCTCGCGCAGCTTCAAGACAGCGCGCCGGGCATGCGCGGTGCCGTCGCCGCGGTGAAGAACAGGTAACGCTCGCACAGCTCGCCGCAAAGGCAGCACGCGAACGCGCCAATTGCGCTGCCCGCGCCGTCGATGCCGATCGCGGGGAGCACCAGGCCCCCCATCACGCCGAGGGCCAGGCGCGCCCAGGTCCAGCCGCGCAGCTCGCGCGTCATGAGGATCGCGCTCCGCTTGTGGGCGGTGTTCCGCCGATCGCGCAGGTGCGCCAGCGCGGCCAGCTCCACCACCAGCTTGGCCATCATCGCGATGGGCAGGACCTGCCCGAGAAGGCGCAGCGCCGCCGCATCGGGCGCGGGCGCGAGCACGCACCCGACCAGCAGCTCCGCCGCGGTGCCGAGGACGACCGCGGTGAGGCCGAACTTCAGCGCAGTCGCCGCCGGACCCCAGGTGGGACGCTGCGTCGCCACGTACACCATCACCGACGCCGTCACCGCGAGCACCCCCGCGACGACCACCGCGCTGTCGAGGCGCGGCCCGAGCGCGGCCAGCCCCGGCGGCGCGAAGAAGGCCGCGGCGCGCGCCCCCGCGAGCCCCGAGAACACCGCAAACCCGAGGATCTCGCGGCTGAGCCACGACGTGCGCAGCCCCAGGATCGCGCGGAACGCCAGCCTGGGCCGACCGAGGTGCGAGGCGCTCGCCACCATCACGAAGGCGCCGCAGGCCAGCGCGAACAGCGTCGAGGCGCGGCTCCACACGCCCCCCACACCGAGCCGGCCCGCGGCCGTGTGCACGGCGAACGCGCCGGCCGAGAGCTGCGTGAAGACCAGCATGAAGACGAGGGGCCAGTGCGCGTGCTCGCGCGCGATGGCATAGAAGTCGGCCGGCAGGAGGTTCCGCGGCTGGGGGCGCGCGCTCTCGTAGCGCGTCGTCGGCAGGGTGACCCCTGGCCCGGGTGCGCCTGGCAGGAACGCGTCTCCCTGGGCCTCCTCGATCACCTGAGCCGAATCCACCACGTCGATGCGGATGGCGCTCGTCGGACACGCCTGCACGCACGCGGGCGCCTCGCCCGCCCCGAGCCGGTCGCTGCAGAGGTCGCACTTGCGTACGATGCCGAGGCGCGCATTGAATTTCGGCGCGTCGTAGGGGCACATGAAGATGCAGTACTGGCAGCCAATGCATTGATCGTCGAGGTGCCGCACGATGCCGGTCGTCGGATCCTTCTCGTACGCCTCCGCCGGGCAGCCACGCATGCACGCGGGATCGATGCAGTGGTGGCACGACGTGGTGACCGTTTGCTGCACGGGCGCCTCGGCAGTGCCGCCGTGCAGAAGGCCCACGGTGCGCCAGGTCTCCGCTTCGTCGAGGCCGTTCAGGCTATGGCAGCCCGCCACGCACGCCTTGCAGCCCGTGCACTTGTCGAGGTCGACCCGGAAGGCGTATTGCTGCCCCGGACCGGGCGGTGATGCCGGCATCAGGTCCTGGTAGTAGCGCGCCCGCTCCGGCAGCGCGCCGCGGTCGTGCTGCTCGGCGAAGCGCTCCACCGCGGACAGACGCTGCTGCTCGCCGAGGAGCAGGGCGACCAGCGACGACGGCCCCGCCGCCGCCGGCGCGGCATTGCCATACAACACGAGCTGGCTCGATCGAATCAACGACGGCTCGCGATCACGCCGCGATCCCCACCGCGTGGGCGAGGCGCAGCTCGACGCGCCCGGCGCGCACGCGCACCGGGAACGTCTCCAGGGCCACCGCCGGATCGTCGAGGCAGCGACCGGTCTCGAGGTCGAAGCCGTGCTTGTACATCGGCGAAGCGATCTTGGGCCGGCCGGCGCGGTCGCCCACGATGCCCCGTGAGATCACGTACGCACACGCAAATGGATCGAAGTTGTCGAGGGCGTACAGGGCATCGCCCACGCGCACGATCGCGATCTGGCGCCCATCGACCAGGGCACACACTCCGCTCTCGGAGGGGATCTCGTCGAGCGCACAGACGGCGATCCAGCTCGGTTCCTCGGTGCAATCGGCAGACATCGTTCTGCTCCTCATCCCGCCTTGCGACTCGGGTTTTTCTCGTCCCAGGTTGCGGGTCGCGGCTGTCCCCGCTCGCGGATCATGACGATGCTCGGGTCCGGCCCCGGCGCATTGACGAAGGGCTGGAATTGCCGCATCTTCTCGGGGTCCTCGAGCGTCGCACGCCACTCACACTGGTAGCTCCCGACCGTCGCCTGCATCTCGGCCTCGAGCTCCGCAGCAATGCCGAGCGAGTCCTCGATCACGACCTTCTTGAGGTAATCGAGCCCGCCCTCGAGCGCCTCGAGCCAGGTGGAGGTCCGCTGCAACCGGTCGGCCGTGCGGATGTAGAACATGAGGAAGCGGTCCACGTAGCGGACCAGCGTCTCCTCGTCGAGATCGGTGGCGAACAGGTCCGCATGTCGCGGCCGCATGCCGCCATTGCCGCAGACGTAGAGGTTGTAGCCGTTCTCCGTCGCAATGACGCCGAAGTCCTTGCCCTGCGCCTCGGCGCATTCGCGTGCGCAGCCGGACACGGCGCTCTTGATCTTGTGCGGCGCGCGCAGGCCCTTGTAGCGATGCTCGAGCTTGAGCGCGAGCCCGACCGAATCCTGCACTCCATAGCGGCACCAGGTGCTGCCGACGCACGACTTGACCGTGCGCAGCGCCTTTCCGTACGCGTGCCCGGACTCGAAGCCCGCGTCGATGAGCTCGCGCCAGATGTCCGGCAGCTGCTCCATGCGCGCGCCGAGCAGATCGACCCGCTGGCCCCCGGTGATCTTCGTGTAGAGGCCATGCTTCTTGGCGACCCGGCCGAGCGCGATCAGCTGATCGGGGGTGATCTCGCCCGCGGCCACGCGCGGAATCACCGAATACGTGCCGTCTTTCTGGATGTTGGCGAGATAGCGGTCATTGGTGTCCTGGAGCTTCCTGTGGCCGCGGCCGAGCACGTGCTCGTTCCACGCCGACGCGAGGATCGACGCGACCGCGGGCTTGCAGATCTCGCAGCCGGCGCCCCGTCCGTGGCGCGCCAGGAGCTCGTCGAAGGTGCGCAGCCTGTGCACGCGCACGAGGTGATAGAGCTCCTGCCGCGAGCAGGCGAAGTGCTCGCACAGGTGGTTGAGCACGACGGCGCCGGTCTTCTTCAGCTCCAGCTTGAGCAGATCCGACAGCACCGGCACGCACGAGCCGCAGCCCGTTCCGGCGCGCGTGCACGCCTTGATCGCCGAGACCTCCGTGAGGCCGCCGGACGTGATGGCCTGGCAGACGGCGCCCTTCGAGACGTTCAGGCAGCTGCACAGGATCGCCTCGGCCGGCAGCGCGCCCGGCCCCCCGCCGCGCGGAGCCCCGGCGCGCCCCGGCGGCAGGACCAGGTCCTCCGGGTGCGGCCCCACCGGTGAGCCGGCGCGACAGAGCGCCGCCAGCTCCCCAAAGCCGGTGCTGTCGCCCACCAGCACGCCGCCGACGACGCGCTTGCCTTCGGCGTCGAGCGTCACGCGCCGGTACACGCCCGCGATGGCATCAAGGTACGACAGCGTGCGCGCGCCGGGCGTCGTGCCCTGCGCGTCGCCGAAGCTCGCGACATCGACGCCGAGGAGCTTGAGCTTGGTGCCCGCGTCGAAGCCCGAGAAGCGCTCGGGGCCGCCCGCGATCGTGTCGATCGCCGCGCGCGCCATCTGGTAGCCGGGCGCGACCAGGCCATGCACGCGCCCCCGGTGCGACGCGCACTCGCCGATGGCGAGCACGTCGGGGTCGGAGGTCGCGCAGCGGTCGTCGATCACGACGCCGCCGCGCTCGGCGACGACCAGCCCCGCAGCGCGCGCGAGGTCGTCACGGGGCCGGATGCCGGCGGAGAACACGACGAGGTCGACCTCGAGCACGCGCCCGTCGGCGAGGCGCAACCCGCTCACGCGCCCCTGGGGACCCTCGATGGCCGACGTCGAGGCCGCCGTGTGGACGAACAGGCCCAGCGCCTCGATCTTCTGGCGCAGGATCGCGCCGCCCGCGTCGTCCACCTGCAGGGTCATCAGGCGTGGCGCGAGCTCGACGACGTGCGTCTCGAGGCCCAGATTGCGCAGGGCGCTCGCAGCCTCCAGCCCGAGCAGGCCGCCACCGATGACGGCGCCGGCGCGCGCCCGGGCGGCGTACGCGCGGATGGCCTCGAGGTCCTCGATGGTGCGATACACGAAGCAACCGGGCAGGTCCCGCCCCGCCACCGGGGGGACGAACGGAACCGATCCGGTCGCGAGGATCACCTGGTCGTAGGCGAGCGCTCGGCGGTTGGACAGGCGCACGGTGCGCGTCTCGCGGTCGATCCCGAGGACGCGCTCTCCGACGCGCAGCTCGACACCGGACTCCGCGTAGCCGCCGGGGCTCGCGAGCGAAAGGTCGTGCGCCGTCTTGCCCTCGAAGAAGCTCGACAGGTGCACGCGATCGTAGGCCGCGCGCGGTTCCTCGCCGAGCACCACCAGCTGATGGCTGCGCGGTAGGCCGCGCTCGATCGCCAGCTCGATGAACCGGTGACCGACCATCCCGTTGCCGACCACGATCAAGGTGGGCTTGGACATTGGCACCCTTGATGTTGCAGTGCGTCGATGTCGCGGCCGCTAAGGCTACGTTAAGATCGTGTATCCGGCAGCCGATCGGGCCGTTCTCACGCCAGAAACAAGCCTGACGCAAAGCGTTGCCCGGCCCATGGTATGATCCCCCTGGTGTCCACCGTCGCGGCCACCCCGCGTCGCCTCAACCTGGAGTCGCTCCTGGCCATCCTCGAGCGGCACCGGCACGTGCTGCCCGACCAGCTGCGGGCGATCCTGATGGCGGCGGGCAAGGAGCGCGCGCGCTTGCTGCGCGAGCGCTTCGGCCCGCGGGTGTCGCCCCAGCAGGAGGCCGAGCTCCACCCAGCCGAGGTCCTGGCGGCTTGCAAGCTCGAATCCGCTGCGCCGGGCCCGCAGGCTGCCCTCGGGGAGGACCTCATCATGCAGGTCGTCGCCGCCTACGCCGGCCTCCCCTTCCTCAAGATCGATCCGCTCAAGATCGAGACCGACATGGTGGTGACGTCGATGCCGCGACCGTTCGCCCAGCGCAACGCTGTGGTGCCCGTCGCCCGGGAGGGCGAGCTGCTGGTGGTGGCCGTCGCGGACCCTTTCGACAAGGAGCTCCAGGAGTCGCTTGGCCTGATGACCAAGAACCGCTGGCGGCCGGTCGTCGCGACCTCCTCGGACATCCGCAAGCTCATCACCGACGTCTATGGCTTCCGCACGGCAGTGTCGGCGGCCGCTCGCGAGGCCAGCACCACGGGGTTGCCCGACCTCGGCAACCTCGAGCAGTACGTCAAGCTCAAGAAGGTCGACGAGATCGACGCGACCGACAAGCACGTCGTCAACGCCGTCGAGTTCTTGCTGCACTACGCGTTCGACCAGCGAGCGAGCGACATCCACATCGAGCCGCGGCGCGAGACCTCGCGCATCCGGCTGCGTATCGATGGCGTGCTGCACGAGATCAACACCATCCCGCGACAGGTCCATCCCGCGTTCGTCTCGCGCATCAAGATGCTCGCGCGCATGGACGTGGCGGAGCGGCGAAAACCCCAGGACGGCCGCATCAAGACCGGCCGCGGCGAGCGCGAGGTCGAGCTCCGCGTGTCGACGCTGCCCGTCGCGTTCGGAGAGAAGTGCGTGATCCGCATCTTCGACCCCGACGTGCTGACGGTGGACCTCGCCGATCTCGGCTTTTTTCCCCGGGATCTCGTGCTGGTGCAGAGCTTCCTCGACCGGCCGCATGGCCTGGTCCTGGTGTCGGGGCCGACCGGCAGCGGCAAGACCACGACGCTCTACTCGGCGTTGCGGCGCCTGGCCAGCGAAGAGCTCAACATCACGACCATCGAGGACCCCATCGAGATGGTCATGGAGGAGCTCAACCAGGTGTCGGTGCAGCCGCTCGCGGGCGTGACGTTCGCCTCCGCGCTGCGGCACATCCTGCGGCAGGACCCGGACGTCATCATGGTGGGCGAGATCCGCGACCGCGAGACCGCCGAGCACGCGGTGCAGGCCGCGCTGACCGGGCACCTCGTGTTGTCGACCGTGCACACGAACGACGCGCCGTCGTCGGTCACGCGGCTCGTCGAGCTCGGCGTGGAGCCGTTCCTCGTGGCCTCCACCCTGCTCGGCGTGGTCGCGCAGCGGCTGGTCCGCAAGGTGTGCAAGTCGTGCGCTCAGACCCGGCCCATGACGTTCGAGGAGCTCTCGGCGATCGGCATGGAGGATGACGTGGCCGGCCCTGAGCGGCCGCGCTGCACGTTCGGCACGGGCTGCGTCCACTGCCGCGGCACCGGCATGGTCGGTCGCACGGGTATCCACGAGGTGCTCGAGGTGAGCGAGCGCGTGCGGTCGCTCATCACCGAGCGGCGCGACGCGGGCGAGATCGCGAAGCTGGCGATGGCCGACGGCATGGTGACGCTGCGCCAGTGCGCGATCCAGAAGCTCCGGCTGGGCGTGACGACGTTCGAGGAGATCGTCCGCATGACCAGCGAGTGAGCGCGGCGACTGGGGGCGTTTCACCCCGCACTGGCAGCACGGGTCGCCACGCTGACTTACGAAAATGGCAGCCAGAGTCGCCATCGCATGCACGCAAGACCTCAAGATCGCTCGTCTCGACGCGCGCTGACCGATGGCACGCTGGTGGCATGCCCTGCCGGCGGCTCGAACCCATGAAGCGAACTGCCTGCGTCGTCCTTGGTTGCCTGCTCGCGTTGCCCGCCTGTGCGAGCGTCAAGAAGGACGCGCCCGACGAGGCAGCCGCCGGGGGCAGCGGCAGCAACCACCGCGGAGGCAGTGGCGCTCCGGAGGATCCGCCCGATGGCCCCCTGGCGCCGGACGGTCTGTCGGTGGACGCTGGCGCCCACGATGCGGGCGCCGCAGATGCGCGTCGGACCGACGGCGCTGCAGGCAGCGCGGGGCGGACACCGGATGCGGCGCGCCCGGCCGACGCGGCGCGCGCGGCGGATGCACCACGGCGACCGGATGCGCGACCTGCGGATGCGCCACGCCCGGCGGATGCGCCGCGGGGCCCCGACGGACCGGTCGATCTCATCGGCCGGCTGGCGATCTCGGAAGCGTTCGTCGATCCTACCGGCGCCGACGACGGCCTCGAGTGGGTCGAGCTCTACAACGGCTCGGGCGCCGCCATCGATCTCACGAGCTGGCACCTGCGCGCGGGCGGCGCCACCTACGGGAACGTCAGGACGCTGACCGGAACCATCCCGGCGCGCGGTTGCCAGCTCGTCATGGGCCTCACCGGCCTGCAGAACGGCACCACGGCGACCGACGCCATCGCGATCACGAACCCGAGCGGCGCCATCATCGACGCCCTGCTCTACGACTCCCCGAACTCGAACAACCTCGCCGACGAGACCGGCAGCCCAGGTTCGATCGACTACCCGTCGACGCCCACCACCGACCACTCGATCGAGCGCACCGGCCGCACCACCTGGCGTGACCAGGCGACCCCCACGCCCGGCAACTGCGCCGCGATCATGCGGTAGGCACCCGACCAACGGAACGCCCCCCGCGCGCCGCTTCGGCCAGGGCGGACAGGTGCCGCGCCTCGATCTCCACGGTGATCGTGTCCCCCGCGGCGATCTGGCCCGCCCCCGGAGGGCGCGCCTGAGAGGTCCCGCTCGCGTCGCTCCGCGAAAGGACGCGCGCGCCGAGGGTGGACTCGAGCTCGCCCAGGCGCTGGCCGCACAGGGTGCTCTTCGGCTCGGCGTGGACCTCGGCGATGACGTGGCGTACACCCGCGACGGGGAACGACGCCAGGACGCGCGCGCCGTGCGCCATCGATGCCACGATCGGTGCGGCCAGGGCGGCCGACGAGAACGCCGCGTCGATGCCGAGCGCCCCCTTGATCTTGTCGGCCAGGTGCTGGTCGAACATGCGCATGATGACGCGGATCTGCGGGTTCATCCGGCGTGCGTCGAGCGCGACCTCCAGGTTGGCCATGTCGTCGTTGGTCGCGATGATGATGGCGCGCGCGTACGGGACGCCCGCATCGATGAGGGCCTGGTCCTCCTTCATGTCGCGGATCAGCACGGGGATGCCGGTCTCCTTGGCCTGCCCCAGGAAGCGCGCCTCCGCGGTCCGCTCGATGGCGACCACCTCGACCTTGTCCTCCAGCAGCCGGCCGAGGATGCGGTAGCCGAGGTGGCCGAGCCCGCACAGGACCACGTGGTCGCGATACGTCTTCGCCATCACCCGCATCCACTCCTTCTCGCCCTGCCGGCGCGAGATCATCAGCATGCCGAAGCGCACCACGCCCTCGCCCACCAGCGTGAAGCCGAGCACCGGATAGAGCCCCTCGACCAGCGCGAGATACCAGGTCGGCGGCGGATTGAACATCGGCTCGCCGAACATCGACAGCCAGGCCGCGAGCAGCGACAGCAGGACCGACGGCCGCGCGCCGGCGAGGGACGGCATCGGCGTGATCCAGTGCAGGACGCCGCCGAGCAGCACGCAAAGGGCGAGGGCGATCAGCGACCCGCGGAACTCGTGGGCCATCGCGCCCGCGTAACGCAGGACCTGCAGCATCGACCGGCGTCGCTGGTGAACCGGCACGACTTGCTCCTCTCTCACATCCAGTCCCGAGCCGTGTACCACACGATGCCGAGCCACTCACGGATCGATCCCTGCACGATCGCGGCGCGCAGAAAGCTCGGAAAGCCGATCCGGATGTGCCGGTTCGGCCAGGCCGGGGCCGGGACGACCTCGAGGCCCAGCTTCCTGAAGGTCGCGCTCGCCCGGCGCATGTGGATCCCCGCCGAGACGAGGGCAACCCGCCGGACGCCCCGAGGGAGCAGCAGCCGGGCGGTCTCCACCGCGTTCTCGTGGGTGTCGCGCGAGCGCGCCTCCGCCAGCACGGCCGTCTCGGGGACCCCCATCAGCACGGCGAACCGCGCCATCGCGTCACCGAGCGTCGCCGCTTGTCCGATGCTCCCGGTCGAGGTCACGAGCATCGGCGCCGCGCCCTCCTTGTAGAGCTTGATGCCGTAGGTCATGCGCGAGATGGTCTCCGGGTCGCACTGGCCGTCCTCGAGCTGACCCGAGCCGAGGACCACGATCGCGTCCGCCTTGCCGCCGGGCTGCCAGAGCGGCCCGCGCAGGGACCAGAGCAGGAGCTCGCCGGAGCCAGGGACGATCGCCAGGGCGATCAGGCCACCGCCCAGGAGCCCGAGCGCGCGCGCGAGGCGCGGCCGACGCGCGCGCAGCAGCCGTCCGCCGGCCATGCACGCGAGGATCACGCTCGGGAGCGCGATCAGGCCGTGCAGGATCTGCCAGACGACCAGCGTGACATCACCGCTTGCAGCGAGCGAGCTGAGCGTCGACGTCCTTCTTGTCGAGCCTCGGCGACAGCGCGAGCAGCTTGTCGAAGGCCGCCCTGGCTTCGGTGCATTTCCCGCGCCGCAACTCGACCTTGCCGAGGCTCAGCCACGCCTTCTTGTAGTCGGGCTTGAGCGCCGCGGCGCGCCGGTAGGCCGACGCTGCCTCGTCGAGGTCGCCGAGCTCCGCGTGCACGAGCCCGAGGTTGAGCTGCACCAGAGGATCCCTGGGCGCCAGCCGTGCGACGTCGGCGAGCTCGGCCGCCGCCGCCTTCTTGTCCCCGGCCCGCGCCAGCGCCGCCCCGAGGTTGATGCGCGTGTCCGGATCCTTGGGCGAAAGGTCGCGCGCCTTGCGGTACGCCGCCGCCGCCTCGCGCGGCTTCTTGTCGCCGTCGAAGGCGAGCCCCAGGTTGAACCACGCCTCCGCATAGCGCGGGTCGAGCCGCGTCGCCACCTCGAGCGCGGCGCGCGCCTCCGCGAAGACCCCACGCTCGGCCAGGAGCGCCCCGAGGTTGTTGTGCGGTTGTGGGAGCTTCGCATCGACCGCGATGGCCTTGCGGTAGTCCGCCTCGGCCCCGGGCCTGTCGCCGAGCCGCTCCTTTGCCAGGCCGCGCAGGTAGACCGCGCCGCCGTTCTTCGGCTCCGCCTTGACGGCATCCTCGAACGCCGACAGGGCCGCCTTGTAGTCGCCGCGCTCGAACGCAGCCTGCCCCCGATCGATGGGTCCCGGGACGCCGAGCAGGAAGAGGAGGAGGATCACGTGCATGGCGCCTGATGTTACTCTCAGATTTCAGAGCACCGAGAGCACGCGCTCGAGCGCCCCGCGGATCGAGGCCAGGCGCGCGGCTTCCCAGATCTTGCCTCCGTCGCGATCGCGCACGTAGAACACGTCGGCCACCCGGTTGGCCTCGGTCGCGATCTTGGACAGCTGGATGTCGAGGCCGAGCTCGGCCAGCGTCCGCGTGACCGCGTACAGCACGCCGGCGCGATCCTGCGTGTACACGTCGATGACGGTGAAGTCGGCCGAGACCTGGTTGTCGACCTCGATCTCGGTCAGCACCTCGGGCTCGTGCTTGACCGGCATCGCCGCCGACGGCTTGGCCTTCTCGACCAGGAGGCCCGGATCGGTCGCGCCCGAGAGCACCGCCTCGAGCTGCGTCGCGACCCGCTGCCACCGCGCCTCGTCCGTGATGGCGCGGCCGATGCGGTCGCGCATGTGGAACACGTCGAGCGCGAGGCCCGGATCCCCCGCCGCGGCGTCCGGGCTGGGGAAGCTCGTCACCTGCGCGGCGAGCACATCGACGCGGTTGCCGAGCAGCACGCCGGCCACTTGGGCGAGCAGACCCGGGTGATCCTCGGCGCAGATCACGAGCTCGGTGAAGCCGCGCTTGGGGCGGTGCTCGACCGCGATCGCACAGCGGCTGCCGTCCTTGCGCCGCCGGGTGAACACCTCGAGGTGTCGCCTCACGGCCTGCGGGGCGTTCACCGAGAAGTAGCGATCCGGCAGCGCGTCGAGCACGGCGCGCGTCGCCCCATCGAGCCCCTCGCACGCCTCGGCGGCCTTCTTGCGGCGCGCCTTCGCGTGCGCCGATCCGTCGCGAGAGGCCAGGTCAGGCCCCCGCCGCAGGTAGGCCAGCGTGCGCTCGTACAGCTCGCCGAGCAGCGACGCCCGCCACTCGGTCATCGCTCCCGGGTTCGTCATCGTCATGTCCGAAAGCGTCAGGACGAACAGCTCGCGCAGGGTCTCCTCGTCGCCGACGTCGGCGGCAAAGCGCGCGATCATCGCGCCGTCGTGCACGTCGCGCCGCTGGGACAGGTGCGACATCACGAGGTGCCGCCGCACGAGCAGCTCCACGCGCTCGGCGTCCTCGGCGTCGAGCCCGAAACGCCGGCACACCTCGGCGGCGATCCGGGCGCCCTTCTCGCTGTGTCCGCGACCGAGGGGCTTGCCGACGTCGTGGAGCAGCACGCCGAGGTAGAGCGCCCGCGGCCGCGTGATCTCCCGGATCGCCCGCGTGGCCATGGGCCGCTCGGCCGAGAGCTCGCCGCGCTGCAGTCGCTTGCAGTATTGCACCGCGTAGAGCGAGTGCTGATCGACCGTGTACACGTGATAGAGGTCGTGCTGCACGCGTCCCGTGCAGGGCCCCAGCTCCGGCACCAGGGCGGCGAGCAGACCGAGGTCGTGCAGCTGCTCGAGCAGCGAGGGGTTCCTGGCGTCGCGGGGATCGCAGAGCAGCGAGAGGAACGCCTCGGCGGCCTCGCGCGTCTGCAGCGCCGAGCCCACGCGGGTCGAGAAGTCCGCCAGGAGGTCCTTGGTGTGGCCGTGCAGCTCGGCCCCGAGGTCGAGCGCCACCAGGAAGATGCGCACCGCCTCCCACGGCCGCTCCGCCAGGATGTCGGCGCCATTGGTCGTCACCCGGCCGTTGAACGTCGAGAAGCTCCCGTCGAGCCGGCGGACGACGGGCTTGCGCCGCGCGGGGACCAGGCTCCGCTCGAGCAGCCGCTCGGTCTCTCGCTGCACGTTCTTGGCGTGCACCTGCAGCGTGTGCATGAGCTCCTCGACCGCCGGAGCGACGGCGGGCCGCACCTCGCCGGGCTGCACGCGCGCGTGCGGGTAGAGCCTGCGAGCGAGCGCCTCCTGGATGTCGAACGTCAGCTGGTCCTGTCGTCGCTTGGCGTGCAGGTGGCACAGGAAGCGGACCGACAGGAACCAGGCGCGCGCGGCCTCGAGCGCCTGTGCCGCCCGATCCCCGAGCGCCCCCAGGCGAGCCAGCGCATGGAACGCGCCGGGCCCGAACCCTGGATCCTGCCAGATCCAGCGCGACCGCGCGGCCCACAGGCCGAGCAGCAGATCACGGTGCCCGCCGGGGCCGTTCTTGAGGTTCGGCTCGAGCAGGAACATGGTATCGCCGAACCGCTCGTGGCGGGTCTTGCGCTCCTCGTCGAGCCGCTTGATGAAGCCGTTGGGATCCCGATCGAGCGCGCGGCGCGCCAGCTCCACCAGCTCGTCGTGCAGCGCCGGGGGGCCGCAGACCAGGCGCGTGTCGAGCAGCTCGGTCGCGACCGCGAGGTCGTCCCTGCCGAGCGCGATCATCTCCTCGGGCGTGCGCACCGCGTGACCCACATCGAGGCGCGCATCCCACAGCGGATACAGCACCGCCTCGGCCAGCTTGCCGACGACGGGGTCCGACGATCGCCTGGGCACCAGGAACACGAGGTCGAGGTCGGACCGCGGCAAGAGCTCGCGCCGGCCGTAGCCCCCGGTCGCGATGACGGCGAGCGGGGGCGGCAGCGCCGGGAGATCCCGGCGGGCGGCCTCGAACAGCGTCTGCAGCACCTGGTCCGCCGCGTCGGCGAGCTCGCGACAGAGCGCGTCGCCGCTCCGGCCGTCCGCGGCGCCGGCCTCGACGGCAGCCCGCACCCCCACCAGCTGCTCGCGCGCCCAGTCGGAGCGGCCCTTGCGGCTTTCGGCTCCAGCTCCTGCCACTTGTGCGCGCTCCATGGGCCCGCGCGTAGTGTATCCTCGTGGACCGGCATCCGCCGAGGGGCACACGATGGCAGAGATCGAGATCGGCCCACTGAGCGAGCGGCTGAGCGACGAGGAGATCGGCGACCTGCGAAAGCGGCTGGATCGCCTGGGCGCACCCAAGCTCCCGAGCGCGGACGACCACGCGGGCGGCAAGGGAGACCACCACGTCGACTCCGAGGCGCTCGAGGAGCTGCTCGACCGGCTCGACGAGCACGAGGCCGCGTGTGAGATCTACCTGCCGGTCGAGTTCGACGGGCGAGCGGAGGTCGGCGGCTGGCGAATCGGCAGCGCGCCGCTCCTGCTCGAGGTGCTCGACGAGGTCAAGGACGAGCTCGACCTCGAAGAGGAGGACGACGAGGACGAGGAGATCGACGACGAGGATGACGTCGTCGTCGATCACGCGACCCGCAAGAGCGAGCTCGTCCGGGCCTGGAAGCTGCTCTACGCGGGCGCCCAGCAGGCGATCGAGCAGCGACTGCCCCTGCTCCTGTCGGTGTGACGGGTCCCCCCGCGCGAGGCGCGTTCCATGCGCTCATGCGCATGAGCGTATCCATCCTCGGAAGGCCGCTCGCGGAGCACCACGCGGCGGGCCCGGCGGATGCCGCGGTCGTGCTCGGCGCACCGCCCTGGCCCGACGGGACGGTGACCCCGCTGCTCGAGGAGCGCCTCGTCGCCGGTGCGGGCCTGTACCACGCCGGGCTGGTCCCACACCTGGTCGCCACGGGCGGCAGGAGCCCGGGCTGCCGACACGACGCGCCCGAGGCCGTGATCATGGCAAGCCGCCTCGAGGCGCTCGGCGTGCCGGCGACCGCCATCCTGGTCGAGCCACGCGCCCGCTGCACCGCCGAGAACGCCCGCCTCACCGCCGCGCTGCTCTTGCCGGCCGGACGCACCACCGTCTGGGTGGTCACGCAGCCCTTTCACCTGCGGCGAGCGCTCCTGTGGTTCCGGCGTGCGGGGCTCTCGCCGCGCGGCCTGGAGCTTGGTCCGAGCGTGCTCGACCAGCGCCCCGGTCGGGGCCTTCGTTTCGCGCTCACCGAGTACGCCGCGCTGCTCGCCGCCTGGCGCCCGCGGTGACCGGCGTGCGGTCAGGGCGCGGGCGCCGCGCAACCGAGACGCTCACCCGCGGCGAAGGCAGCGGGTAGCAGCGGCTCGAGGTCGAAGATGGCCTGACGCATCCCCCGCGGCACGCTGCCGCCCGAGCAGGTGCAGGTGCCGCTCGCGCTCGACCACTGGCACCCGAGCGCCAGGCACTCGTTGACGCAGCCGGTCGCGGTCTGGCGCGGCACGTCCAGGACGCCCGGCGCACACACGGCGGCAAACGACACGCTGCCGCAGGCCTCGCCGTGCACCACCCGCGCGAGCGCGTCCTGTCCGAGGAGCGAGAACGACAGCGACGTGCCCGCCTCGCAGGGCTTTCTGACGCCGTACTCCATCGCGCCCGCGAGGCGCTCGGTGCCCGAGACGGCGCACGCACAGGCCGGCCCGCTGTCGGTCGTCTCGAACCGGAGGGGCCCCGGGCTCCAGGTGGGCGGATCGTGCTCGCAGGAAAGTGGTGCGATCGAGCTGGATCCGGCGGAGGTCGAGTGCTCGGCCACGTGGTCGACGAGCCCGGCGCCGACGAGGCCGACGACCGCGCCGGTGCCATCGAGCGCGACGGAGCGTGCCGGCGAGCCCTCGCCCACCGTGACGAGGCCGGTCCATCCCGTGCGGATGCACACGCCGGCGGCATCGCAGACGCGCAGGCAGCGCGTCCCGCTGTCCCCGTCGCAGGTGTCCTGGAACGCCACCGGCGGATCGAGCACCGGGTCCCCGGTGGCCACGCGAAAGCGCATGGGATCGTCGGTCGCGGCGGCGCGCAGGGCACCGTCCACGCGCCGCCCGTGGAGGTACGGCATGGCGGCGAAGGTGATCTGGCCGGGCTGCCTTGCCGCAAGCGGCGCCTGCGCGATGAGGACCCCGAGCGTGACCAGGCAACGCTGCGTCGCCCGCGTGAAGTCGAGCGCCACGCCGGGGCGGCCCGGGGAGACGTCATTTCTGGAAATGAGATAGCAGGGGCGCTGCCTCGGCTGCAGGAGGTCGCTCGGCTCGTTGCCCGTCAGGACCTCGCGCACGGCGAGCTCGCCGAGGGCTTGCACCAGGAGCGTGCCGACGACGCCCCGTCCGATCGCCGCCCACGAGGTGTCCGTGGACGGCGCCACCTCCAGACCCACCGTGAAGCCGGGGCCGTCACTCGTGACGAACGCGTCGAGCGGGGCGTCCGGGGGGGACGGCGCGCCCGCGGCGTCGGGTCGCGCACCGATGCGCACGCCCCCGTCCGAGCAGGCCACGAGCGCAAGAAATGCGAGGAGGCGCGTGCAGCGCATTTTCGCGCGGACCATACCGCCAGTCGGTCACTGCGGGACGAAGTTCACGCGGACCGGGCGCGGGGTCTCCCCCGGTGCTGCAGGCGGGGGCGGCGGTGGACGCCGGCTCATCTCCGCGACAGCCCACCGGCGATACACCGCCGAGAAATACAGCAGGCCGCTGACGATGAAGCCGGTCACCACGAGGCCGAGCGCACCACCGAGGAGCCGCTTGGCCCAGACGGCCCGCCCACGACGCAGGGGGCCGAGCTCCTCGAGCGGCACCTGGCGCGGCGGATTCTTCACGTTTGGACCATAGCGCGGATACGATTTGCGCGCATGTCACCCATCCCGCCGCCGCTCGACGACTTCCTCGAGGCGGCGTTCGCGCTGGTCCGCAAGAAGGCCTTCGCCCACCTGCTCTACATCGGCGACCTGCCGCTGCCCGCGGTGACGCCGGCCGTCAAGAAGAAGCTGACCCAGGCGGTGACCAGCGAGCCGCAGCGCGCGGTCGCCAACGCCCAGGGCGTGTTCGCGGTCGCGATCCCTGCCTACGAGGGCCTGTCGCGCCAGGAAAAGCTCAAGCTGGCGCTGCTCGCTGGCGTGTCGGCGGCGCGCTTCAAGGAGGGCGAGACGGTCCTCGTCATCGTGGGCAAGCGGGCCACCAGCTGGCCCGACACGCTCATGATGGTGACCATCGGCCGGCGGCAGTCGGAGAACGCCACCGACGACCTGCACTTCGAGCTGCCCAGCGACGACCGCATCCCGTCGCAGGTGCTCGAGGGCCTGATCGAGCAGGCGGTCACGATCGGCATCGAAGGCTGGGAGGGGCACCCGATCGGCACGCTGTTCGTCGTCGGCGACACCTCGCGCGTGCTCGAGCGCTCGAAGCAGCTGTCGATGAACCCCTTCCAGGGCTACCCCGAGAGCGAGAAGAACCTCCTGAACCCGATGGTGCGCGACGCCTTGCGCAGCTTCGCCGTGCTGGACGGCGCCTTCGTCATCCGCGAGGACGGCGTCGTGCTGGCGGCCGGGCGATACCTGCAGTTCGGAGACTCGGACGTCAAGGTCTCGCTCGGCCTCGGGGCGCGGCACATGGCGGCCGCCGGGATCTCGCGCGAGTCGGAGGCGATGGCGATCTGCGTGTCGCAGACCTCCGGGGCCGTGCGCGTGTTCAGAAAGGGCGAGGTGGTCCTGCAGATCTCCCCGCGCTCGCGCCGCATCTAGTCCCGATGCGGATCCACCCTCTCGCTGACACAAGATGAAACGGTCGCCCAGCTGACCGGTCGATTTTGTTACGCCCACATGACCGGTGCAAGATCACCCGACGCGAAGGGCGGGCGGTCCAAGTTGCGCCAGCGGCACGTGGTGACGGGCCCACAGTCCCGCGATGTCGAGCGGAACGCGCCTTGCTTGCAGGCAGCCGCCATGACCGACGTGCCTGCTCCGGGGATCCGGCGTGGTCCCCGTGTTCCCATCGTGATCGGTGCAGGCACGCTGGCCATCGTCCTCCTCGGGGCACTGCTCTTCGTGCGCGCCAGCCAGGGGACCAACAAGAACGCCCTCGCCGAGCGCCCCAAGAGTGTCACCGTCGTCGAGGCAAGGCCCGCCGAGTACCGTCCCAGCCGGCGCTACGTCGGCACGATCGAGCCATGGGTGTCGGCGCGTCTCGGTCCCCAGCTCGTGTCGGCGTACGTGGACACGGTGCTCGTCCGCCCGGGCGCCACGGTCCGGCGCGGCCAGGTCGTCGCCACCCTGGACTGCCGCGGCGCTTCGGCCGCGAGCCAGGCGGTGGCGGCCCAGGCGCGCGCGCTCGAGACCAAGCAGGCGGCCATCTCGCACGAGGCCGAGCGGGTCTCCGGCATGCTCAAGGGCGGCTTCGTCTCGGAGAACGAGGCCGAGCAGAAGAGCGCCGACAGCGCGAGCCGCATGGCCGAGCTCCTCGCCACCAAGGCCAAGCTCCTCGGTAGCACGCTCGAGGTGCGCGATTGCATCCTGCGCGCACCCTTCTCGGGCGAGGTCGCCGAGCGACTCGTCGATCCGGGGGCATTCGTTCGGCCCGGAAGCGCCATCGTGACGCTCATCGAGCGCACCACGGCCAGGGTCAGCGCGGACGTCCCCGAGACCGACTTCTCGGCCGTTCCCCCGGGCACCCCGGTGAAGCTTCGCCTGGTCGCCACGGGGCAGACGCTGGAGGCCAGCATCACGCGGCGATCGCCGGCTGCCGACGCTGTCACGCGAACGGTGCACGTCGAGATCGACCTCCGCGACACCGAGCGCAAGGTGCCCGTCGGCACCACGGCCGAGATCAACCTCGACATCGGAAGGCCCGAGCCCGCGACCGAGATCCCGCTCTCCGCCGCGTCCGTGCGCGGCAGCAAGGCCACGGTCTTCCTGATCGAGGGCGACGTGGCCAGAAAGACGGTTCTGACGGTCATGGGTGAGCGCGCCGGGAGCCTGTTCCTCGATCGCGCGCTCAAGCCGGGGACACGCGTCGTCACCGAGGGCCGTGACGCGCTGGCCGACGGTGATCGCGTGCTGGCCGCGGAGCGCTCGCAGTCGCCGACGAAGGCCGCGCTCCCCTCTCCTCCGACGAGTCGTGGGTAGGCCGTGACGCGGCTCGCTCTGAGGAATCCCATCGCGATCCTGATGCTCGGGATCGGCCTTCTCGTGTTCGCCGCGGTCGTCTTGCCGCGCATGAGCGTCGACACTTTCCCCGAGCTCACGCCGCCGGTGCTGGTCGTGGGCACGCTCGCGCCGGGCCTCGGGCCCAAGGACGTGGAGAAAACCCTCACCTGGCGCATCGAGAAGTATGTCGGCGCCACCCCGGGGGTCGATCGCGTCGAGAGCTGGTCGCGCAAGAACATCAGCATCGTATTCGTGTGGCTCAAGTGGGGCACCGACCTCAATTCCGCGCAGGGGCTGGTCCAGCAGCAGGTCGCGTTCGCCATGTCCGCGGTGCCGAAGTCCCTCGGGGTCCTCCCGCCGTTCGTGCTCCAGTACGACCCCTCGAACGCGCCCGTGGTGCAGGTGGCGGTCTGGGGCGGAGGCCTGTCAGGACCGCAGCTCTATGACTACGCGCTCAACAACATCGAGCCCGTGCTCGAGGCCATCCCGGGTGTCGCCAGCGCCTCGCTCAACGGCGGGCGGCAGCGCCAGATCAACATCGTCGTGGACCCACTGCGTGCACAGTCGCGAGGCATCACCTCCGCGGACGTGGCCAGTGCGGTGCGCGATGCCAATGCCTTGCTGCCCTCGGGCGAGTTCGTCTCGCCGAAATTCAATGCCAACGTCTACACGAACGGCGTCGCCGAACGCATCCCGGCGATCGGGGACGCCGTCGTCAAGACACAGCGTGGCAGGCAGGTCCTGGTGCGCGATGTGGCGCGCGTCGAAGACGGCGCCTCGCCGGCCACGCAAGCCGTGAGTGTCAACGGTGAGAACGCCGTGTATCTCAACGTCCTGCGCGTGCCAGGGGGAAACACACTCCAGATCGTCGATGCCGTCAAGCAGACCATCGACGGCCTCCAGCGCAAGCTGCCGCCTGGGCTCCAGGTCAAGTCGATCTTCGATCAGTCCGTCTTCGTGCGCACGACCTACGACGGCCTCAAGACCGAGATCGTCCGCGCACTCTTCCTGATTGCCTGCGTGATCTTGCTCTTCCTGCAGAGCTTTCGGGCGGCGCTCATTGCGGCCATCGTCATCCCGCTGTCGTTCGCGGTCATCCTCATCGTGCTCCATGCCTCGGGGCAGACCCTCAACGCCTTCACGCTCGGCGGCCTCACCCTCGCGATGGGACCGCTCGTGGATATCTCGGTGGTCGTGCTCGAGGCCGTCCACCGGCGCATGCACCACGGCGAGAGCCCCGCCCAGGCCGCCCGGAGTGGCACCGAGTCGGTCGCCCTGCCGGCCCTGGCGGCCACGCTCACGACGGTCGCCGTGCTCTTGCCCGTAGTCCTGCTCGAGGGCCTCGCCAAGAAGCTCTTTGGACCGCTCGCGTTGACCGTCGTCATCGCGATGCTGACCGGCTACCTGCTCAGCATGTCGGTGACGCCGGTCGCATGTCGGTTCTTCCTGCAGGAGAGGCCCCCGGGGCGCCTCGCCGTTCGCGTGCGCGCGGGCATCGATCGCGTGGCTGCGGGCTATGCCTCCGCGCTTCGCGCCGCCCTTGGGTTCCGTGGCTGGGTCGTCGTGGGAGCGGCCATCCTCATCGGCACCAGCGTCTGGTTCACGGCGCACCTTCCGAGCACGTTCTTCCCGGAGATCGACGAATCGATGGAGCGCATCTACGTGCGCCTGGCCCCAGGGGTGTCGATCCAGGAATCCTCGCAACGCATCAACGAGATGGCCAGGACCCTGGCAGATGCGTTCCCGCACGAGGTGTCGCTGGTCCTCACCAACGTCGGCGCACCCAAGGCCGCCAGGAGCGCAATGTCGAGCCCGAACAACGGGCCCCACATGGGCTTCATCCGCCTCGCGCTCGTGGACCCCGAGAAGCGACATGCCTCGCAGCGCGAGCTCGCCGACCGGATGCGGGCGCTGCTGTTGGCGAAGTATCCCGGCGTCGAGCTCCTGCAATGGCCGGGCGGGCTCGTGGCGAGCGTGTTCTCGAATGGCTACATCGCCCCCATCGCGGTCGAGGTACGCGGAAAGACGCTCGAGGAGCTCGATGCGCAATCGAAGGCCATCACGGAGGTGGCGCGCACCGTTCCGGGCATTCGAGATGTCTACCCGACGCTCCAGATCGACTACCCCGAGGTTCGCATCGAGACAGACCGGCAGATGGCCGGCGCCGTCGGCGTCACCGCCCGATCGGCCGCCCAGACCACGCTCGAGGCCACCTTCGGCAACATCAACACCCCCGGCGTGTGGGTCGACGGATCCAATGGCATGGCCTACTACGTCGTCACGGTCTACGACGCAGCGTCGATCGCGGACCCGAGCGAGATCGCGCAGATCCCGATCCGCGCGACCGACCACGGCAAGGCGGTGACGCTCGGCACCTACGCCACCATCCGACGCACCACAGGCCCCATCGCCATCGAGCGGAACCGGCTCGAGCGCGCGGCCCACGTGCTCATGCAGACCGAGGGTCGGGACATCGGCAGCGCAGCAACCGAGCTCGAGACCCGGCTCAAGAGCGACCCGCGCACGCGCGACATCCATTTCGACTTCGTCGGCCAGGTCGACCTCATGCGCCGGACGTTCTCCGGACTCGGCCTGGCGATTGGTCTCGCCATCATGGTGGTCTTCATGATCATGGCCTCGCAGTTCAAGTCGCTGCGACTGCCCTTCGTCATGCTCTTCACGATTCCGGTGTCGCTGGTCGGCATCGTGCTCGCGCTCATGGCCGCCCGGCAGGGGCTGTCGGTGACCGCGCTCATGGGTGTCCTCATGGTCGTTGGAATCGCCGTGGCCAATGGCATCCTTCTGGTCGACGACGCCAATCGCCGGTTCGGCGAGGGCCTGGAGAGGATCGAGGCCGTGGTCAGTGCCGCGCGGACTCGCTTCGTTCCCATCGCAATGACCAGCCTGGCCACGATCATCGGCCTTCTGCCCACGGCGCTCGGCCTCGAGCACGGCACCGAGTCCAACCAGCCCCTCGCCCTCGCAGTGGTCGGGGGGCTCACGTCCTCGACGCTGCTGTCGCTCTTTCTCGTGCCGTCGATGTTCGTGGCGATCGCCAAGCGTCCCGAGGTCGAGGCCCCGATCGAGGGCCTGACGCAGGTGGCTCCGGGATGATCCGCAAGATCCTGGTGGCGGTCGATGGCTCCGTGCGCGCGCTGGGTGTGCTGCAAGCGGCCGGCGATCTCGCCGAACGCTTCGAGGCGAGCCTGGCTCTGCTCCGCGTCATCGTCATCCCGCCCGAGTTTCCGGCGGCGGCCGCGCACGGCGCTCTCGCAGATGCGCTCCCGGAGCTCATGACGCGTCAGGCGATGCAGGAGCTCGAGGCCCTCATCGCGCAGGTGCCACGGGCGCGCAGCGCGCTCCCCCTGGTCGAGCTCGGCCAACCCTGGCGCCTCATCCTGGATGCGGCCCAACGCCAGCGGGTCGATCTCATCGTCCTTGGCAGCCACGGTTACGGTGGGCTGGACCGACTCATCGGCACCACGGCCGGCAAGGTGGCCGATCGGGCTGATCGCAACGTCTTCATCGTGCACACGCGAGAGCTCGAATGACCCGTTTCGGATCGGCGATCCTGCTCTGGTTTCTTGCGTGGCCGAGCACGGGTCAGGCGGAGACAAGACGCCTGTCGCTGGAGCGAGCGAGGGAGCTCGCGCTCAAGCAGCACCCGCGCATCGGCGCCGCGGCGGCACGCATCCGGCAAGCCGAGGCACGGCTGGCCGAAGCCCGCTCCCTCTACTACCCGCGCGTGCTGGCCGCGGCCGAGTACCTGCGCGGCACCTCGAACAACTCTCCGACCACCGTCCTGTCGGTGCCGAACCTGCCTCGAATCGGCGGCCCCACGCGGGATCCCCGCCTGGAGTCCTTCGACAATGCCTTCCTGGGGGTCACGAGCGACCTCACCTTGTATGATTTCGGCGCCACGCACGCCGTGGTCGAGGAGGGCAAGGCCCGTGCTGCCGTCGCCCAGGCAGCGCTGCGCGCGAGCCAGGCTGACGTGGTGCTCACGGTCGCCGAGGCGTACATCGCAGTCCTGGCCTCACGGGGCACGCTGGCCGTCGTCGAGGAGGCCCTCGAGCGGGCCCGCAAGCACCGCGAGTTGGTCCAGGCCGGAGTGACTTCAGGTCTGCGGGGTCGGATCGAGCTCGCGCGAGCGGATGCCGAAGTGGCCAGCATCCGGGTGGCACGCATCCGCGCCGAAGGGGCGGCGACGCTGGCCCGGCAAGCCCTGGCCGATGCGATCGGCAGTGGCAACGACGAGGTCGACGCGACCACGGATCCGATCGTACCCGAGCTCACCGTGCGGGCGGAGGCGGCGCTCGACGATGCCCGCCGGAGGCGCCCGGAGATCGACCTCGTGCGCGCGGAGCTGCGCGCCCTCGAGGCCCAGCGGGACGCAGCGCACGCGACCTACTACCCGCGTCTGTTCGCGACCGGCGCCCTGTCGACGCGAGGGCAGCTCACCCCGGACGTCTACAACTGGGACGTGGGCGCGGTCCTCGCCTGGCCAATCTTCACGGGCGGGTCCACCGAGCACCAGGTCCAGGCGGCCGAGGCCCGCATCGCCGAGGTCTCGGAGCACCTGCGCCTGCTCGAGCAAGATATTTCTTTCGAGGTCAGGCGCGCGCTGAGCGGCATCGCGGTGGCGCGGGAGACGATCG
This sequence comes from Myxococcales bacterium, assembly GCA_023248855.1. Taxonomy (GTDB): domain Bacteria; phylum Myxococcota_A; class Polyangia; order JAHFDS01; family JAHFDS01; genus JAHFDS01. The sequence continues at coordinate 36,007 of JAHFDS010000015.1, forward strand.
TCGCAGGCCAGGCACAGGTCGATGCGGCCCGTGTCGCTCTCGAGCTCGCCGAGGGGCGATACCAGAAGGGCCTCGGCAACATCATCGAGCTGGCCGATGCAGAGGCCGGCCGGTCCGCGGCCGAGCTCGGCCTCATCCAGGGGCGCTACGAGCTCGCGCGCGCGGGCGCACTCCTCGAGCACGCTCGCGGACAATGACCCAAGGCAGGACCAGACAGAGTCGCATTGACCCTGGATCTCGGTGGGACGACGTTCGTGCGGCTCAGCGAGCTCGCGGCCGACGCGGGGTCGCGCTTGCGCGATCCTGCTACTCCTCGGCGCCCAGGCGCCGGATCAGGGTCTGGCGTGAGATGCCGAGATGCTGCGCCGCGTGCGTGCGATTGCCGCCAGCGATGTCGAGGACGCGCCGGATGTGCGCGAGCTCTACTTCCTCGAGAGTCGGAATGCCCTTGCTCGCAGCGTCCGCCGAGGCGCGCGCCACTGGAGTGGCCGCGAGCACGGCCGCAATGAGATCCGCGGGCAGGTGCGCCGGTTCGAGGATCTCGCCGTCATTGAGCAAGGCCGCCCGGCTGATCACCGAGCGCAGCTCCCGCACGTTTCCCGGCCAGCGGTAATCTCGCAGCAGCTGGGCCGTCTCCGGCGCGATCGTGCGCCACGCGCGGCGGAACTCGAGCGCCGATTCTGCCAGGAAGGATGCGGCGAGGATGGGGATGTCCTCGGGCCGCCTGCGTAGCGGGGGAAGCACGAGCGTGATGGTGTTGAGCCGGTACCAGAGGTCCTCGCGGAAGGTTCGCTCCGCCACCATGCTCGCGAGGTCGCGATTCGTGGCCGCGACGATGCGCGCCTCGACGCGCTTGGTCGCCGTGGAGCCCAGCCGGCGGAAGGTCCGGTGCTCGATGAACGTCAGGAGCTTGGCCTGCGCCGCCTGGCCGAGATCGCCGATCTCGTCGAGGAACAACGTGCCACCGTCCGCCACCTCGCAAAGGCCGAGCTTGCGCTCCCGCGCGTCCGAGAAGGCGCCGCGCTCGTGGCCGAACAGCTCGCTCTCGACGAGGCTCTCGGGGATTGCGGAGCAGTTGAGCTCGACGAAGGGGCCCGCGGCCGCCGCCGAGAGGTCGTGCAGCATGCGCGCGATGACCTGCTTTCCCACGCCGCTCTCTCCGGTGACGAGCACGACCCCCACCGGACTCGGACCGATCACCGAAACCTCGTTCGCCACGCGCTGCATGGCCTCGGACCGGGCCACCAAGGCCGCCCCGGTGCCCTTCTTCCTGTCGCGCCCCTGGAGGTAGCTGACGCGTCGCTCGAGCATGCTCGTGCGGACGGCGTTCTGGACGGAAGCGATGATCTCATCGAGCTCGAAGGGCTTCTTGATGAAGTCGTAGGCGCCGAGCCTCATGGCGGTGATGGCGGCGTCGATGGAGCCGTGCGCCGTGATGACGAGCACCTTGATGTCCGGGTCCTCGGTGCGAAATCGCCGCAAGAGATCCAGACCATCCACATCGCCGAGCACGAGATCCAGCAGCACGACCTCCGGCCTGTCCTCCGCGAAGCGCCGCTGGGCCTCCTGGCCCGTGCCGGCGGCCGAGATCTCGAAGCCCTCGTCACGCAATGCGCCGCTGATCGACTGTCGGATCAGCGGCTCGTCGTCGATCACCAGGACGCTTGCGCCCATCGGCTCACCTCACCATGGGAAGCCAAGCCTCGAAGTGAGCGCCTCGCGTGCCGACGCGATTTGCCGCGCCCACGCGACCGCCGTGCTCGAGCACGATGTTCTGGCACACCGCCAGACCGAGCCCGTGCCCCTTGCTCCTCGTCGTGAAGAACGGATGAAAGAGCTTGTCGAGGTGCTGTGGCGCGATGCCCGGGCCATCGTCGGACACCTCGATGACGACGTGCTCGCGGCCGTGCTCTGTGGCCCGGCGTGCCGTGAGCTCGACGTGGCCGCCTGATCCCGTCGCCTGCGCCGCGTTGGCGAGGAGGTTCGCGAGCGCCTGCACGATCAGCGCGGGATCGACCTCGATGGGTGGGAGCGTGGCATCGAGCGAACGAGCGACCGTGACAGCGTGTGCAGCGAGCTCCGGCCGAGCCGCCACCTCTGCCGCGACAAGGAGCTGCTCGACCGGACACACCTCTACGCGCGGCGCGAGGGGACGCGCGTAGTCCATGAGCCTCCGCACGAGGTCCTCGACGCGGGCGATCTCGTGACCCAGCGCGTGGGCCGTCTCCACCACCTCTGCGGCCTCCACGGGCGCCGAGGCGCTCTTGCGGGCGATCCGCTGGATTGCAGCCTTCATGCCCGCCAGGGGATTCAGGATCTCGTGGGCGAGCTTGGCGCCCATCTCGCCCATGGCCGATAGCTTCTCGCTCTGGATGAGTCGCCGACGCTGCTCGGCCAGCTCGGCGTCGGTCTCCTCGATCCGGCTCACCAGCGCGCGGACCTGCTCGGACACCGCGTCGAGGCCCTCCTTGGCGGCAGGCACCTGGATTCGCGTCCGCTGCGCCGCTGACTCGATCTGGAGCTGGAGCGCGAAGATCGGCCGCGCCAGGCTCCGTGCGAGGAAGAACCCCACGGCGACGCAGGTGAGCGCGCCGACCACGCTCGTCACGACCAGGAGGGCGCTCAGACGCGCGAGCGCGTGCTCGGCGGACTGGAGCGTCACCTCCGCGTCGGTGCGCCCGAGCCGGCGCACGTCCTGGCACAGCGTCAGCAGGCGCTCGACGTGGCGGTGGTTGGCCTCGAGCAGCGTGGTGGCACGCTCCAGCTGGCCAGCTTCGAAGAGGCGCAGGACCTGGTCGCGGCCGGCGTCATAGCCCGCTCGCTCGAGCTCGATCTGCTGGAGGAGCGATCGCACCTCGCCGCTGCTCGTGCTTAGCAACGCTCGCGCCAGCCGCGTCTGGAAGGCGATCCGGTTGGCGGCCAGTTGCTCCAGCCAGCCCCGGTTCCGCGTGAGCATGTAGCTCGCCACGAAGCCCTTGTCGAAGAGGAGAGCCTCGAACGCCGAGGCCTCGTTGAGAAGCGTGGTCTGCTCGGTGAGGGCCTCGCGCGTCCGGACGGAGAAGTTCCGCAGGGAGACCAGACCGACCCCGCACACCGCACCCACCGCCGCCGCCGACACCAACGACACCAGGACCAGGTAGAGCCGATAGCGAGGGGACGGCACGGCAGGTCGCAGTATCGCATGCACGCACGATGCCGCCCCAAAGCCCTGGCGGGCGGCCGCCTGGGCGAGGCACGCGTATCAAAAGACAACGATGGAGCGGGACCACGTGTCTTCTCATTACAGAGGGGGATCCTCGATTCAAGGATTTGACCGCGGAACGCTTCTTGCTCCGCGTGGGGGCGGTGCGGTGGCTCGAGGCAAGGTTTCATCCGCAGACGCGTAGCGATCCCGACTGCGTGGTCGTCGCCCGCGTGCGATGCCGGGAACGAAGCGCCAGCATCGAGCCCCTCGACCCGGACGCCGCGACAGTGTCCTCACGACTCGATCGGGTGGCCCTCCTGGCCAAGCTCCATTTCCTGGTCGAGGCGAGCCTACCACGGCCCTTCGAGCGCCTGCGTGAGCTGCGTAGCGCCTACTGGTCCTTCACCGAGCTGCCGTAAGAACGCTCCGTGCAGATTTCGGCAACGACGCGCGGCCGTGTGCGCATCGCGCGCGCGTCAGCTTCCGCGCCGGCTGCGTCCGAGGGCGGAGCCGGGAATTGTTCTGACGTTGCGGCGGTTTCCCATCGTGTTCTCGTCTACACTGGCCCTGGTGACCGACCGCGATCCGCGCATCGGCCGCATCTTGAAGGGCACCTACCGGATCCGGCGGCTGCTCGGGCAAGGGGGCATGGGCACGGTCTATGAGGCCGGCCACGTGTTTCTCCCCACCCGCTACGCCATCAAGTTCCTGACCGGGGGCCTGAACGACGAGGACCTCTACCGGCGCTTCGTGCGCGAGGCGGAGATCGCGGCGCGCCTCGGCTCGCGCCACGCGGTGCGCATCTACGACTTCGCGATCGACGACGATCGCAGCCCCTACATGGTCATGGAGCTCCTGGTCGGGACCGACGTCTCGCGCTGGCTGGACGCCCGCGGGCGCGCCACCCCGGACGAGCTCTTGACCCTGCTCGCGCACCTGCGCGCCGCGCTCGATCCGGCGCACAAGGCGGGCGTCGTCCACCGCGACCTCAAGCCGGAAAACCTCTACTTCCATCGCACCGAGGAGGGCGAGATCGTCCTCAAAGTGATGGACTTCGGCGTCTCGAAGATCCGCCACTCGGCCTCGCTGGTCACGCGCGACTCGGCCGTGCTGGGCACGCCGGCGTTCATGGCGCCCGAGCAGGCCACGGGACGCGGCGGCGAGGTCGACGCGCGGGCGGACCTCTTCGCCATCGGCTCCATCCTCTACCGCGCGCTCACCGGCGAGATGCCGTTCCGCGCGCCGAGCGCCATCGGCGTGATGTTCAAGATCACCGCGGAGGAGCCGCAGCCCATCCGCGAGCTGGCCCCCGAGGTCCCGCTGGCGGTGGCCGACGTGGTGGTGCGGGCGATGCGCAAGGATCCGGCGCAACGCTACGGCAGCGTCGGCGAGCTGTGCAACGCGTGGCAAGCAGCGCTCGGCGCCGGCGTCCCCGACACACGCTCGATCGAGGCGGTGCGGGGGTTCGTCGAGGAGGCCATCGCGCGGCAGCCCGCGCCTGGCGACGAGGAGCCGGTCGCGCTCGCCGCGACGCTCGCGACCCCGCGGGAGAGCGCCGCGCCGCGCGCCATCCCCATGCCCGGCTCGCAGAGCGGCGCCGCCGAGCCCCAGCAGCCGTGGCACCGAAACGGCAAGCTGCTCGTGGCCATCTCCGTCAGCGTGATCTCGATGGTCATGGGCGCCGTCGCCATCGTGAGCATCGCGACGATGAAGGTGCCACCGTTGCCGCCGCGCACGTCAGCCGAGGCCATCCCCTTCGCGATCGGCAAGGCGCTCGAGGGCCTCGAGAGCCGTGCGGAGGTCGCCTCCGCCGAGGACGAGGCCGAGGAGGAGGATCTGCCCGACAAGAC
>JAHFDS010000015.1:41050-47658 GCA_023248855.1 Myxococcales bacterium
AAGACCATCACGGGGATCTCGCTGGTCGAGGCCGACCTCGACGCCGTGATGCGCTTCTTCGTCGAGAGCGCTGATTCGACCGTCAACATTCTGGTCGACGCCGACGTGCACACGGATCCCATCACGGTGCGGCTCAAGGACGTGCCGTGGGCGGAGGCCTTCAAGTCGGTCCTGCGCTCGCACGGCCTCTGGTTCGAGCAGCGCGGCAACATCCTGCGCGTCGCGCGCAAGAACGTGCTCGACCACGAGCATGGAGAGCCGCGGCGCAGGCAGCTCGCCAGCGCCTTCGAGTCGGCGCAGGCGGCGCAGGCGGCGCAGGCGGCGCAGGCGGCGATGGCCACCAAGGTGTGGCACCTCGAGCGCACACGCGTGGAGGACCTCCTGCGTGCGATGCCCAAGGACCTGCTGTCGCGCCGCGGATCGATCGCGCAACAGGGCAAGAACGGGATCGTCATCCACGACCTGCCCGCGCGGCTCGACGCCATCGAGCGGTTCCTGCACAAGTTCGACGGCGACACCGAGGAGCCGCCGGGACCGCCGCCACCACCGCCACCGCCGCCGCCCACCCGCGCTCCCACCAAGGCCCCGCACCCCACGCGACCGTAGTTTCCGCGCAACCAGTGCACCTCTGGACAATGAGGTGTAGTCTCGAAACTTTCTTGGGCCCACATGGGCCAGGAGGGGGCTATGCGAGTCAGACGAGGCCTTGGAGGCCTGCTGCTCGGAGCTGCGGTGCTGGCAAGCGGCTGTGACGAAAAGGTCAAGCTGGCAGGCACCGCGGGACCAAGTGGCGGGACGGGCGGTGCCGGCGATACCGGTACCGGTGGCGCGGGAACGGGGGCCGCCGGCATGGGCGGCATGGGCGGCATGGGCGGCATGGGCGGAGCCGGGGGCATGGCGGACGTGATGTCGGCCGCAAGAGCCACCAGCCTGCGCGCGCCGTCGGATGCGGTACCGAGCCCGGACGGCATGACGCTCTACTTCACCGCCATCGACACCGATGGCAAGGGCGCGGTGTACAAGGTGCCGTGCGCCGGCGGCGCGCCGACCAAGCTCGAGACCGGCTTCTCGAGCCCGATCGCGCTGGCGGTGGCGACGAGCGGCACCACGCTCTACGTCGCCGACATCGGCTACGACAACGGCACCGACGCCACCGCGGACGGTGTCATCTACAGCGTGCCCGCGGCCGGTGGCGCCAAGATGGCGCTCGACGCGACCAAGGGCTACCGGCCACGCGCGCTCGACGTCGCCACCGACGCGGGTGCGGACGCCGTCTACTTCAGCGGCAACGACAAGACCTCCGGCGCCGCCGGTGTCTTCAAGTGGAAGGACGGAGCCACCACGGCCGTCGCGACGAGCGGCCTTCTCGAGCCAAGCGGCCTCGCGGTCACCGCGGACGGGAACGTCTATGTCGCCGATCTCGGTCGCACGTGGTCCTCGATCAAGAAGATCAGCGGCGGCATGGCCGCCGAATGGGTGGGCGGGCTCAAGCTCGGCTACCCCGCGGGCCTGGCGCTCTCGGCCGACGGCATGAACGTGTGGGCCTCGGCCACCGATCCGGCGACCGGGCACCTCGTGCTGCTCAAGATGGCCACGAGCGGCCAGAGCATGAGCGCCTTCGACAGCGGCAAGGACGACGCCGATCCCGCGGGCCTGCACCGCGCGCACACGGCCAACAAGCTCACCTGGGTGACCGCCAGCGACACTGGCGGAACGGTCTACGAAGTCGCGCCGGCGGGCGCGCAGCTCTGCATGTAGTGGAGGAGGGACAGACAATGCGCAAGCTCACCATCAGCTCTCTCGGCGCGGCGTTCGCGCTGGCCGGCCTCGCCGGCACCGCGGCGGCCTCGAGCCACCGCGAGGCGCCCAGCACCGTGAACGACCCCTGCATCGACAACACCGACGTGTACGCCTGGGTCAAGCCCGGCACGCGCGACAAGCTCTACCTCATGGCCGGCTACAATGGCCTGCACGAGCCCGGTCAGGGCAACCAGCAGACCAAGCTGTGCGACAACGTGCTCTACGAGTTCCACATCACCCGCGGCGCCGGCATGCTGACCGACGCGGTCACGTACCAGATCCAGTTCAAGACCACCGCGCCCCCGCGCGTGACGCCGTCGGCGACCCTGCCGGTCGGCGGCGGCGCCGAGCTGCTCGTGCAGATCGGCGGGTTCAAGCAGACCTACACGGTGACCAAGGTCGAAAACGGCATGTCCACCGTGATCGGTACCGACCTGCCGGTCGCGCCGCCGAACGTCGGCCCGAACACGGACAAGATCGCGTACATGCTCCCGACGGGCAGGGCGTACGACGACGCGTTTGCCGCGACGTTCATCAAGGACCTCGGCACGAGCGGCTCCGAGGGCCGAGCGTTCGTCGGTGAGCGCGACGATCCCTTCTACCTGGACGAGAAGGGCATCTTCGACATCCTGAACCTCAAGCCAAAGGGCACGTCGAAGGACGTCTTCGCCGGCTTCAACCTCAACGTGATCGCGCTCGAGATCCCGACCACCAAGGTCAGCGGCACCGGGATGATGCCCGCCCACCAGGGCACCCCGGGCGACGACACCATGATCGGCGTGTGGGCCTCGGCCAGCCGCAGAAAGCACACCATCCTGCGCGGCGATGGCCGTGACACCGCCTACGGCCCCTGGGTGCAGGTCGGCCGCGAGGGTCACCCGCTCGTCAACGCGGGCCTGATCGGAGTGCAGGACCAGGACAAGTTCCTGCGCACCACGCCGCTCACCGACGTGGCGAACTTCGCCGCGTACTTCCTCAACCCGGTGCTCGTGCGCGACCTCGACACGCTGGGCACCTACGCGGCGCTCGGCGTCCCGGCCGCGACGGTCACGACGCTCAAGTCGAACCGCGTGGACATCTTGAAGACCATCAACCTCGACGACATCCCGACCGCCGGCGCGCACCACGTGCCGATCGAGGCGGGCAAGACCGGCGACGTCCTACGCGTCGATCTCGCGATCAACTCCGGCTACCCGAACGGGCGCCCGCTGGCCGGCGGCTGCGGCGGCACGACGCCGTGCAACAAGGAGCAGGCCGACGTCAGCGACGTGCTCATCACCGTCATCTGCTCGGGCGGCGCCCTGCCGCTCGGCGACGGCGTCGACTACAACGACAAGAACATGCTGGCCGAGTTCCCGTTCGCGCCGCTGCCCTGGCAGGGCCTGACCGAGGGCCACGGCAAGACCACCCCGTAGCCACCATCCGGTTCCACCGCGGCGGTCCTCGGCTAGGCGCCGGGGACCGCCGTCTTGCATGTCCCCGGAGCCTTCCATGCGCACGCGCCTCCTGCCGCTCCTGCTGATCGTCCTCGCCTGCAACAAGAAGCCCCCGCCGGCCCCGGCCGACGAGGCGCAGCCGATCTGCCTGACCCCCGTCAGCGGCGACGGGCCCGTCGACGTCGAGATCCGGCGGCATCAGGAGATGGCCCGGAAGCTTCCCGGCAAGCTGGAGTCGTGGATCGGGCTCGGACATCTCTGGTTGCGAAAGGCGCGCGCGACGTCGGATCCGACGTACTACCTGCAGGTGGATCGGTGCACCGAGGCCGCGCTCAAGGTCGCTCCTGCCAACACCGGCGCGCTCGTGCTGCGGGCCACCGTACAGATGAACGACCACCGCTTCCGCGAGGCGCGCGCCACCACCGAGGACATCGTCAAGCGACAGCCGGCCAACGTGCTGGCGCTCGGCATCCTGTCGGATGCGCTCCTCGAGCTCGGCGACGTCGAGGCCGCGACGGCCGCGGCGCAGCGGATGATGGACCAGAAGCCCGGACCGACCGCGCTCGTCCGGGCGGCGTACCTGCGCTGGCTGCACGGCGACGTCCAGGGCGCCAAGGACCTCAACCGGGAGGCGCTCGCGACCGGGCGCGACACGCGCGATCCAGGCGCCACCGCGTGGGCGTTCACCCAGGCGGCCATGGTGTTCTTTCACCAGGCCGACTACGACGGCGCGGACCTCGTATTCGCGGAGGCAGATAAATGGATCCCTGGCTACCCCGCGGCGCTGGTCGGCCGCGCCCGCTGTGCCCTGGCCAAGGGGCGGCCGGCGGCGGCCGTGCCGCTCCTGGAGCGGGCCGTGGCGCAGGATCCGCTGGTCGAGACGCACTGGCTGCTCGGCGACGCGCGCGCGGCCCAAGGCGACGAGAAAGGCGCGAGCGCCGCCTACGACCTCGTGCTCAAGCAGGGGCAGCGCACCGACCGGCTGGCGCTCGCCACGTTCCTCTCGACCCAGCAGCGCGACCCCGCCCGGGCGCTCGAGCTCATCGAGGCGGAGCGCAGGGATCGTGGCGGCGTCTACGTCGAGGACACCTACGCCTGGGCGCTCTTCCGCGCCGGCAGGCTGGCGGAGGCGCGGCAGGCCAGCGACCGCGCCATGCGTCTCGGCACCCGCGACGCACGCCTCCTCTACCACGCGGGCGCGATCCGGCTCGCGACCGGCGACGAGGACGGAACCAGGCTGATCGAGGAGGCCCTGAAGCTGAACCCGGGGTTCGATCGGACCGGCGCCGCCGAGGCGAAAAAGCTCCTCGGCGACAGGCGATAGCCGCCTACTTCTTCGACGACTGACCGGGATACGGGTATCCGGCGGGCGGCCAGGCACTGCACTTCATGCCGCACAGGCCCTCCAGGGCACCCGCGGGCTTGTTGCACGCGGCGCGGCACTCGAAGGGCGACGTGCAGGCCGCCCCGGCGTCCTTGAGCGCGACGCACGTGCCTCTCGCGCAGAACCCACCCGGAGCGCAGGATCCCGAGCAGGCCTCACCGAGCCCCGGCGCCGGCCCGGCCACGCAGCGCTCCTTTTCGCAACGCGCGTGCGCACCGCACTGCGCGTCGGCCTTGCACGCCTGCCCCTTGCCCAGAAGGGCATTGCAGCGGCCGCGCGCGCAGAAGCCCACGCACGACGGGTGCGCGGGCTCGTCGGTCTGCCGCGTGTACGCGGCCAGCGTGTCGACGGAGCCGCCGCAGCTCTGGCCGACGGTCGCCGGCTCGGCGCACACCCCGGGTTGCGTGGGCCCGACGCCGGCACAACCCAGGCCTTGCTTGCACTCCAGCGACGATCGGCAACGGGCGCCGGACGACAGCTGGCCCGCGAGGAGCGCGCCGCACTCGGCGGGCGGCTCGGGCGGGATCGGCACGACCCAGTCGCAGCCCTCGATCGAGCGTTTCAGGGCAGCGGTGCAGCGATCGAGGGCCGCGCCATCGATGGTCACCGCGCGATCGGCCAGCGCCACCGAGAGCGTGCGAACGCACTCGAGCTCGAGGCCTGTGGAGGGGGGGCGGCCGCAACACTTCGCGCGTTGCGCCTCGGCCAGGCCATGCATCGTCCCGCACAGCTTGACCGCCAGGGGGCTCGGCGCCCCCACGAGCGCCGGGTAGACCGGCTTGACCTCGTGATCCGCCTCGCGCTCGGTCGCGGCGTCCGGGGGGAGCGGGGGTGCGCTGCGCTTGCACGCCGACACGAGGAGCAAGCACAGGGTGAGCCTGACGATCACGCGGCGAGGGGACACCAGGCCACCACGGCTTGTCAACGCGACTTCAGCCCTCGAGACCCGTGCGGCGACGCACACGCATTCGGAGCACGATCACGTCACACCAATACCGTTCGGTGCTAGTGTGCGTACCGTCAGTCAAAGCCAGGTCGCGGGGGGACTGCGGACCGGGCACTAACTGTTGGCATCAAGAGGAGGAACCGATGAAGAAGCGATGGTGGGCGGGCGCAATCCTCGCCGCATGTACGGTCTACGGTGGGAGCGCCCGAGCGGCGGACCACCGGGACGGGCCCAAGGTCCTCATGGACCCGGCCTCGGACATCAACGACGTCTACGCCTGGATGTCTGCCGACGCGAGCAAGGTCTACCTCGCGATGACGGTGTTCCCGGCCGCCGACACGATGTCCAAGTTCTCGAACACCGTGAAGTATGTGTTCCACACCGCGAGCATGGCCGGCTACGGCATGGCCGCGATGAACACGGACATCATCTGCACGTTCGACATGACCCAGAAGATCTCGTGCTGGGTCGGGACGGCCGACTACGTGACGGGCGACGCCAGCGCGACGGCCGGCATCTCGAGCATGAGCGGCAAGACCAAGGTCTTCGCCGGGCTGCGCGAGGACCCCTTCTTCTTCAACCTGGACGGCTTCAACAAGGTGCAACAGACCGTCGCCATGGTGGCCAGCATGCTGACCTTCAACATGGCCGGCTGCCCGACGCTCGACGCCGCCACCGCGACGTCGCTGGTCAACCAGCTCAAGCAGAACCCCATGGGGATGGCTCCCACCGACTTCTTCGGGTCGCTCAACACGCTCGCCATCGTGATCGCGGTCGACAAGACCCTGGTCACGACCGGCGGACCGATCATGAGCGTCTGGGGCAGCACCAACCGCTAAGGCTGGGAGAAACCAATGAAGCGCACAGGAATCGTACTGATGATCCCGCTTCTGGCCGCCCTGGCCGGAGGCTGCAGTGATGACAAGCCCACGGGTGGCACGAGCGGCGCCGGTGGCGCGGGCCGTGGGGGCGCGGGTATGAGCGGCGGGGGCATGGGCGGCGCGGGCGTGGGCGGCGCGGGTGCCGGCGGCGCGGGCAGAGG
>JAHFDS010000691.1 GCA_023248855.1 Myxococcales bacterium
CCGCCGGCCCTGCCCGGCCCGTGCCCGATGACCGACGACGATCTGGTGGAGGTCGACTATCCGGACAAGGGGGCCCTCTGGATCCCGCGCGAAGCGCGCTGTGGGGGGGCGTTCGATCTCGTCGTGATGCTGCACGGGATCAACCCGCAGTCGAACCCGACGCCGTCTCTGGGCGGCGGCCGCAGGCTGGAATTCGAGCTGCGCGCCTTCATGGATCGGGGCCTTCTGCGCCCGCTCCTCGTCACCGAGCCGGTGCACTTCCAGCCCGGCTCGAGCACGCTCTACGGGGCCGGCTGGGATCCGCTGACGCACCTCGATCGCCTCGCGGCGCCGCTCGAGCAGCGGGGCCTCTCGATCGCTTCCTTGTCGTACACCGGTCATTCGGGCGCCGGCTGCGATCCCGACAATGGCCTCTACGAGGTGCTCGCGCGCTACCACGACCTCATCCCCGCGCGCGCCCCCACGATGCCGCTCTGGGGCCTCGAGGACGTCTGCTACGCGGGCACCTACCACTGGAGCGCGCCCATGACGGCGCTCGCCGACACCGGCACGACGATCTGGAACGTCTTCTCCGTGCAGGGCGATCCGACCGACTTCGAGAACCATCTGCTCGGCGCCGGCGCCCCGAGCTTCGCCTGCACCCCGGCCATCTTCGGCAAGTGCATCCGCCACCCCACGAGGCCCTGGTGGGCGCAGCGCACGACCAGCGTGGTCTCCCACGACACGAACCCCTACTTCTTCGTCAGAGAGGTGTTGCCGCGCGTGTTCCCGCCGAGCTGAGCTTCAATTCACCTGGCGCTGCCAGGGGAAGCGCGGCGGGCCTTCGACCACGAGGCCGGTGTGATCGGCGCGGTAGGCGTCGCCGGTGCGCGCGAGCACCAGCGTCGTCACCGACAAGACGCCCACCTGGCGCAGCTCGAGCGACGCGATCTTGAAGGTGTCCCCGGTCTGCGACAGATCGTCCACCAGGAGGACGCGCTGGCCGGAGAGCTCTCGGGGCGGAGGCACCACCACGCGACGCGTGTGGTGGAGCGCGCCGCCCTCGCGCCGTGCGAGGCGGATCGGGTAGTAGTCCTTGTGCGCGAGCGAAGCGATCGTCGCGCCGGCGATGTCGCCGCCGAGCGCGATGCCGACCACCGCGTCGAGCTCGGGCGAGGCCGCCACCTCGCGCGCCAGTCGCTCGCAGATCTCGCCGAACTGTATCCAGGTCAGGTTCATGCACCGTCCAGTTGGCGACGAAGCCGCGCCGCCTCCTCGCGCAGCGCCGTCACCACGCGCGCGACGTCATCGATCTGCTGCGCCACCGCGCGCTCTTGCTCGCACACCTGCGCCGCCTGCGCCGCCAGCCGCTGCACGCCCCGCAGCTCCTCCTTCTGCGCGCGCTGGAGCGCGACCGCAGCGCCTTGCAGCTCGGACAGCGCGGTGTCGTGCGCGGTGCCCTGCAGCTGCTCGCGCAGGCGCCGCTCCACGCGCCCGGCGACGTCGAGCATCTGCTGCGCGGTTTCGCGTACGCGTTCGCCGCCTGACAGGTTCGCACGCACGGCGTCCGCGAGCTCGCGCGACATCGACGCCACCTGGTTCGTGGCGTCGGCCACGCGGCGGCTCGCGCCGACCTGCTCTTCCATCGCCCGCGCGATGCCGTGCACCTTCTTCTGCGCGGAGCGCGCGCTCTGCCGGATCTCGCCGAGCGCGTCGCCCGCGCCGACCGCGACGTGGAAGCCTTGCGTCACGGCCTCGACGCCCGAGGCCATGGTCTCTCGCGCGCGCAGGGACTCCGACTGGATGCCGGCAATCTGCGCCGCGATCTCCTTGGTGGACGCGGCCGTGCGCGACGCCAGGGCCTTGATGCCCGACGCCACCACCTGGAACCCGCGGCCGTGCTCGCCCGCCTGTGCGGCGATGATCGAGGCGTTTAGCGCCAGGAGGTTCGACTTCTGTGCGATCTCCTCGATCACCAGCACCACCTGGCCGATGCCGCCCACGCGGCTACCGAGGTCGTCGATGGTCTCGCGCGCCACCTCGACCAGGTTCCGGATGCGCTCGATCTCGTCGAGCGTCTTGTGCACCGCGCGGTAGCCGCGCTCGGCCTCCTGCGCCACCCGCGCCGACAACGACGCCGTGTCCTCGGCCGCCAGGCGCACGCGCGCCACGGCGTCGTCCATGGCCGCGGTCGAGGCCGCCGTGTCCGCCGCCGCCTGCGAGAGCCCCTGCGAGCGGTTCGCCACGCGCGCGATGGTCTGCTCCATCTGCTCGGTGCCCTCGGAGGCGTTCTCGGCCGCGCGAGCCAGCGCCTCCGCCTCGAGCGCCGATTCGCTGGTGCCGAAGCCCAGCCGCCCGAGCAGGTCGGCCACGCGCCGCAGCTCTGCCATCACACGATCGGAGGCGCCCTCGACCTCCCGGCCGAGGCGTCCCAGGTCGTCGAGCGCCCGCCCCATGTGGACGAGGTGCTCGCCCTCGCTGCGCGTGATCTGCAGCGTGCTGCCGGTGACCGTCTGCAGCTCCGCGCCGCGCCGGTCGATCTTCTCGACCGAATCCCGGGTGTCGGTGACGTGGCGCGCCAGCGATTCGAGGGCCTCGCGCAGCCCGAGCGCCGCGCGACCGAGCTCGTCGTCGGAGAGGTGGCGCCCCGGGTCTGCCTCGTGATCGCCCTGGCCGACGCGCGCCACGGCGCGGGCGAGCGCGCCAGCGGCGCCCACCGGTCCGGCCACGAGCCCCGCGTAGAGCAGCGCACCGAGCCCCGCCACGACCCCCGCGGCGACGAGGGTCGCACCGAGGCGAGTCGGGCTGCCGCAAGCGCC
>JAHFDS010000692.1 GCA_023248855.1 Myxococcales bacterium
CCCTCGCCGGTGACCGCGTAGGTCGTGCCGGCCGTCCACAGCGCGCGGACCGTCATCTCGCCCACGGTCAGCGTGCCGGTCTTGTCGGTGCAGATGACGTTGGCCGAGCCGAGGGTCTCGACCGCGTGCAGCTTGCGCACCAGGGCCCGCCGCGTGGCCATGCGCTGCACGCCGACCGCGAGGGCGATCGTCACGATGGCCGGCAGGCCTTCGGGCACCGCCGCGACGGCCAGGCTGATGGAGGTCAGGAACAGCTCGAGGGCCGGGATGCCGCGCACCAGACCGAGCGCGAAGATCAGTCCCACGATCCCGAGCGAGCCCCACACGAGGATCCGGCCGAAGGAGTCCAGCCGCTTCTCGAGCGGCGTCTTGTCGTCGCGCGGCGCCCCGGCGAGGAGCTCCGCGATCTGGCCGATCTCCGTGCCCATGCCCGTCTCCACGGCGAGCGCGAGACCTTTCCCCGTCGCGACGCTCGTGCCGAGGAAGACCATGTTGCGGCGATCCGCGAGGGGGACGTCCTCGCGCTCGAGGCGCGCGGCCTCCTTGTCCACGGCCTCCGATTCGCCGGTCAACGCCGCTTCCACGGTCCTGAGCACGGTGGCCTCCAGCACGCGCGCGTCGGCCGGAACGAGGTCGCCGGCCTCGAGCTCGAGCACGTCCCCGGGCACAACCTCGGCCGCCGGGATGGAGCGCGAACGTCCGTCGCGGCGCACTCGCGCGCGCGGCGCCGTCATGCGCCGCAGGGCGGCGAGGGAGCGCTCGGCGCTGTACTCCTGGTAGAACCCGATCAGTCCGTTGGCGACGACGATCGCGACGATGGCGATGCAGTCCGCCCACTCCCCCAGGAACCCGGAGACGAGCGCGGCGGCGACCAAGACCCACACGATCAGGCTTTCGAACTGACGGAGGAGGAGCGCGATCGGCCGGACCGACGGGGCCCGGCGCAGCTCGTTCGGGCCGTGCTCTTCGAGCCTTCTTGCAGCCACTTCCTGTGAGCCCGGCTGATTCGCGGAGCGTGACGCAGGCGTCTCGCTGGCCGGCTCCGAGTTCTGGCGCGGTCGGACGCGCGAGATAGATGGTCCCGCCCCCTCCCCGTCGCCACGGAGGCCACCGTTGCCGGCATGCTGGCCGGCTCAGGTGGCGGGTCTCAGTCGGCCCATTCGGGTCAGGGCCCAGGACCAGAGCTCGTAGGCGCTGTCGGCGACGTGCGCGTGCACTCTGCGCGCGCTGGTGGTGACACGCACCGCGACGTCGACGAGCCAGCGCTGCACTCGGGCGAGCTTGGGCAGGCTCGTTCCATCCGTGGAGAGCTTCTGCTTGGTGATCCAGCGCAGAGCGTGCAGCAGTCCGTCAGCGAGCAGGTACAGCTGGAAGGTGCTGGCGTTGGCTCGCCAAGCGCCTTCGTGCTGCGCAGCCTCTTGCGTGGTGCACGAGAGCTTCGGTTCGAGGCGGCTCTTGAACTCCCCGAAGCGCGCCTCGCTCGTGCCGCGCTGGCGGTAGTGCTCCAGGATCGCTTCCGCCGACGAGTGCTTGTCGCTCGTGACCAGGAAGAAGTGGTGCAGGTACAGCTCACCCGGCGTCTCCTGCACGACCAGGATCACGCGTCGCTTCTTCTTCCAGCGCTTGCCGTAGTACTCGAGCGAGTGCACCCACTCGCGAGGTTGCGCAGGGCGCTCACCCGCGGGTGTCACCAGGTGCGGCGCAGCCAGCTTCCTCAGCCGCGGGTTGTTCGCCAGGCGGAAGACGTAGGCTGTTCCGCGCTTTTCGAGCGCGTTCAAGAGCCCGCTGCTCGCGAAGCTCGAATCACCCCGCACGCAGCCCACCGGACCGAGCGCGCGCTCGAAAGCGTCGATCGTCTCGAGCAAGAAGCGCCTGGCGCCCTGCGCGGAAGGCACGTTGCCCGGCCGCAGCTCGGCTCCCAGCAACGTCTGCGTCTCACCGTGCAGGACCATGAGCGGGTGGAAGCAGCGCCCCCGGTAGTAGCCGTTCCACACCGATCCAGGCTGCTCGCCGTGCGACATCACCGGCATCGAGTCCACGTCGATCGTGTGTGGCCCCTTGGCCGCGCCCGCCGCGCGGATCACCTCCAGCCCGAGCTCGAGCACCGAGCGCTCCAGCGCGAGCAGGTTCGCGTCCAGCCCGAGCAGCCGCTGCAGACGTGTGAGCGTCGGTTGTGACATCAGGCCCTCCTTCAATGGCCCCACGCCACGCCGCTCCGAAGACGAGAGGCGTAGGGCCGGGTCGTTCGCCAGCTCGGCCACGTCCCGCTGCGCGCCGTAGCCAGCGGCCAGCGCGTACAGGCGTGCCCGTACCTGCGTTTTCAAGGACCACAGCACCTGCCCTTGCCGCCGCGGGTCTTCGAGCGCGGCGCACAATCGGCGAGTCACCCCAAGGCGCTCGTCGAGCTCGCGAAGCAGGAGCACGCCACCCATCGAACTCAGCCGCTCGTCGCCTCCGCTGATCCGGATCGAGCGGTTGAATCTCAACCTGGACTCTCTACTCTTCACTTCACCCATGGGGGGACTTCGCTTCGGGACTGTCTCGTAAACATCCCTTCGGTGCGAAGTGCCCCCATCGGGCCTTCTTTCACGCTGCTCTGCGAATCAGCTGGGCTGAGAGGCTGAGAAGAAATGCCGAGGCCGAAGGCCGAGGCATTGTTCTCAGGCTCGAGGGATCGATGCGGGCGCGCGCTCCTCGCGCGCACCTCCTGACGGCCGCGTCTATTTCGAGTCTCAGACGAGCTCCGCGCGTACGACCCTCACGCACATCGCCCTCCACCTTCGCGAGAGTC
>JAHFDS010000274.1 GCA_023248855.1 Myxococcales bacterium
GGCTCGACCGGCCACGCCTCGCGAATCCAGACGTAGTCCGGCGCCGGCAGGATCGCGAAGTCGGCGTCTCCGGCGAGCACGCGTTCGGCCGCCAGGTCCGGCGCCACGGCCTCGACGGCGACCGTCTTGCCGGTCGCCATCGACAGCAGCTGCTCGAGCAACAGCTCCGCCACGTGCAGCTCGCCGGGCGACGGGTCGGGGTCCTCGAGCGGGTCCATGCGGCGCAAGAGCAGGTTGCCGAGCAGAAACGTCCAGGGCACCGCCACGCGCAGCTCGGCCGCGTCGGCGCGCGGTGCCGCGGCGGCCCCGGGCTGGGGCTCGCCAGGCGGGGCGATCGCCGCCGGCGTCACGCCGGGCGCGGTGGCGACGCCGCAGCGGTCGCGACGGAAGGCCTCGACGGTGCAGTGGCGCCCGGCCGGCGCGCGGTCGCCCACGAAGCGATCCGCCGAGTGCTCGTCGGGGCCGCGCGCGTCGCCGCGAGCGGGCGGCCACGCCGGCACGCCCACGAGCGAGCCCTCGAACTGCCCCGAGAGCAGGTTCCGGTAGATGAGGACCGGCGCCAGCAGGTGTCCGCGCGGCAAGAAATCCAGGCCCGCGCGGCGCACCTCGGCCTCGAGCGAGGCGGGGCCGATGACGAGCGTGACCCACCCATCTGCGGAGGCGGATGCTTCGTAGTCGGCCAGACACCCCGAGGTCTGCGTCGACACGCCGCCGAGGCACAGCGACCAGTAGCGCACCTCCGCCGGAGTGGTGACGGGCTGGCCCGCGTTGGTGTTCGGAAAGCGTGGCGGGCGCACGCGCACCACCGCGACCTCTCCCGCGTTGAAGTCGAGGCGCGCCGCGACGTACTGGTTGTCGAGGTTGCCGTAGAGCGCGCGCCCCTTCGATGCGTAGCTGCGGATGAGGCCTCCCTGACCCCGCGGCGGGTAGTTCCCGAGCGCGGCGACGAGCGGGGGGCGCGTCGAACGCCGCATCGGGCACGCGATCGCCTGCCCCGTCTCGGCGTCGAGCGCACGCACCTCGGGGAGCGGCACGCCGCCGTTTCGGTCGAGCCCAGCGTCGGGCGCGTACACCCGGTACCACAGCTCCACGCGCTGCTGGTCCACGCCACCCGGGGGAAGCGGCATCTTCAGCACGTTGCCGGACCCCCGCGCGAGCGCGCTGCCGGGCGGCGCCACGCGCACCGTGTAGCGGCGCGGCTTCTGGGCGTTCGGCGCCTGCGACGTCACGAACGGATTCTCGCTGCCCGCATCGGGCGCGAGCGCGCGGTCCGGCAGGGAATCGCTGGCGTCGATGGTCTCCTGGTCGTAGACGTTGAAGTTGAGGTAGCGCGCACGGGCGTACTCGCCGTGCACCTCGAGCGCCACCCGCGCCGGCAGCGGCATCTCGAAGCGGTAGCGAAAGTACGTGACGTGCGTGTCCGGCAGCGCCACCTCTGTGTAGGCCGCCTCGCGGAAGCGCTCCCACACGCCCTCGCACAGCGTGCCCGCCGCCGCCCCTGCGCCTCCGGCCGCACCCGCGCCGCCCTCCGAGGGTGGCCGCGCGTCACGCTCGCCGCACCCGAGCCAGCCGAGCCCGATCCCCACCCCGAGCATCCATCCGCGTACCCGCATGAGCCTCTCCCTGGCTCCACTCAAGCAAGGCGCGCGCCACCCGCAAGGCCGCAAGATTTGCCAGATCGCGGCGCCACTGCTGGCTCCCCTCCGCAGACCGCTGGCCGCACCGAAGGCCCCTCTGCTATCACCGCACTCATGCTCCCCATCGACCTCCGCTCCGACACCGTGACCCGCCCCTCGGCCGGCATGCGCGCCGCGATGGCCGCCGCGGACGTGGGGGACGACGTCTACGGCGAGGACCCCACGGTCAACGCCCTGCAGGCGCGGGTCGCAACCCTGGTCGGCAAGCCCGCCGCGCTGTTCGTGCCGTCGGGCTCGATGGCCAACCAGACCTGCATCAAGGCGCACACCAGCCCCGGGGACGACGTCCTGTGCGGCGACGGCGCGCACGTGATGCTCTACGAGTCCGGCGCGGCCGGCGCGCTTTCGGGCGTGCAGCTCACCGTGGTGGGCCAGGGGGGCCTGTTCGACGCCGAGGGCTGCGAGGCCGCCTTCAAGCCCGACAACCATCACCACGCGCCGACGCGCCTGGTCTGCCTGGAAAACACGCACAACCGTGGCGGCGGGCGCGTCTGGCCGAGGGCGCAGCTCGCCGGCGTGGTCGAGTGGGCCAGGCGGCGCGGTCTGCGGCTGCACCTCGACGGCGCGCGTCTGTGGAACGCGCACGTGGCGACGGGCGTCCCGCTCGCCGAGCTGGCCGCGCCCTTCGACTCGGTCTCGGTGTGCCTGTCGAAGGGGCTCGGCGCGCCGGTCGGCTCGCTCCTGTGCGGCGACGTGGCGTTCGTGCACCGCGCGCACCGCATCCGCAAGATGCTCGGGGGCGGCATGCGACAGGCGGGCGTGCTCGCGGCCGCGGGCCTGTTCGCCCTCGACCACAACCTCGCGCGTCTCGGCGACGACCACGCGCGCGCGAAGCTCCTGGCCGAGCGCCTGTCGGCGGCTGGCGCGGGCTTGCCCTACGGCGCCGAGACCAACATCGTGATCTTCGACCTCTCCGGTCCCGCCGCGCCCTTCGTCGAGGCGTCGCGCGCGGCCGGCGTGCTGGTCAACGCGGTCGGCCCCTCGCGCGTGCGCGCGGTGACCCACCTCGACGTGGATCGTGACGCGGTGACGCGGGCCGCCGAGGTGCTCGCAGGCCTGCTGCCACGGTGACCGCTCTCGGGTATCCTTGCGCCATGAGCGACGCGCTCGAGACCGCCGTGTACGTGACCGAGGATGCCGCCGAGGCCGAGGCCATCTGCGACGAGGTGCTGACCCCGAACGGGATCGAGGCATTCGTGCGCGATCGCACGTCGCACGTGTTCCCCGTCCCCGCTGCGCAGGCCAGCGCCTTCGTGATCGTGGTATCGAGCGCCCACGCCAAGGACGCCCGCGGCCACCTGGGCGAG
This sequence comes from Myxococcales bacterium, assembly GCA_023248855.1. GTDB lineage: Bacteria > Myxococcota_A > Polyangia > JAHFDS01 > JAHFDS01 > JAHFDS01. Next base: position 3,005 of record JAHFDS010000274.1, read on the forward strand.
GCCCGCGAGAGCGGCGTCATCTCGAAGCACGGCGAGCTCGTGGGCTAGGAGTACGACGGTAGCCGTCTTCAGGGCTCGATCGTGACCTTGGTCATCTTGTCGCCGACGCGGATCTTGTCGACGACCTCGAGCCCCGAGATCACCTGACCGAAGACGGTGTGCTTGCCGTCGAGGTGCGGGGTTGCCGTGTGGCAGATGAAGAACTGGCTGCCGCCGGTGTTGGGGCCGCGGTGCGCCATCGACAGCGAGCCGCGCTGGTGCTTCTGCCGGGGCGCCTTGGTCTCGCACTGGATGCTGTAGCCGGGGCCGCCCGAGCCGGTTCCCTCCGGGCAACCGCCCTGGATGACGAAGTTCGGCACGACGCGGTGGAAGGTGAGGCCATCGTAGTACGGCCGCTTGACCTTCTGGCCGGTCTTGGGATCGACCCACTCCTTGGTCCCCTGCGCGAGGCCCGCGAAGTTGGACACGGTGATGGGCGTGTCCTGGTCGAACAGCTCTGCGACGATCTCGCCCTGGGTGGTCTGGAAGCGCACTTTCATGGTGCGAAGGAATAGCACGCAACTCCGCCGTGGGGCCGCCGATACACCCTGCAACGGAGGTCGTCATGGAGAGCCCGCGCATCGGAACCGGAACCGTCATCCTCGAGCCCCCCCGCGGCCGGCAGGCCACGGCCCCGCGCTCGTTCGAGGAGGCCATGAAGGGCGGCGTGCAGACGCTGCTGCGCAGCGCCGAGATCGCCACCGGCGCGATGGGCGCGCCAGCCCTGTCAGCGGCCGTGCGGGGCATGCGACAGAGCGCCACCCTCGCGCTGCCCCAGCCGGGCCTGCCGGCCGGGTATCCGCCGCTTCTGCCAGGCGCGTCCGCCGGCGTGGGCCTTCCTGCCGGCGGCAGCGATCCCGCGACCGCCGTCGCCGGATCGGGCGACACGGCCAGGGCCGCGATCCAGAACCTCCATGCGTAGGCGATACCCGTGCCTTTGACGGCAAGGTAGAATCGGAGCGCACCATGAAGATCCGTGGACCCAGCGATCCCGCCGGCCCGATCGAGGGCGCCGAAGGGCAGGCCCCCACGCCCCGCACCTCGTTCGCCGAGCGCCTCGACCGGACCGGGGGAGCCGGGCCGGGGCAGCCGTCCGGCGCCGTCAGCGGGGTGGCCGAGGTTGCGCGGTCGCTCGAGGCGGGCGAGACCACACCGCGGGCGGTGCTCGATCGCCTGATCGCGCAGGCCGTCGACGCGCAGCTCGGTCCCGACGCGCCCACCGAGGCGCGCGCGCGGCTGGTCGCGGCCATGACCGAGCTATGCGACAACGATCCGCTGGTCGGGGAGCGCCTGCGCAGGCTGGGAGAAAAATCGAGCCGGTGAATCAGGCCGCGGGGGGTGGTGACGCGCGACGGAACTTGGCGACGAACTCGCGCGCTTTCTCGTGCAGGAACACGCCGTCGAGATCGAAGCTCGCGAGGCCGCGCGCGATCACGACCGCGCGGTCGCTTGCGGGGGCGCGCCGGTCGACCAGCAGCCGCCAGCTGCCCTTGACCTTGCACAGGCCGCCCTGACCGGACTCGGGGCCCAGGGTCTCGTAGCTGACCTGCACCCCGACCTTCTCCGCCGCCTTCTCCAGCTCCTCGAGCAGCTGCTCGGCCCTCACGTGGCCTCCTTCTTGTGCCTGCAAGCTAGCGCGGGTCCCTGACAGACCCCGCCTCGGCCTACCGCAGCGGGAACAGCAGCACGAACTCGCTGCCCTGCCCCGGCTCGCTCGACGCGGTGACGCGCCCGCCGTGGCCCTCCACGATGCGGCGCACGATGGAGAGGCCGAGGCCCGTGCCCTTGCCGGGCTCCTTGGTGGTGAAGAACGGCTCGAACACGTGCGGCAGGTCGCGTGCGGAGATCCCCTTGCCCTGGTCCGCGATCGTCACCCGCACCGTGTCGTGCTCCCGGCGCGTCTCGATCCTCACCTCGCCGCCTCGCTTCGGCAGCGCCTGCGCCGCGTTCGTGAAGAGGTTGATGAACACCTGCTGCAGCTGCGCTCGGTTGGCCAGGACCGGCGGCGTCCCACCGAGCGTGATCGCCACGTGGGCGCTGGCGCGATCGAGGACGTGCTCGCAGAACGACAGCGCCTCGCGCACCACGTCGTCGAGCGACACCGCGCCGCGCTCCTCGCCGCTCGGCCGGGCGTAGGTCACGAGATCGCGCGTGAAGCGCAGCATCCGGTTCGAGGCCTCGACGATGCGTGCGAGCTTCTCCACGTCGCCGCCCTCGGCGCCGCTCTTCTCGGCCTTCCTGAGCAGGAAATCCGCGTAGACCGTGATCGAGGTCAGGGGGTTGTTGAGCTCGTGCACGACACCCGCGGCGATCTGGCCGAGCGTCGCGAGCTTCTCCGCCTGGATGACCTGCCGCTCCAGCGCCTTGAGCTGCGTGAGGTCCTGGCCGATCGCGATGACCGACTCGATGGCCCCGCCTGCGCGCACCGGCGCGAGGTTCCAGGCGGCGCGCACCTGCCCGCCCGAACGCGTCGGCAGCGCGATCTCGACCGTCGCGGGCGGCCGTCCGTCGAGCGCCTCGTCGAGCGCCTGCACCAGCTCGTGCCGCGAGTCGTCGAGCCAGCGCGCGACGTCCTTCTCGATCACCTCGCGCGCGGAAAACCCACAGAGGCGCGCCAGCGTGCGATTCCAGACGGTGACGCGCCGGCGGCGGTCCACCGCGAGCACCAGGGCGCCAGCCTCCTCGAGCAGCGCGGACTGGTAGTCGCGCAGGTAGAGCGTCTCCTCCGCCAGCTTGACGTTGCGCAGCGCCACCGCGAGCTGGTTCGCGAGGGGCAAGATCGTGCTCTCGTCGGCGCTCGGCAAGTCGGCGTGCGTGCCGAGCGGGTACTCGACGTGCAGGGCCCCGAGGAGCTCTCCGCTGGCGACGAGTGGCACCGAGAACCCGAGCACCGTGTCGTGGAAGATCGGGCGATACACCGCCTCGGCGGCGATGCGCCCGGACCGCACGAGCTCGGGGGAGACGCGCATCTTGGTGAGCGCGCTCGGCTTGAACGACAGCGGTGCCGCGCGCGCCTCCGGCGAGATCTCGCCCGTGGTGTGCTCGCTGGTCGGCTCGAGATGCCTCGGGTCCACCACCCGCAGCGCCAGCGCGCGCCCGGGCAGAAGGCGCGTCAGGGCGGCGCCGTAGCGGCCGACCAGCGTCTCCTCGCTCATCTCGAATGAGATCGCCTTCGACAGCTCGAGCAGCGCGGCGATGACGTGGCCGCCGTCGGGTGGACGCATGGCCTTGGCGGCCGCGCGGCGGGTCGGCGACTTACCCGCCGCGGGTGCGCGGCGCGTCATGTGCTCGACTTCTCCAGGTCGAGGATGCGCGTCTCGCCCACGTAGGGCTTGGTCTCGTAGCGCGTGATCTGGCCGATCTTGCGCACGATCTCGGCCATCCGGTCGGCCTCGCGCAGGATCACGTCGATGGCCGCGTTGACCGGACGCTTGTCGTCGTCGGTCGCGAGCGGCCCGCGCGCGACGCGGCGCTTGAGCAGCTCCGCGTAGCCCATGATCGAGGTGAGCGGCTGGTTGAGCTCGTGCGCGGTGGTCCCCGCGAGCTCGGCCACCAGCGCCTGCCGCTCGGTGATCTGCAGCTTCTCCCGTACCTCGACCAGGCTCGCCTCCATCGACAGGCGCTCGCGCAGGTCCGAGAACACTCCGACGGACGCGATCTCGCGCCCCTCCTCGTAGACGATCGCCGCCGACAGCATGACCGGCACCGGCCGCCCCGACGCGGTGCTGACGAGCTGGCGCGTGGCCTCGAGCCGGCCCACGCCCCCACGCTCCTCGGTGCGCATCATGCGCATGATCTCGCGCGCCGCGCCGGGCGGATAGAGACCCTCGACGCTCATGCGGCCGACCGCGTCCTCCGCGCGCCAGCCGGTGATGCGCTCGGCGCCGTTGTTGAACAGGATGATGGTGCCGAGGATGTCGGCCGCGACGATGGCGTCGATCGTCGAATCGATGATGCGCTCGAGGAATTCCTTGGTGTGCCGCAGCTCGTCCTCGAGCGAGCGCTCCATCGTCACGTCGCGGAACGACAGCACCGCGGCGCCGGTGTCGGCGAAGAGCGTGCTCGCGGCCATCGAGACCACGACCGGATCGCCGCTGGTCGTCTCGAGCTCCACGTCGAAGGGCGCGAACGCCGTGCCCGACGCAGCCTGCTGGACCAGCTGCAGCACCGGCGTGCGATACGGCTCCGCGATCAACTCGAGCAGCGATCGCCCCGAAAGGCCCGAGCGCGCCCAGCCGGTCACGTGCTCGCCCGCCCGGTTGACGAACAGCAGGCGGCCGTCTCCGCCCACGACGAAGATGCCCTCGGAGGCCGCATCGAAGAACTCGGCGTAGGTGTCGAGCAGCGCGCTCCGCGAGGGCCGCTCGACCACGGCCGCACGCGGGTTGGTCTGCTCGCGCAGCTCCTCCACCAGACGCGAGCTCGCCAGCGCCGAGGCGAGCACGCCCGCGTACGCGATGGCGCGCAGCTCGGTCATCTCGTCGGGCGACGACAGGTCGATGACGAGGACGCCACGCACGCCTCCGGGCGGCAGCACGACGAACGTCACCACGCGCGGCGGCTCTCCGGCACCGTCGGAGAACAGGGCCTCCGGGGAGGGGTCCTCGGCCGTGACGACCAGCTCGGGTGCGTCGCTGGTCAGGAGATCGCGCAGCCGTGGATGGTGCGCGAGGTCCACGGGCACGTGCAGGAGCATGGGCTCCTCGCTCGAGGCGACGAGGAGCACGGAGCGCGCCCTCGGCGTGGCGAGCAAGAGCGACGCGCGCCCGACGCCCATCGTCTCCGCGATCACGGTGAGCGCCCCCACGAGCGCCTCCGCCGCGTCCTCCGCGGCCCGGAGCGTCGCTAGCAGCCGCTGCAAGATCGCTCCGGAAAGAGCGTCACTTCTTGCCCTTCGCCTCTTCCTCGCTGAAATCCACCTTGCCGGAGAACTTGGCCCCTTCGCCACGCAGGATGAGGGTCGAGGACGCGAGGCGCTGACGCTTGTTCTCGATGGTCATGAGGTACTTCTTGTTGACCTCGAACTCGTTGGTCTCTTCGAGCGTGACATTGGACGAGAAGATGCGCTCGTTGCGCCCGCGCAGGAACTGCTCGAAGACGCCGTTCGGCATGAGCCGCTGCGAACCGCCGTCCACCTGGTAGATCTTCACGGTGATCTCGCGATCCTCCAGCGGGCGCCGGAAGAACGCGATGTACTCGAAGGACCACTTCCTGTCCTTGGCCACCTTGTCATCGGGCCAGACGACGTGGTTCTCGGCGCGCTTGACCAGGGCCGCGAACTCGTTCGGGCTCTTCCAGGTGAGCGGCAGCCGCTTCTTGCCGGTGATGACGATGCGCCCTCCGAGAAGATCCGCCGGCTCCTTGGCCAGCGCCATCGCGGGCAGGAGGATCGAGAGAGCAACGAGGGTGACCGAGACGAGCCGCATGGAGCCCGATCATCCAATCTGGCGCGGGGCTCGGCAACCCCAAAAGCAAGGCTTCTCCCTCCACGAGGAGGTCAGGAGCGCTGGAATCGCGGTTTTCTTGCCCCTTCGCACGCGGGTGATAGCCTCGGGCGGTGAAGCGCGGTCGAGACCTCGACGCGACGCTCGCGCTCGCCGCGGAGCTCGCGGCCCAGCGGGGGGCCGCGCGGCCCTGGAGCGGGGATTTCCTCGCGGCCTGCGGTCACGCCGAGTCGGCCCTGCGCCTTCTGGGCGACGACCGGGTGCGCTCGCACGCGGCCAAGGCTGCGCTGGCGCTCGGCGAGGACGCCGAAGCGCTCATGGGCATCGAAGGGGACGCCCTCCGGGTGGCCGAGGAGCTCGGCGCGGCGGAGGCGAACGCGGGGCACCTGCTCGCGGCCCTGGTGAAGAACGCCGAGGCCCACGCCCGCAGCGCGCTGCGCGAGGCCGGGTGTGACGTGCCGGCCATTTCCGCGCGCCTGGTCCGCGAGACGGTCTTGCCGCGCCGGAGAGCCACTGGCGCCTTCCCGGTGGCGCCCGATCCGACCCGGCGTGCCAGCACGCCGCCACCGGTGGGTCGGCTCCGCACACCGGATCCGACGGCCCCGACGGACACGCCGACGTCGGCCGCCCGGCGCGTCCGGCAGGGCCTGGTGGCCGAGCCCGGCGCGTCGAGGCCAAGGCGTCCGACCCGCCCGCCCGTGGAGTCGGCGCTCGCCCTGCGTCCCTTGGTCGAGGTCGCGCCCCCGATCTCGCCCGTCACCGCGCTGGCGCGGGCGTCCACGCGCGAGCTGCTCGTGGGTCGGGCGCGCGAGCTCGAGCGGGTGCTCGACGCCCTCGGTAAGCGCGAGACGCCTCTGCCCTGCCTGGTGGGCGAGCCGGGCGTCGGCAAGACCACGGTCGGCCTCGGCCTTTCCGCCGCGCTCGGAAGACCCCTTGTACGCGTGGACCTGCGTGCCGAGCGCCCCCCGACGCTGGCCGAGGACGTGGCCGCGCGCGCCAGGGAGGTCGTCTACTTCCTTGACGGCATCGAGGCGGCCGCCGGCGACGCCTCGCTGCTCGCGCTGCTCGCCCGCGCCGAGGTGCCCTGCCTGCTCTCGGCCACGCCGGCCGGTCTGCGCGCGCTGTTCGAGGCACAGCCCGCGCTCGAGCGGCGGCTCGAGGTGATCGTCGTCGCCGAGCCCGACGAGGCGCTCCTGTCCGAGATCCTGGCGCGACACGCGGGCCTGCTCGCACAGCACCACGGCGTTCGCTTCGACCCGGGCGCCATCGCCGCGGCCGCGCGCCTCGGCCCGCGGCACCTCGCGCAGCGCGTGCTGCCCGACAAGGCGATCGCGCTGCTCGACCTCGCGGGCGCGCGTGCCCACCGCCGCGGCGACCGCATCTGCACCGCCGAGCACGTGGTCGCGCTCATCGCCGACGCGACCGGCGTGCCCTCGCCGCGCCTGCTGATGGACGATGGCGAGCGCCTCCTGCGCCTCGAGGCCGATCTCGGCGAGCACGTGGTCGGCCACGACGAGGCGCGCCGGCGCATCGCGGAGATCGTGCGGCGTAACTACGCCGGCTTCCGCGGTCGCCGTCCCATCGGCACGTTCTTGTTCCTCGGTCCGACCGGCGTCGGCAAGACCGAGCTGGCCAAGGCCCTGGCGACGACGCTCATGGGCGAAGAGCGCGCGCTGGTGCGCCTCGACATGAGCGAGTACGCGGAGTCGCACGCCGTGGCGCGGCTCGTGGGAGCGCCGCCGGGGTACGTGGGTCACGAGGACGGCGGCCAGCTCACCGACGCGCTGCGGGCGCGACCCTACCGGGTCGTGCTGCTCGACGAGATCGAGCGCGCCCACCGCGACGTGCAGGAGCTCCTGCTGCAGGTGCTCGATGAGGCGCGCCTGACCGACGGCCGCGGCCGCACGGTGGACTTCTCGAACGCCGTGGTGATCATGACCTCGAACCTCGGCGCGCAGGAGCGCGACCCCGCCTGCGCCATCGAGGTGGCCAAGCGCGCGATGCCGATCGAGCTCTGGAACCGCATCGACGAGCCGCTGGCCTTCGCTCCGCTCGAGCGTCCACAGGTCGCGGAGGTGGCGCGTCGGCTGGCGCGGCGCGCGTCGGCGCAGCTCGAATCCGAGCGCGGCATCGGGTTCTCCCTGACCGAGGATGCCGTGACGTTCCTGCTCGGCGCCGGCGGCTACGATCGGGAGCTCGGCGCGCGCCCCATGCGCGGCGCGCTCGCGCGCCTGGTCGAGGCTGAGCTCGCCGACCGCATCCTGCGCGGCGAGATCACGCGTGGCGCCCGCGTCACCGTGGGCGTGCGCGCCGGCGAGCTGGTGTTCGACGCCGCGCTCGCCCGCGGCCCCGCCCGCGCCGCGCGGTAGCCGAGAGTCGTGAAAGCACGGCGATTCGCCGTGCGGCTCGCTGCGTCTTCAGGGCAGGCGGGCCTTTCGGAGCGCGCTCGGCGTCGTGTAGTAGACGT
>JAHFDS010000275.1 GCA_023248855.1 Myxococcales bacterium
TGACCTTCGCCATCGCGTCGACCGCAGGGCCGGCCGCTGGCTTGAGCCCCCCGACGCTCCAGCCAGGAGGCAGCCGCCGCTGCAGCTCGCGGAGCCCATCTCGGATGAGGTTGTTGCCTTCATTAGCTATGTTGCTCACTACGTGCAACAGCATAATATGAGGCAACATCACCTGCAAGGCCCTCACCGAACCAGACCGCGGCGCAGGAGCTTGTCGAGCGCGCGTATCGTCTCGCGCGGCAGGTCCGCGGCGGAGTTCACGACCACGTGCTCGGCGTAGTGGGTGCGGACACTGTCGGACTCGATGCCGATGCCGAACAGCTCGATGCCGGCTCCCCGCACCTGCGCGACTGCTTGATGCAGGTGGCGAATCTGGGGCTGCCAGAGCTGCCCGGTTGTGACCGTCTCCGCATCGCCAGCGCGCAGGACCAGGCTGTCAGTTTCGCGTGGGCGAATGGGTGGCGCGGATCATGTGTTGATAGACGGTGGTGCAGCGGGCGCACAGGGCAAAGGGGATCTGCTCTCCGGTCTGGATCCACAGGATGCCCCGCGCGAAGATTGGCCGTTCGTGGCAGCACTCGCACGTCGCTTGCGCCGCCAGATCCAGGAGCCTTGTCCACCACTCCACCACGCCGAGGGGCATTGTAGCGCGACCGCTAGCGTGTCACGCGGCGCACCCGTTCAGGGGTGCTGCACTGGCGGTGGAAGGGGCGTAGACGGGCCGTTTTCCACAGAGGAGACCCCGACATCTTGTGCGCATGCGTCTAGCCAAATGGTTCCGGGCGATGGAAGTGTGGACAAGCTGTGGATGCCGTTCGTCCGTCGCGGATCTCGCGAACCCCTTCACTTGGCCACCCCGGGGCCGCAGTGCTCCAGAACCACTGCGAGGAGAGCCGCCATCTCGACCGGCTTCCGCATGTATCCGGCTACCGGCAGCCCGTCGCACACCACCGCCTGGTCAGCAACGCCCGTCATCAGCACGATCGGGAGCGCTGGATCGAAGGCTGCGGACCCCTGCCAGACCCGCAAGAACGCGCCACCGTCCATGCGCGGCATCCACCAGTCGAGCAACACGAGCCGCGGGCGCGAGCGTTCGATCTGCGCCAACCCCTCGACGCCGTCACACGCACACGCCACGCTGAACCCCTCGTCGCGCAAGAGGTCACACAGCGCATCACGGATCGCCTCGTCGTCTTCGATCACCAGGATATTCGTCGCCAACGCCACAATGGCGCCATATTATGGCAAGAGGGACAGGAACTGGGCGGGGAGGAATGGCAATGGGGGACGCTTCCAGGCGCGCGATCCATCTCTACGCCGATCCCGCCGACGGCGCTGGAAAACCCCTGCGCTGGACCCATTGTGGGAGCCTCGTAAACCTGGCGAGCGAGCCCGACGCTGGCACCTTCGACGAGGCGCGCGCCACCTGCAATCGCTGCCTCGAGCGCGCCGCCGAGCACGCCGCGCGCGCCATTGGCGTGCGCCACAGAAGCGAACCATGCGCGAACGCGAGGCGCCCGGCTGCGCCGACCAGCGCGAGTTGGTCGCGATCATCGCCGACACAGAACAACTCTTGCTCCAGGTCGCCCCCGACCCCGGCGATACCCTCAAGCGAGAAGTCCGCGAACGCCTCGCCCTCGCCAAGTGCAAGGTCCGGGAGTGCCCGGCCTGCCAGAAGGCCGCGCAAGCGCTCCCTCCGCGGCGGCGCTAGGGCTGCGCTCCCACGAGCACATTCTAGCCGCGCGCGCCGGGAGGTTGAAGACGCTTCAACTGCGGCGCTACTTTGGCTTGATCGGAATCCGCTGTGTGTCCACGTCCGAAATGGGCACGACGTCGCTCAGTGTCCTGTCCGCGGTTCCGCGCGCCAGACAGTCCCTGCACACGGCGATCGCCCAGCGCGTCGGTTTGCCGGGGCTCTTGATCGCGGCCACAGCCACCGCTGGACCTTCCCCTTGTTGGCAAAGCTCGCAGCGCATCTGTCTCCGCACCGGCGGCGCTACATGCGCAGCAGCACGAACCCTATCCCGGCCATGCCGGCGAGGAGCCCAACCACTATCAGCACGAGTGTTCGGAGCTGCTTTTGCTCCGCGCCCTTGCGCTGCAACTCTTTGACGTGCGCGTGCACCCGTACCTGCACCTGGTCGCCCTGTTCCAAATGCCCTCCCGCCACCACATGCGCATCTTACCTCGCGGAAAGGCGAGGTTGAAGCCGCTTCAACCTCCCTTTGGCTGCCTGAAAGGCGAGTGGATCTCGCCGCGGAGTTCCCCGCGTCTATGCAGCACGGCGCAGCAGCTTGTCTAGCGCCCGCATCGTCTCGCGCGGCAGGTCCGCGGCGGAGTTGACGACCACGTGCTCGGCGTAGTGGGTGCGCACGCTATCGGACTCGATGCCGATGCCGAACAGCTCGATGCCCGCTCCGCGTACCTGCGCGACCGCCTGGTGGAGGTGGCGGATCTGGCGCTGCCACAGCGGCGCGACGTTGACCGTGCCGGCCGGGCAGCCGTCGGAGAACACGAAGAGGATACGGCGCTCACCAGGCCGGGACGACGCAGCGAGGCGACGCGCGGCCAGAAGCAGCGAGTCGCCGTCGTAGTTCGCCTCGCCCCTGCTGAACCGCGCCATGCTGTCGAAGCGACCGCTGACGCGCTGGAAGTCCTCGTCGAAGGCCTTGTAGACGATCGTGCGCAGCGCGCCCCAGCGGGCAAAGAGGGCACGGTCTTCGGGGCGGGCCTCGAGGTAGCGGCGCGAGCCGTCCTCGTGCGGGCCGGACGTGAACCCGAGGACCTCGAACGGGATGCGCAGTTGCGCGAGCACCTCCGAGAACACTGACGCGGCGCGCGCTGCGAGCTGGATGCGGGAGCCCATCATCGAACCGGAGTGGTCCACGAGCAGTGCCACGCGGGTGTTGAACGCGGGCGCGATCTCGCGCGTTCGGAACACGCGCCCGTCGGTGCCGAGGGCCACCTTGTGCAGGGCGGAGGGATCGACCTTGCCGCGGCTCTGGCCACGCTCCCATCGTGCCTTGCGGCTCGAGAGGAGGGTGCGGGCCAGCGTTCGCCGGATGGTGGCCACCTCGCCGCGCACGGACTGGATCGAGCGACGATAGGCGGCGCGATCACCCTCGGGTGCGGAGTCCACCGTGTCGTGCTCGGTCGTGAAGGCCACGTAGGCACCATCGCCCGCAGCCAGCGCCTCGCGCGCCTTCTCGGACAGGAAGCGCTGCACCGACCACTCCTCGTCCCTGCGCAGTTCCGCCGGGGTGACGTCGGTGATGTCCTCGCACGCAGGTGAGGCGCTCTCGGCAGGCGCGAGGGGTGCACCGGAAGGCGTGGCTGTCGATTCGCCGGCGTCCTGTGCGTCGGACTCCTCCCTGGCATCGCCCGTGCTCTCGTCCGCGCCGGCGGCATCGTCGCTGGCGCTGCGCTCCGCGGTCGCACCGTCGCCAGGGGCACCGTCGGAGGGCAACTCCGGGCGCTCTTCGGGCTCAGCCGCACCATCGGGCGACTTCGACTCCCCCTCATCCGCCTTGCTGTCGCCAGACGCCCCGCTCTCGGGTGCGCCCTCGCTTTCGGAGTCACCCGGCTCCGACTCCTCGGAGGGATCATCGGCCGGCTCGGGGGGCGGCGGGGGCGTGGCCAGCGCGCGCACGGCAGCCAGGATCTTCCGCGCGAGCGCGAGCACCTCGGTGGTCGTCGCGCAGGCGACGGCGGGCTCAAGCGAGAGGATCTCCTTCGCAGCGCGCAGGTGCGGCTGGATCTCGGCGCACGTGTCCACCCACTTCCGCAGGAACCAGTGATCGTCGCCGTAGCGCTGAGACAGGTAGAGCGCGATGGCAAACTTCGTGAAGGGCGTGACGGGCCAGCCGATGCCATCGAGGCGCCGGCAGAAGAACTCCGTGCACGCGCGCAGGTTGGCCGCGCAGCCGGGCCAGAGCGCGATGAGGCGCACTTCCTCGCGGGCGTCCTCGAGCGCGTTGGTCAGGAGCTTCTCGAGCGGGTCCGGGATGGCGAGGAACTCGCTGAAGATGACGTGGCCCGCCTCGTGGTCGAGAGTGCCGTGCACGGCGGCGACGAGCTCGGCGGGCGCGTTGTCGGGCACCACCGGCAGGACGATGCGGCGGCCGTCGGTGTAGGCGTCAGTGCCGCGCATGATGACCTGGATGCCCCACCGCTCGGAGAGGAGCTTTGCGATCTTCTCGAAGACCGCGGCCCACGCGGCAGAGGGCTTGTCACTGCTGTCGATGCCGGTCAGCAGCGCGTCGTGGAGGGTCGGCTTGGCTTCCATGCCCACCGTCGGATCCCTTGTGCCTGGCCCAATCGATCAGCAGGCCCCAGATGCCACGCGCCGGCGGCGCTCTAAGGGCGTCACCCGGTATCCAAATGGGCCGTCCTGGAAGGAGCGCCGTCGTTACTCGGCTCTGTGCCCGAAGCTGGGCGCGCCTGCTCGCGATCGACGAGCACGCGAAGCCAATGGGGTACGCGATTCTTGCCCGAGCGAGACCACTGTCACCGCCGACGAAGAGAACGGTCGAGCACCTCCTCCATGCGACGCGTCATCCCATCGACGTCGAGCGGCGCGCGGCCGTCGATCTGGACCGGCAGGAACTGCTTCCAGGAAGGCCCATAGGAGAGCAGGGCGTGCACGTCCCACCACGGGTCGACCCTGTGCCCCGACTCCGCTTCGTACATCTCAAGAAAACGGTCGGCCACATCCGCCGAGAAGAGGACGGTGAGGTTGAGGCGACAATGGCCGACGTCGACCTCTGGAGGAGCAATGCAGGCTTCGCTCCAGTCCACCACGCCGGTCAGCCGCTCGCGAGACCAGAGCATGTTGAAATGCTGGTAGTCTCGGTGCACGAAGCCCGAGCGCGTGGGCGCGCGCTCCTCGGCGACCAGCGCGATGGCTTCCGTCCACACCTCGGACGTGAGGCGTCAGGCGGAGGCGACATCTGGCTACGATCCAGCCACGATTCGTACGGTTTCCCGTCGATGGCGAGGGCATGGATCCGCGCGAGCATCTGTGCCATCTGACGTAGCCAACGCTCTCGATCGCGAGGCATCAAGTGCACCTTCCCAGGCATACGTGTCATGAGGATGGCCGGACCGCCGAATGCTGCGTCGTTGGTCGATCCGATGACGCGTGGGACGGGAATGTTGCTGCCTTCGAGCTTGGTGAGGATCGATGTCTCAAATGGCACGGCGCGAAATATCCATTGCTCCCACTTGCTGTCGGGCAACCACCAGCGCAGTACATACCGCTCGCGCGGGCCGTTCCGCTCGACCGTCAGTCTGTGGACCATTGACGTGAGCCCGCCGGTGAGCCGTGTCCATCCCACCACTCGAGCACTGCTTCCAAGGGTCTGTTCGACCCATGCGATCAAGTCGGCGGGAGGTCCCGTGTGGGGCCGGGGCATCCGACCAGTCTAGTGCGCGCGTCGCGGATCAAGGGGCGGTTGATTCCATGTGCCTACTCGGCGACCTGGCGCGCTGCCGAATCGATCAGAAGGCCCAGATCGCTTCGCGTCGGCGTCGCTCCAGGACGTCACACAGGTTCTCCGAATGCGTCGGCGCGCCGGGGGCGCTCTCTGCCGGGGCGGGCTCGCTGGCCACGCTCGCCACCGGGGGCTCCGTGCGCTTTCCGCGCTCGTCCAGGATGAGCGTGTACCCGCCGCGCTGCTTTTCGCGGACCAGGTCATCGAGGGCACGCTCGCAGGCGAGCGCGCTGCCCGTGGCCTTGACCAGCGATGTGATGGCGGCGCCGATCCTGCCGTACTCCGCCCGACACCGGAACGCGCCCGGCACGCCGGGATCCTCCTCGATGATCGGGCTGTAGAACTTGCTCGCTGATCCGGTGCGATTCTCGAGCCTGACCAGGCGCACCACGCCAGGATCTCCTGGCTCCGTGAGCCGCGTTCGATCGCGCCCGCTCATGACGCACCCCCACGCTGCAGGATTCCCTGCACGGCCTGGCTGTCCTCGGGCGCCATACGGTTCAGGAAGGCGTACTTGGCGGCCTTGGCGGCGTCGCCGATCTTGAGGAACTTCTCGACCCAGTTGATGAGGTCGCGGCTCGACAGCGGCGAGGAGAGCGTCCCGGCCGCGAAGCCCTCGCGCACCTTGCCGATGATGCGGACGAACAGCTCGGCCTCGACCTTCTGGAAGCCGGCGGGCGCGAAGCGCTTGAGCAGCATCGCGACCTCGTCGGCGGGCGCGAGGTAGGCGAGCTTGATCGTGGTGCCGAACCGGTTGAGCTGCGCGTAGTTCTGCACACGTGTCCCGGTCGAGTAGAGACCGGTGTCGTCGCCCTGGCCGCAGGTGTTCGCGGTCGCGATGAGGTGGTGCCCGGCGGGCAGCGAGAGCACCTCGCCGCCGTTCTCGAGCAGGAGCAGCTTTCCGTCGTCCTTCTGCAGCGGGCGCTGCAGGACGAACGCGCACTCGTCGCCGATGCTGTCCCACTCGTCGAGGAGCACGAAGCAGCCCTCGAAGTCGCGGTAGGCGCGTGGCAAGACGCCGTACTGGAACACCACCTCGCCACCGCGCACGACGTGCGTGCCGATGAGGTCGTCGCGGCCGATGCCGCCGTCGAAGTTGATCTTCACGACGTTGTAGCCGAGCCGGGCGGCCACCTGCTCGACGAGCGAGGTCTTGCCGGTGCCGGTGTGCCCATGCACCAGCATCCTGTCGCCCATCTGCAGGCCGAGCAGGAACGCGAGGGTGTCCTCGCGCGGGAACACGTAGCCGGGATCGATGGCGGGCGTCTCGCGGTCGGGCGCGGCGTAGCCGTCGATCTCGTAACCTGCCGAGACGTCGATGCCGAACGTCTCGCGGACGGAGAAGCGCTTGCGCTCACGCGCGGCCGGAAGAGGCGTGCGCGGCGGACGGGACGGGACGAGTGAAACGGCTGCGGGGGTCGTCATGGGTTCGGCTCCAGGTCTTGCCCCACGTCGGATCGCTAGCGGTTGGCCCAATCGTCTGGCTGGGTGAGCAGGCGCCGACGCAACCCGACCAGCGAATCGAAGGGGGCCGCGCGCGCGATGGCCCGACGCACGACTTCGAGCGTGTTCTCGGCGGGGTCGCCGTGCTCGAGCCACGCGATCTGGGCCTGCACCCCGGCACGGTGGAGCTTCCCCGCAGCCTCCTCGGCCTCGCGGTGCGCGTCCGCCGCACCGGTGGCGACCTTCGCGGCGTCGAAGAGGACCACAACCGGGCGCCGGGTCTCTGCGAGGAGTGCCACCTGCCGGGGCTTGAGCGTCTTTCCGAAGCTGGCGACCGCGTCGGGGCCGGTGCAGAGGGCGCTGATGATGCCCTCGCAGACCACGATGCGTTCTTGCTGGCGCGCGCGGTCGAGGTTGAAGAGGACCCGGCCGAGCTGCTGGCCCTCGGGGCCGAAGTACTTGAGGCGGGAGCGGCCCGTGATGTCGCGCGCCTGGTAGGCCACGATCGCCGTGCCGGCGAGCACGGGGAAGATCACGCGACCGGCGTAGCGGCCGAGGAGCGCACACCCGATGCGGTGCTCACCGATGGCGGCGGGTGAGATGCGTCGCCCGGCGAGGTACGCCCGGAACGGCGCGAGCGCGCGTTCGGTGGGCTCGCTGTGGCGTGTCGCGAGCGGGATGTACGCCTCGGGCAGGGGAATGGGGGTGGCGCCTGGCAGCGGCGAGACGACGCGTGCGCCGAGAGCGCGGACCCGCTCGCGCAGGCTGGCCAGGTTCGAAGGCGCTTCGACCTCGTCGCGTGCCCCGAGGCGTCGCGCGATCTCCGCGCGGGGGCGGCCCTCGAGCTCGGCCAGGAGGTCGAGGAGGCCAGGGGACCAGTCGCACCGGAAGCAGTGGCCGCAGCGCTTCTCGACGTTGACGTAGAGGTGATCCCGGCCGCCGCAGCGCGGGCACGGCAGGCACCACTCGCCCGTGGCATCGGCGGTTCGGGCGGCGGCCGCGCGCTCGGCGAGGTAGGCGGCGAGATCGAAGGCAGCGACCCGCATGCCGGCGCCCTCCGGGCGAGGCGTGGCCACCCGACGTTGGGGTGGGCCACGCGCCCGCTCGGCGCTACGGGATCTGCAGCTCCTTCTGGAAGGAGACCGGAGCCTGGTCCTTGACCAGCCGGATCTCCTCCTTGTCGTCGAGGCCAACGCGCTTGGCGAGGGCAGCCAGCGCGCTCTGCCAGCTGATCGACTTCCGGGACGCGATCCGGACGGTTGGACGCAGGTCGCCAACGATCTCGGCACCGGCCTCGATGCGGGTGATGAGGTCCTCCTCGCGGCCGTCCAGGTTCTTGGAGAGCGCCTGGGCCTGGACCTTGAGGTCCTCGAGGAGGGCGCGGTCGCGCTTGAGGGCGGCCAGCTCGACCTCGGTAACGGGGACCAGTCGGTCGGGGGTCACGGACGGAATGCTGTGGGCGGCTGCGGACTTGCTCATCTTCCTGCTCCTTCGCTTGGGTGAGCAGTCTCGGATCGCTAGTGCCTGGCCCAATGACTCGATGGAAGGGTGTGTGGGCAGGTGCCGGAACCCACACCCTCAGGTTTCGGACCGGAACGTGCACGCCCCCCTGCGATTGAGCCGAGCACTCGCGAGGCGAGAGGGATCGGACGCGATCGAGCGGCTCAATGAGCGGGAACGCGACCACCGGCAAGGGAGCAGAAGTATCAGCAAGTCCTCATCGACCAAGTCGAACCGAGCTGAGCGCGTTGCGGCCAACGGCAAGAGCCCCAGGTCGGACGCACGAAGCATTGCGAGCAAGGGCTGGAAGTTGCGCGTGAAGATGAGCAGCGGCTTCTTGCCCGCCTCCTCGGCCTGACGATGGGCTTGGTGCCACCAAGTAGAGAGTGGGCACTTCTCGGGCGAGGTCAGCAGCTGCTCGAGGTGCCAGCCCTCGACGCACTTCACCTCGATCGTGAACGGGAAGTCGGGCAGCGTCGTGATCACATCGCCGCAGGTGTGGAACTCGGCGCGGTTGGCCCAGCCGCCGGAGAGCGGGACGCGGGACCACTTGCCGCCGAGCGCGCGCTGGAACAGGCGGCAGACCTCCAGCTCGGCGCGGGCACCCTTCCTACGGCTGCGCGCGCCCATCGGCGGACTCCTTCGGCTCTGCGCGCCTGATCTGGATGGGCGGCTGCGCGACCGCGTCGATGTGGATCGTCCACTGGTCGAGGTAGGCGCGTACCTCGGGGATGGCGAGGAACTCGCGGAACACCGCGCCGAGGACGCGGTCCGCCTCCTCGGCGCGCTGTCGACGGGCTCGGCCCGGGGAGATGCGGCGGCTCATGGCTGCGCGCTCCAGTCGGGGAGCTCGCCCTCGAAGCAGACGCCCTCGGGCTCGGGCGGGCGGCGCGCCCCGGCGGTGCGGAACAGCATGGCGCCGGGCGCCTTGACCAGCTTGAGGCTGGCCTCGTCGACCTCGATGTCCTCGCCGGCGAGGAAGTCGATGGCCTGCTGCTTGCTCTTGGCGAATACGAAGAATGCCCCTCGGCGGTCCTCGATCTGATGTCCGGTGTACACGCGCATGGTCTCTCCTCAGCTCACGGTCTCGACGAACGAGCCGCCGCGCTCGCAGACGACGCGCAGCTCGTGGGCAAACAGGTCTCGTAGGGCGTCCTGGTGCGTCACCACGAGCACCAGGTCCTTGCTCCGCGCCGCCTCGGCGAGCACGGCCACCGCGGCCTCGACGCCCGTGCGATCGAGGCCCTCGAACGCCTCGTCGTAGATGGCGAACGGCAGGGGCCGGGCGGCGCGGCTGGCGACCAGGTCCTGTAGCGCCAGGTTGATGATCAGGTTCACGCGCTGGCGCTCGCCGCCCGAGAGGAGCGCGTAGCTGTCCACGCCGCTGCGGTGCGTGATCTGGATCGAGAAGCGGTCCTCGAGGTCACCGTCCTTCTCGGTCACGGTGGAGAACTGCACCGACAGCGCTCCGCCGGTGAGCAGCTCGCCGTGGAAGCGCGCCCGCGCGTTGAGGATGGGCAGCACCGTGTCGAGGAGGTAGGACTTGAGGCCTCGCGGGCCGAAGCCCTCGTCCCAGAAGGCCAGCCGATCGCGCTCGGCGACGATGCGAGCCCGCTCGAGGTCGGCGGCCTCGAGTTCGGCGGACTTGGTCCGGCATTCATTCGCCGCCCTCTCCGCGAGCTCCTCGTGGGCGTTCTGCTCGGCGACGAGCGCCTCGTGTTGCCCACGCAGCTCCACTTCGCGGCGTCTCAGTACGTCGCGCTCGCGAAGCCATCCGGCCTGCTGTGCGCAGGCGAGACGCCCGGCCTCTGCCTTCGCGCTCGCCTCACGGGCACGGGTCTCCAGCCGATCGCTGATGCGAGCGGCTTCCTCTTGGGCGATCTGGCGTTCTGCCGCGATCTCGGCGAGGATGCGCCGGGCCGCGAGCACGCGCGAGGCTTGCTCGGCGATCTGCTCTTCCACCGAAGTCAGGTGGATGGCACGCACCTCGGGAGCAATGCGCTGGGTGCAGACCGGGCAGGTGTCTCCCAGAACGTCGAAGCGGGCGACGTCTTCGCGCAGGTGACGCAGGAGCGCCACGGCCGCGCTCTCCTCGGATCGCGCGCCCGCGAGCCGGCGCTCGAACGTGCCATCGGTTTTTCGCGCGAGGCGATCCGCATCCTGCCACGCTACGCGCGCCTCATCGGCGAGCCTCAGCTCGACAGGCGCGCCGAGCAGCGGCTCGCGGGCGGCGTGCGCCTCCGCCTCGACCACCAGGGCCAGCCGCCGTGCCTCCATGGACGCCAGCCGCGCGGCATGATCCGAGGCCCAGGTGGCTGCTCGGCCGGTCTGCTCGTCGCGCTGGCGCTCGAGCCAGGCGATCTGTTCGGCGAGCGCGCGGCACCGTCCCTCGATGCGGGCAAGCGCTGCCTCTCTGGCGCGGAGGTCCTTCTTCGCGAGCTCTCGCGCCCGGGAGAGCACCTCGACGCCGAGGATCGACTCGAGGAGCTCCTTCTTCTGGTCATCGCTG
>JAHFDS010000276.1 GCA_023248855.1 Myxococcales bacterium
TCCGCCTGGTCGAGGTCGCCCGCGTGTAGCAGCGCCTGCGCGGCGCGCACCATCGCGCGCGCCTGCACGCGCGGAGAATCCGACTGCACCCGCCCGTAGGACGCCGCCGCGCCGCGCTCGTCGCCGGCGTGCGCTCGCCGAGCGGCCTCGTCCATCTGCGCCTGCGCCTCGATCGCCGAGCGCGCCGGCGGCGTCACCTTCGGCGCGCACGCGAGCCCCCACACCGCCGCGACCACGAGGCCCTTCCCTCCGATCCGGCGGTCGGCTGTCAGGTGTCGGCGGTCGGCTCGGGTCACCGTCTGCGTCTGAGCTTGTTTCGCGTGTTCAGCATGGAGAGCAGCAAGAGAGTGCCCGAACCATAGCCGATGACGCTCGCGACATCAGCGCCGTGTCGATCGCCGCGGCCGGACAGGACCAGATAGGCGCCCGCGGCGCCGAGGCCGACCAGCGTGTAGATGACCTGGTGGCCGAGCGCGTAGAGCACGCGCGTGTTCTCGTCGAGGCCGCGGAACGTGACCTCGAGCTCGCCGCGTTGCGCCCGGTTGACGAAGCGCTTGATGTCGGCCGGCAGGGCGACCGCGTCCATCATGAGCTCCTTGCCCGCGTCGACGACCAGCGTCTGCCAGTCGCCGTTCTTGCCGAGCACGAACGCCTCGAGGTACGGCCGGATGACCGACATCGGGTTCATCTCGGGGTCGAGCTCGGTGCAAAGACCCATCAGCAGGAGGATCGTGCGCTCGAGGAGGATCCACTCCTTGGGCACGTGGAACTGCGCGGTCAGCTCGCGCAGGCCCACGTCGAGCTTGCGCAGGTCCGCCAGGCTCTCGAGCGCGCGCTCCGGGTTCACCTTGACGTCCTTGAGCGAGAAGCTGTCGATCGTGATCTCGTCCTGGAACCGCTCGTGGAAGAACTCGACGATGCGATCGAGGATGCGTGGGTCGGCGTTCTTGGCGATAAAGCCCATCTGCCGCATCGCGCCCACGAGCTTCTTGGTGTCGCGAGCCAGGGCCCCCTGCAGGAACTGGATGAGCCCCTGCCGCATGCGCTCGGACACCACGGCGGTCGCGCCGAAGTCGAGGAAGACCAGCCTCGGGCCGGGCATGACGAGCAAGTTCCCCGGGTGCGGATCGGCGTGGTAGACGCCGTCCGAGAAGATCTGCTGGCAGTAGGCCGACACCACCAGGCGCGCCAGCTGCTTTCGGCAGATGCCTTCGGCCTCGAGGCGCAGCCGGTCGGACACCTTGGCCGCGTCGATCCACTCGGTGGTCAGGACGCGCGCCGTCGACAGCTCGGCGATCACCCGCGGAAAGCAGATGTCCGCGCGCCCCTTGAAGTTGGCCGAGATGCGCGCGACGTTCTGCGCCTCCTCACGGAAGTCGAGCTCCGCCAGGATCATCTCGCGGATCTCCCGGTAGACCTGGTCGAGGCCGTGGTACGGCACGAACCACGAGATCACGCGGAAGATGAACTTCAAGGTCTTGAGGTCGATGCGGACGATCTCCTCGATGTCCGGGTACTGGACCTTGACCGCGACCTCGGCGCCATCGTGCAGCCGCGCGCGATGCACCTGGCCGATCGAAGCGCTCGCCACCGGCCGCTCGTCGAACTCCGCGAACAGCTCGCGCGGCCCCTTGCCACCGAGCTCCTCGCGGATGCGGGCCTCGATGTCCTTGTAGGGCCGGGCCGGCACCTTGTCTTGCAGGCCCTCGAGCTCGCTCCTGAACTCCTCGGGCAGGAAGTTCGTGAGGATCGAGATCAGCTGACCGACCTTGATGAACAGGCCCTGCAGCCTCGAGATGGTGCGCTCGATCCGCCGCGCGTTCTTGCGGTGCTTCGCGTAGAGGAGTCGCTCGATCGCCTCGTGTGAGCGGAAGCGGGCCTGGAGCCTGACCGACAGGTACGAGAAGACGACCACCCACGTGACCCAGTATGCGTGCCAGAAGCGCATCGATTTGGGCACGGCGCCCGCCTTCGTGGGGGGCGGATCGGGCGTGCGGGTCGGGTGAGCGATCCGGAGCGGCGGCGGGTGCTCCTCGGTCACGGGGGGCATCGGCCCGGCTGCCGGTGCCGGCTCGCCTGCGACGGTTGCTTCGACCGGCCCGGCCATCGGGCAGAGTATACACGTCAAGCTCCGCGCGCCCCGACCTGCGGCGAAGGCGGCGCGAGCACCCTTGACTCGTCGCGTCGTGGGGCGTACCAGAAGAACATGGCCGATTCCGACGATCGCGCATCCCGGCACGAGGAAGGCCGCGCGGCGAGCGCGCCGCCGTTCGACGAGGAGCGCCTGCGCGACCGACTCCAGGCCCTGTTGCCCGACGTGCTCAAGCGCGCCGTCCAGGCGGGAGTCGGGGCGATGACCGGCGAGGACAGCATCCGCAAGGTGGCCTCCGAGCTCCCGAAGGAAGTCGCAGGCTACCTGATGCAGCAGGCGAGCTCGTCCAAGGACGAGCTCTACCGGATCATTGGCCAGGTCTTCTCGGAGTGGCTCGATCGGCTGAACCTCCACGAGGAGATGGTCAAGGTGCTGACCAGCGTCTCGTTCGAGATCAAGACCGAGGTCCGCCTCATCCCCAACGAAGCGGGCACCGGCGTCAAGAGCGAGGTCAAGCGCAAGGTCTCGGTCAAGCGCGGTGCCCGTGACAAGGACAAGGACAAGGAGCCCAAGGACGCCGAGCCCGACGACGAGAGCTGACCACGATTGTTTCGTCAATGCTTCTCAATGGTTTCATCGTGGCTTCGCGGTGCGTACTCGACTTCGCAGCGACACGGCTCCTGGGCGCCTCTTGGGTAATACGCTACGCACTCGATCTGGTCGGACCTAGAGTCATTGCGAACAGTTGTGGCCCTCCTGCGCGTGGCATCACACGTGCAGCCTTCGCGGACCATGTCCGAAGCCCTGCGTAGTGCCGCCGCCGCGCCCTCCCGTGAGCGCGCGGTGAAGATCATCGCGAAGTCGATGTACAAGGAGCTGCGCCAGCACGGCTACGATCCCAAGCAGATCGTGGCACTTTCGAGCGAGCTCATCAGCCTCGTCACGAGCGAGATGAAGGACGAGCGGCCGGCCGAGGAAGCCGCCGCCCAGTAGGCGCGTAGCGCGCGCCGCACCCCCGTCTCGCTCCCGCTCCCGCCGTCCATCCTCTTCCTGAAAAACTGATTGCCTGCGCGGGTCTCTGGGTGTATCCCCGGGTCCCCGGCGCGCGGCCGCGCCTCTACGCGAAACGCGCAAACGCAACCTGCGCAGGCAAGAACAAAAGGAGATTGCAGATGGCCACTCGGATCGGCATCAACGGCTTCGGTCGCATCGGGCGCGGCGTGCTGCGCGCGAAGACGCAGTCCCCGAACCTCGAGGTCGCGGTGATCAACGACCTCACCGATCCGAAGACGCTGGCGCACCTGCTCAAGTACGACTCGGTGCACGGACGCTTCGACGGCACGGTCGAGGCGACAGACGGCGGCATCCTCGTCAACGGGCGCAAGATCGTCATCACGGCCGAGAAGGATCCCGCGAAGATCCCCTGGAAGCAGCACGGCGTCGAGGTCGTCCTCGAGTGCACCGGGCGCTTTGCCGATCGCGAAGGCGCAGGCAAGCACCTCGAGGGCGGCGCGAAGAAGGTGCTGATCAGCGCCCCGGCCAAGGGGCCCGACGTGACGCTCGCGTGCGGCATCAACCTCGAGCAGTACGACCGCGCCAGGCACCACGTGATCTCCAACGCGTCGTGCACGACCAACTGCCTGGCGCCGGTGGCGAAGGTGCTCCACGAGGCCTTCGGCATCGTGGTCGGGCAGATGACGACGATCCACTCGTACACGAACGATCAGCGCACGCTCGACCTCGAGCACAAGGACCTGCGACGGGCGCGCGCGGCGGCGCTGAACATGATCCCGACGTCGACCGGGGCGGCCAAGGCGATCGGCGAGGTGCTGCCGGCGCTCAAGGGCAAGCTCGACGGCACGTCGATCCGAGTGCCGACGCCGAACGTCTCGGTGGTCGATCTCGTGGTGCGCCTCGAGAAGAAGGCGACGCGCGACGAGGTGAACGCGGCCTTCACGAAGGCGGCGGCCGGATCGCTAAAGGGCATCCTGGCGGTCACCAGCGAGCCGCTCGTCAGCCTCGACTTCAACGGCGACGCCCACTCGGCGACGGTGGATCTCGAGCAGACGATGTCTACCGGCGAGCTGACCAAGGTCTTCGCCTGGTACGATAACGAGAGCGGCTACGCGCAGCGCCTCTACGACCTCGCGAAGTTCGTCATCGACAAGGGGTACTAGCTCTCGTGACGATCCAGAGCATCGCAGAGTTGCCAATCGAGGGGCGACGCGTGTTCATCCGCGTCGACTTCAACGTGCCGCTCACGCCGGCGCGCGGCGTGGCCGATGACACGCGGATCCGCGAGTCGCTGCCCACGATCCGACACGCGCTCGAGCGCGGCGCCCGGGTCGTGCTGGGCTCGCACCTCGGCAGACCCAAGGGCAAGGCGGATCCGAAGGAGTCGCTCGAGCCGGTGGGCGCGCGGCTCGCGGAGCTGATCGGGCGGGAGGTCGTGCTCGCGGACGAGCCGGCCGGCGACGGCGCACGCAAGGTAGTGTCCGACCTTCGCGAGGGCCAGATCGCGCTCCTCGAGAACCTGCGCTTCCACCCCGGTGAGGAGGCCAACGACGACGGGTTCGCGCGGGCGCTGGCGAGCTACTGCGACGTGTACGTCAACGACGCCTTCGGCACCGCACACCGGGCGCACGCCTCGACGGTGGGGATGGTCACGCACGTCAAGGCGCGCGGCGCGGGCCTGCTCATGCTGCGGGAGCTGCAGATGCTCGGTCGGCTGCTCGGCGAGGTCGAGCACCCGTTCGTCGCCGTCGTCGGCGGCGCCAAGGTCTCGGACAAGATCGGGGTCCTCGAGAACCTGCTCGCCCGCGTCGATGCGTTCGTGATCGGTGGCGCGATGGCGAACACCTTCGTCAAGGCCAGGGGCGGCGACGTCGGCGCCTCGCGCGTGGAGGAGGACAAGCTCCCGCTCGCGCGCGCCTTCCTCAAGAAGGCGGAGCAGGCGGGCAAGGAAGTGCTGCTGCCGCGCGACGCGGTCGCGGCCCTCGGGCTCGATGCGCCGACCGGTCAGGTGGTCGGCGCGGACGCCGTGCCGGCGGGCTTGATGGCGCTCGACATCGGCCCCGAGAGCGCGCGCGGCTTCGCCGACCGGCTCGCGCGGGCGCGCACCATCGTGTGGAATGGTCCCATGGGCGTGTTCGAGAAGGTGCCGTTCTCGCAAGGGACGTTCGCGATCGCCAAGGCGGTGGCGGACTCCGGGGCGTTCTCGGTCGTGGGCGGCGGGGACTCGGTGGCCGCGGTGCAGCAGGCCGGCCTGGCGGCGGGGATCACGCACCTGTCGACCGGAGGCGGTGCGTCGCTCGAGCTGCTCGAGGGCAAGCGCCTGCCGGGCGTGCAGGCGCTGGAGGTGTGAGGGTGGGCAGGATTCCTTTCGTCTGCGGAAACTGGAAGTGCCACAAGACGATCGCCGATGCGGTCGCGCTCGTGACCGAGCTCAAGAACACGCTCGGGATGGCGACGCGCGCCGGGACGATCGACGTCGCGGTGGCGCCCCCGTTCACCGCGATCGCTGCGGTGGTCAAGCGCCTCGAGGGCACGCAGATCGGCGTGGCCGGTCAGAGCTGCCACTGGGAGGACCAGGGCGCGTTCACCGGCGAGATCTCCGCGCCCATGCTGTACGAGGCGGGCGCGCGCTTCGTGATCCTTGGGCACAGCGAGCGGCGGCAGCTGTTCGGTGAGCTCGACCAGGCGGTCTCCGTCAAGACCAAGTCGGCGCTGCGAGCGGGTCTGTCGCCCATCGTGTGCGTCGGCGAGACGCTCGGCGAGCGCGAAGCAGGGGAGACCATGCACCGCGTGGGCGCGCAGCTCGACGGATCCCTCGCCGGGATCGGCGCGGCCGAGGCCACCCGCGTGACCATCGCCTACGAGCCGGTGTGGGCCATCGGCACCGGCAGGAACGCGAGCCCGGCGCAGGCCCAGGAGGTCCACGCGTTCATCCGAGGGAAGCTGGCCGCGATGTATGGCGCCATCGCGACCGGGATGCGAATCCAATACGGCGGCAGCGTCAAGCCGAGCAATGCAGTCGAGCTGATGGCGCAACCGGACATCGACGGTGCGCTGGTGGGCGGAGCCTCGCTGGTCGCGGACCAGTTCGTCGCGATCGCGCGGGCCGCCATCGAGAAGGGAAAGTAGCGGTCATGCTCCAGGTGTTTCTGACGATCGTCCATGTGTTCGTGTGTCTCTTCCTCATTCTCGTCGTGCTCCTGCAAGCGGGGCGTGGCGGCGGTATGGGCCTGTCGTTCGGCGGCGGTGGCGGCCAGACCGTCTTCGGCGGCTCGGGTGCGGGCAACTTTCTCACCAAGCTGACCGCCGGCAGCGCGTTCGCGTTCATGATCACCTCGGTGTCGCTGGCGTTCCTCGCGACGCACACCGATTCATCGCGCCTGCAGCAGCTCAGCCAGAAGAAGCAGGCCGAGGCCGAGAAGGCCAAGAAGGACAAGGAGGCGAAGGAGGCCAAGGCCAAGGAGGACGAGGCCAACAAGGCGGCGATGCCGCCGAGCTCCTCCGAGCCCGGCGCTGCGGGCGCAGCGGCTCCCGCGGGTGGCGGGGCTCCCGCGCCTTCGGGCGAGAAGAAGGCTGAAGAGCCCAAGAAGGCGGAGGAGCCCAAGAAGGCGGAGGAGCCCAAGAAGGCCGCCGAAATGCCCAAGCCGCCCGAAACGCCCAAGCACTAGCTGCCGGATTCCGAGCTCCTGTGCCCATGCGGTTCTTCAAGTACGAGGGGCTCGGCAACGACTTCGTCGTGGTCGACCTGCGAGAGGGGCCGATCACACCTTCCCCCATCGATCCCGAGATCGCCGCCCGCTTGTGCGACCGTCACCGCGGGGTCGGCGCCGACGGGGTGCTGGGCGTCCTGCCACCTGCGAGCCCTGGCGCCGACGCCCGCATGATCGTCATCAACGCCGACGGAAGCGAGGCGGAGATGTGCGGCAACGGCATTCGCTGCGTCGCCAAGGCGCTGCACGATGGGGCGCTCCCCGGGGGCGCCATCCAAAAGGCCACGCTGGCGATCGACACAGGAGCGGGACGGCTCGACTGTCGTGTGCTCGCGGGAGCGGATGGCCTGTGTGAATCCGTCGCGGTGGACATGGGAAGACCCAGGATGGAGCGGGCGGAGCTGCCGATGCAGGGCCCCGCGGGTGGGGTGCTCGACGAGGCCATCGAGCTCGCGGGGCCACGCGAGGCGCGACGGTTCTCGATCACCGGCGTGTCCATGGGCAACCCACACGCGGTGATCTTCGTGGGAGATGGGGAGGACCCGAGGGGGCTGGCGGAGCAGTTCGGGCCCGCGCTCGAGCGCCACCCGTCGTTCCCGCGCCGCACCAACGCCGAGTTCGCGCGCGTGCGCGGTGGACGCATCGAGCTCGTGGTGTGGGAGCGCGGGTGTGGAATCACCCTCGCCTGCGGCACAGGCGCCTGCGCCACGGCGGTGGCGGCCACCCTGACGGGGCGTGCTCCACGCGGCCGTGAGATCACCGTCGAGCTGCCGGGAGGCCCACTCGGCATCACGGTGGCCCAGGACCTCTCGAGCGTCACCATGCGCGGGCCCGCGCGGCTCGTCTTCTCGGGCGAGCTCGACCTCTGCGCGCCGGCTATCGCATCGTGACGGCGCGGACCTCCTGCGGCGTCGTGATGCCGCGGAAGACCTTGAGGATGCCGTCTCGTCGCAGGCTGAGCATGCCCTCGTCGATCGCGCGGGCGCGCAGCTCGGCCACATCGGCACGGCGCCGCACCAGCGCGGCGATCGCGTCGCTGCTGAGCAGCACCTCGTGGATACCGATGCGACCGCGGTAGCCGGTTTCGCCACACTCGGGACAGCCCTTCGGCGTCCCGATCTGCAGCTCGGCACCGACGAAGCCCTCCACGATCGACTCCGGTGCCCCGAACTCCTCGCAAAGCAGCTGCCTTTCCTGCGGGTTCGCCGGACGGATCTGGCGGCACGCGCACAAGGTGCGCACGAGGCGCTGCGCGACGATGCCATTCAAGGAGTCTGCGAAGCTGAACGGGTCGAGCCCCATCTCGAGGAGCCGCGTGACGGTCTCAGGCGCCGAGTTCGTGTGCAGGGTCGAGAAGACGAGGTGGCCGGTGAGGGCGGCCTCGAGGGCCATTCCCGCCGTCTCGAGGTCACGCATCTCGCCGACCATGATCACGTCGGGGTCGAGGCGGAGGAAGCTGCGCAGCACCGCGGCGAAGGTCAGGCCGATGCGCGGGTTGACTTGCACCTGCCGGAGGCCGACTTGCGTGATCTCGACGGGATCCTCCGCGGTCCAGATCTTGATCTCGGGCCGGTTGATGTGGCGCAGCGCCGAGTGCAGCGTGGTGGTCTTGCCCGAGCCGGTCGGTCCCACCAGGAGCACGAGCCCGTGCGGCTTGGTGATCGCCTGCTCGAGCAGGCGAACCGAGCGCTCCGTGAGCCCTAGCTTGTCGAACCCGGCCGGCGCCCCAGTGGGCAACAGGCGCACGACCACGTCCTCGAGGGCGCCCGCGGTGGGCATGGTGGCGACGCGGAGCTCGAGCCCGGGGATGCGCGTGAAGTGGATCTTGCCGTCTTGCGGCCTCCGGCGGTCGGCGATGTCGAGACCCGCGAGGATCTTCAGCCGGGACACCATCGCGAGCTTGTAACGGAACGGGATGCGCTGATAGACGCGACATTGCCCATCGATGCGGAAGCGTACGAGGACGTCCTGCCGCCCGGGTTGCGGCTCGATGTGCATGTCGCTGGCGCGCATCTGGTGCGCGTCGTTGATGAGCCGGTTGACGATCTTGACGAGCAGGCTGTCGCGCTCGCTGACGCTCTGGATCTCCTTGTCGGCCTCGGGCTCGTCGTCGTCCGCGTCGTCGTCTCCCTCGCTCAGGATGCGCTGGATGTTGGTGTCCGACTCGAGGTCCTTGGCTTCCTCCGGCGGACGCGTCGTGAGCCGCCGCGCGATGGTCCCGTAGAGCGCTTGCTGGGCGGCGACCACGTTGCTGGGCGTGGCGATGACGCAGCGGATCCCGAGACGAACGACCCGCTCCAGCTCCCGCTGCTCGTGCACCGGCAGCGCCTGCGAGGCGGCCAGCACCAGGGAACCACCGTCCCGACGGATGGGCACGAGCTTGTGGGCCTGCGCAAACGGCAGGCTGATGAGCCCCGCCAGCGCGGGATCGATCCGCTTCGGCTCGACCTGGACGAAGGGCAGGTCGTGCTGCTCGGCGATGGCCTCGGAGACCTGCTGCTCGGTGGCGTAACCGAGCCGCAAGAGCGCGGTCTCGAGCCGCATGCCCTGGCGCTTCGCGGCCTCCTCGCCCGCGGCCAGCCGTCGCAGATCGACCAGGCCCCGGCGCAGGAGGACGTCCCGCAAGGACCGCCGCTTGCCGGTCAGCTCCAGGATCTGGGCCATGTCTCGCTCGCTGACGAAGCCGAGGCGCACCAGGATCTGGCCCACCGGCTCGCTGGGTCCGTTGACCTGCTCGTCGAGGGCGCGCGTGAGCTGCTCCCTGGTCACGAGGCCTCGCTCGACCAGCAGGTCACCCAGGCGCGGCGGTCCTTCGGACATTCGACTATCCTACTCGACCGTGCCCCGACCACGACTTGGTGACCTGCTTCTCGAGAAGGGACGCTGCAGCCCCGGCTAGAGTCCCTGACAGAGATGCCCGCGCGAGCGCTCCCCATCGATCCGCTCTTGCCCGACGTGGTCGCGGCCCTCGGCATGCACGGTGCGGTCGTGATCCAGGCGCCGCCTGGCGCGGGCAAGACGACGCGGGTGCCTCAAGCGCTGCTGGCGGCGGGCAACGCGGACACGGGGGAGGTCCTGGTGCTGCAGCCGCGCCGGCTGCCGACTCTGCTCGCCGCCAGGCGCGTGGCGGAGGAGCTGGGCGAGGAGCCCGGCGAGCGCGTCGGCTACGCGGTGCGGTTCGAGGAGCGATCGAGCGCTCGGACCCGGGTGCGCTTCGTCACCGAGGGGGTGCTCCTGCGGAGGCTGCTCTCGGCGCCGACTCTGCCAGGGGTCGCGTGCGTCGTGCTCGACGAGTTCCACGAGCGGCACCTCGACGGCGACCTCGCGCTCGCGCTCCTGACGAGGCTGCGGCGCGGCGCGCGCCCGGACCTTGGCCTCGTGGTCATGTCGGCGACGCTGGACGCTGCGCCCGTGGCGATGCACCTCGGAGCGCCGATCCTGACCAGCGAGGGGCGGTGCTTCGAGGTGGCCATCGAGCACGCGGAGCGGCCGAGCGAGCGCCCGCTCGACGAGCAGGTAATGCATGCGGTCAGGCGAATTCTTCGCGAGGGGCCGGCGGGCGACGTGCTGGTGTTCCTGCCCGGGGCGGCCGAGATCCGGCGCGCGGGAGAGGCGCTCGCGGAGACCGCGGCGGCCCACGCCCTCGACGTGCTCGCGTTGCACGGCGAGTTGCCGCTGGCGGAGCAGGCGCGCGTGGTGCGGCCGGGCCCACGGCGGAAGGTGATCCTGTCGACCAACGTGGCCGAGACGTCGGTGACCATCGAGGGCGTGACGGCCGTGGTGGACTCCGGCCTCGCGCGCCTCGCCGCGTGCTCGCCGTGGACGGGCTTGCCCTCGCTGTCGCTGGGGAGGGTCTCGCAGGCCTCGGCCACGCAGCGCGCAGGTCGCGCCGGCAGGCTGGCCCCCGGACGGGCCCTCCGGCTCTACACGCGCGCCGATCACGACGCCCGCGCGGCGCACGACGCGCCCGAGGTGCGACGCCTCCACCTCGCGGAAGCCACCCTGCTGACGCTCGGCGCGGGAACCACCGCGCGCGCGCTGCCGTGGCTCGACGCCCCGCCGGAGGCGGCGCTGGTGGCCG
>JAHFDS010000693.1 GCA_023248855.1 Myxococcales bacterium
CCTCGGCCAGCGAGGTCACGCGCGCGGCGAGCTCGCCGTAGTCGAGCGTGCGTTCCGAGAGCACGAGCGCGGCCGTTCGCGGTCGCTCGGCGGCGCGGGCGAGGATGCGCGCGTGGACGACCGCGCCGTCCGGCAGCGCCGGCAGCGGGAGCCGAGGCCTCGTGACCGCCTCGCGTCCCGCGGCGATCTCGCCGAGCACGTCGCATAGCTCGCCCGCGAGGCGCTCGATGGTGGCGCGCTGGAAGAGGCTGTCCAGGAAGGAGAACGCCAGCTCGAGGCGCCCGCGGAACGGCCACGCCACGACCGAGAGCTGCGTGAACGCCGCGCCGATCGCCGCGCGTTGGGCGATCACCTCGAGCGCGCCGATGCGCGTGGGCGGCTGGAAGCTCGGGAACGAGAGGCCGGCGGCCGAGAGCCCGCGCGGCCCGACGTGCTTGCGGGCGCCGAGGCGCGCGAGCGTCATCGAGGAGGTGCGATCGTGCGCTTGCGCGAGGGTGACCGCGGCGCGGGCGGCCAGGGCGAGCTCGGTGAGGGGTGCGCGCGCGTCGCGGATGCGCACTGGCAGCGAGTCCGCGAGCGGCGCCACCGCGCGTCCGACGTGCGCGAGCGGGAGCGAGCGGCGCGCCTGCGCCACGCGGATGACCACATCGCTCTCGCCGGACCAGCGGGCGATCGCCCGGGCGTAGCCCGCGAGCAGGAGCTGGAAGGGGGAGACGGCCAGGGTACGGGCGCGCGCCTCGAGGGCCGGCCACCCGTCGAAGGCGCGCTGGAGGAGGTGCACGGGACCCCGCGGCAGGCCGGTCGGATCGCCGTCGAAGGGCAGGGCGAGCGCCGTCGGAGCGCCCTCGAGCGCGCCAGACAGCACGCGAGCGTCGTCGACGGCCTCGGCGGAGGCCGCGCGCACGCGCTCGGCGGCCACGAGGTCCGCGAGCGCCGGCACCGGCGGCAGCACCGGCTCACGCCCCGCCACCAGCGCCTCGTGCGCAAGGAGGAGCTCCTCGATGAGATGCTGCGCGCTCCACCCGTCGGCGACGATGTGGTGCACGACGAGCAAGATGCTGCCGGCGGTCCCCGGGATGGCGACGGCGCGCACGAGCGGCCCGGTCGCGAGATCGAAGCGATGATCGAGCAGCGCACGCTCGATCGCGTCGGCGTCGCCCCCTTCCGCGAGCTCGAGCGGTGGGATGCTGGTCGTGCGCAAGCGCTGCACGGGGCCGTCGCGGCCGCGGGCGAAGGTCACGCCGAGCGCGTCGTGGCGCGTCGCGATCCGTGCGAAGGCGCGTGCCAGGCAGTCGCCGTCGAGGGGGCCCGCGAGATCGACGCGCAGGTAGATCGCGGCCGGGAGCTCGGGCACGAAGGCCTGGGTCGCGTAGAATGTCTCCTGCACGGGGGACAGGGCGAGCTCGCTTTCGGGGGCTGCCGCCACCGCAGGAGCCGGCGGGATCGGCGAACGGTCGGCCAGCGCAGCGGCCAGCTTGCGGAGGGTGTCGGCCTCGAAGAGCAAGGTCGAGGGCAGGGTGGCGCCGCTGCGTCGCTCGAGCTCGCGGGCGAGGTCCACGGCCACGAGCGACTCCAGGCCGAGCGTGGCGAACGGCGCGTCGGGGTCGATCTCGCCGGGCGCGCGACCGAGCGCCTGCGCGACCAGGGCCTGGAGCGCGGCGGAGTCGGTGGCGTGCTCGGGCGCGGTGCCCGCTTCGAGGGACTGCGGGTGCGGCGCCGGGGGCTCGGAGCGCTCCGGCGGCGAAAGGAGGTCCTCCTCGTGCGCGACGACGGCATCGCCCGGGGCTGCGGTCCACAGGCGATCGATCGCGCCGAGCACGTCGTCGGCATCGAGCGCGCGCACGGGCAACGTCGCGGCCCCCTCGACGCGGCCGAGCCCCGTGTCCCCGAAGAGCGTGCAGGCCACGGCACGCCAGGCCCGACCTCGGGCGCGTTCACGCGCCGCGAGCGCCAGCGCCGCCGCGGACGCGCCCGCGTAGTCGACCAGCCCGCGCCCGAGCTGCGGGCTGACGGCGGCGACGGACGAGATGAGCGTCACCGCAGCGGAGGGGTGCTGGTCGAGGGCCACCGCCAGCGCGGCCAAGCCGTCGACGCGCGCGAGGACGGCGTCGAGGTCCTCGTCGGTGCGCATCGCGAGCGAGCCAAGGAGCGCGTGGCCTGCGGCGTGCCAGACCGCGGCGAGCGGACCGTGCGCACAGGCGACGGCCGCGAGCGCCTGCTCGAGGGGCTCGCGGAAGAATATATCCGCTTGCACGTATGAGACCTCGCCGAGGGGCGCGCTTGGCGCGCGACCGAGCAGCGTCACCCGCGCACCGGCCCGGAGCAGCCGTCGCGCGATCGCCTGCGCGACACCACCGGTGCCCACGACCACGTGCGCGTGCCCTGGCGGGGGCGAGGGCGAGGGCGCGATGTCGTCGGTCCAGGGCATCCAGCGCAGCGCCCACAGGCGCCGGTCGCGCACGAGCACAGGCTCCGCGCGGCCGAGGGCGATCCCGCCGATCGCCGCCGTCGCATCGATGCCTCCGCCACCTTCGGCGCCGGCATCGGCGATGACGGTCCCGGCGAGGTCGGGACGCTCCGCGCCGAGCGCGGCCGCCATCGCGCTCGCGGCGCGCGCCGCCGGCTGGGTGTCGAGGTCGCCTGGGACGATCCAGTGGAGCGGCGCGTGGGCGCCCAGAGCGTCCATCGCGCGCACGAGATCGCGCAGGCGTCGGGCGGTGGCGTGCACGCTGCCTGCGCCGAGCACGCCGATCACGCCGGCGGGACGCGCG
>JAHFDS010000277.1 GCA_023248855.1 Myxococcales bacterium
GAGCTGCACGCTCACCGAGCGGGGCCGCGCCGGCGGGAGCTGCGCGGGCAGGCGCGACATGCCGCCGGCGAGCGCCGCGTGCGCGATCGCCGACAGCCCCGCGCACGCGCAAAGGCGCCAGAGGTACTCGGTCACTCGAACCCGAGGATCCTACGGGCCCGGGGCCTGCAGCGCCGCCGGGTCGATCTGGATGGCGAACGAGCCCACGCCGAGGGCCTTGACCAGGTCGAGCACCCAAACCACGCGCCCGTGCGAGACGCTCTTGTCGGCCGCGATCATCGCCTGCGTCCTCGGATCCTTGGCCACGGCAGCGCGCACGGCCTGTCCGAGCGCGTCCGGCGCGATCGGTTTGCCGCCGAGGAACAGCTTGCCCTCGCGCGAGAGCGTGATGGCCAGCGTGGTCGGCTGCACGACGGCGCCCGACGCGGCCCTGGGCAGGTCCACCTCGATGGCCTGCCTGGCGATGAGGTGGGCGGTCAACATGAAGATCACCAGCAGCACGAGCATGATGTCGACCAGAGGCGTCACGTTGATGTCCGTGATGATCCCGCGCCGGCGGGTCCCACCGGCCATCACGACACCGCGGGGCGCTCGCCGGGTGCCGCCTTGAGCAGCCCGAGGACGCGGTGGCCGAGCGCGGTGGCCGACGACGCGCTGCTCTCGACGTGGCGCGTGAGCGCGTTGTAGGCCGCCACCGCCGGCAAGGCCACCAGGAGCCCGACACCGGTCGCGACCAGCGCCTCCGCGATGCCCGCCATCACCGCCTGCGTGCCCTGCGCCTGGCTGGTGGCGAGGTCATGGAAGGCGCGGATGATGCCGAGCACGGTGCCGAACAGGCCCACGAACGGGGCGTTCGATCCGAGCGTACCGAGGAACGCGAGCCCGCGCTCGAAGCGCAGCCGCTCCGTCTCGAGCGTGGCGACCAGGTGCTCGGCCGCCGCGTCGGCGCCGTCTCCCGCGTGGTGCAGGCACGCGCGCGCCACGGCCGCGTCCATCGAGGCCGCGCCCTCGAGGGCGCCGAGCGCAGCGGCCGCGCCCTTGTGCCGCATGGCCTCGAGCGCCTCCTCCAGCTGGCCTTCAGGGCGGCGCTCCCCGAGGAAGAACCACAGCCGCTCGAGCATCACCGCGATCGCGGCCAGGCTGAGCCCGAGCAGGAGCCAAAGTACCCAGCGCGACCCCGCGCGGAGCATGAGGTCGAGCAGCTGCGCGTCGATGGTGGAGCCAGTCATCGCAAGGAAGGCTACAGGCTGCGGGCTTTTCGCTACAGCCCGATCCAGATCCAAGCTAGATCCGCCCCCGGACCCCGAACGTGGGCAGCACGTAACGGATGGTCGTCCCCGGGGTGATCTCCTCGGGGAAGAGCGCGGCGTTGGTGAGGTCGACGTAGAAGTCGAACAGCCAGCGCTGGTAGACGGCGCGCTTGTCGATGCGCAGGTCGATGCGAAAGTAGCCGTCCGTGCGCGCGGTGTTGTAGCCAAGGGTGGTCGTGGTGGGCCTGCCGCTCTGATACTGCAGCCTGGCACCGAGCTCCCAGTTGCGCGGCAGCGGGACGCCACCGACGAGGTTGAGAAGGTGCGTGCGGTCGAAGTCGAACGGGACGAACTGGCCGTCCTTCTGGCGCTCCGACAGCGACAGCGTGTAGGCGATCCAGCCATAGAGGCCGCTCCTGGCCTCGCGCCGCAGCATCGCCTCGACCCCATACGCGCGCCCAACCTGCTGCTGCAGCAACCGATCGAGCGTCATCTGCGCACTGGTGTCACCGGGGGTGGTCGTGGTCGGCACGAGTGAGCCATTCGCGGCGGCGCCGACGCTCTGCCGGTTCACCTGCAGGTCGAACACCACCGGATCCATGTCGTTGAAGAACCCATCGACGGTCAGGTGCGTGTGCTCACCGAGCGGCACCTCGGCGCCCAGATCGTACTGCACCGCGGTCAGGAGGCCATAGCGGAGCGGCATGATGTCGAGCCCCGGCAACGGCAGGAAGAAGCGCGGCGGCTGGTGGTAGAGACCAACGCTGCCCTTGAGCCACACCGCGGCCTCGTCGCCGCCCCAAGCCACGCCCTCGAGCGCGCGGTCGAGCAGGCGGTAACGCAGCGTCAGACGCGGATCGGCGGCCTGCTTGCGCGCCGTGCCATCGTAGTACACGTCGCCGCGCACGCCCGGCCGGATCAGCCAGTCGCGCGTCGGCCGCCACAGCATCTCGGCAAGCGCGGAACCGACGTACTGGCGCGAGAGGTCCTCGGTGAACATCGCGATGCTGGCGCTGTTGCCGAAGGGGCCGGCGGCGACCCCGTCACCCTGCGAGGTGTCCTTGACAAGGCCCTCGAGGCCCGCCACCACGTCGAGGGCGGGGCCGGCCCGGTAGCGCACCCGCGCCTGCGGCTCGAGGGTGAGCGACGTGATGTCACTGCCCGCGGCCGTCGTCCGGTCCAGGCCTCCGACGACGCGGAGCGTGGTGTCGACGCGACCGGCCCCCAGTTGTCCGCGTAGATCGAGCCGATGGAAGCCCAGAACGAGCGCGGGGGTGAGCGGCGGGTCAGCGGCGTTCGGATCCGCGTCCGGTGCCACGGTGTCGAGCTCGTCGCGTGCGCCGAACGCGAACACGGTCCAGCCGTTCCTCGCGTTGCCGCCGTCGAGGCGCAGCTGGTAGTCCCAGTACGACAGCGACGCCTGATCGGTCGCGAGGCTCAGAATGATGCCCGGGTAGCCCACTCGCGCTGCGACGGTCGCGGTCGCGTCGAGAAACGGGATCGGCGTCCGCACCAGCCCGCCCGCCTGCAGCAGGTTCACGTCGAGATCGATGAGCGACTCGTCCTTCCGCGCACGCCGGGTGCGGCCGTCGACGATGCCCGCCGTGTAGCCGCCGTAGAGCACCGGCGCGCCGCCCGCGTAGAACTGCACCTCCTCGATGAGCTCGGGGTGCAGCACGCTCGGTCCAGCGAGCAGGTGATAAAGGAGCGGCACGCGCGTGCCGTCGAGCAGAAAGCCCGTCGAGCCGGGGCTCGCGCCGCGCACGACGGGAAACGGCAGGAGGGACACGATGGACGCGACGCCGGGCAAGGCCTGCACCACGCGGAACGGATCGCCGAACGTGCCCGGCACCTGCTTGAGCTCGGGCCCCCGCAAGGTGATGCGACTGACCTCCTGCCGGCGCTGCTCGGCGACCACCACGATCTCGTAGGGGTCGTAACGCTCGCGCTCCACGTAGTAGCTCACGAAAAGCTGCT
This sequence comes from Myxococcales bacterium, assembly GCA_023248855.1. Classification (GTDB taxonomy): domain Bacteria; phylum Myxococcota_A; class Polyangia; order JAHFDS01; family JAHFDS01; genus JAHFDS01. The sequence continues at coordinate 3,228 of JAHFDS010000277.1, forward strand.
GACCAGCGGCGATGCGCTCCTCCTGCACGAACGGGTGATAGCCCGCGGCGTGCACCGTGACGCGCGCGGCGCCGGCGGGGACCGGCATGCGAAAGCGTCCACGCGCGTCGACCTCGGCGGTGTAGTGGCGGCCGCCGATCTCGGCGGCGACAGTCGCGCCTTGCACGGGCACGCGCGTGCCCAGCTCGACCAGACGACCTTGCAGCGCGGAGACCAGCGGCGGACCGTCGCTCGCCGGGGGTGGCGGCGGCGGTGGCAGGAAGGTGTGCGAGAAGGTGATCTGCACCGGCACCGGCTTGCCGCCGAAGCGGGCCGGCTCGAAGCGGAAGGCAGCCGCCGCGCGCACGACCGCGTCGTCGAACACCGGCAGTGAGCGCGTCAAGAGCTCGACCTGGCCGACCTTGCCGTCCACGCCCACCACCAGCTTGACCTTCACGATCACCGGGTCCTTGTGCAGCGGGGCGTCGGCCGGATACGGCACCGTGGCCTCGCCGATCGCACGGGGAGGCTCGAGCTGCGGCCTCGGCGGCGCTCCGGCGTCGGGGGCGGACGCGTCTTGGGAGGCATCGGCCGCCCCGGCGTCCGGGGGGGCCGCGCGCGCCGCGCCGGCGGTGAGCGCGCACAGCACCGTGGCGAGCAGGCCGCGCACCGCGCGCCGGCCGGGCCTGCGGATCAGCGCCATGCGATCATCCAGGCGAGCGTGCCGCCGACGTGCGGCCAGAACTGGCGGCGGGTGATCGGCTCGGCCGTGTCGGGCTCGACGCGGCCCAGGGTGTCCACGCAACCGGTCCACTGCCCGAGCACCTCGGCGGAAAGGCCGGTCGACGACACCGGTCCGAGCGCCGTCAAGTAGCTCGCGCGGAAAAGGCCCGTGACGCCCACGCCGCTGCAGCTCGGCAGCGCAGGGCTCGCGTCGATGAGGGTGTAGGAGTTGTTGAGCGACGAGCGCTGCGTGGGGTCCGGGTCGGCGCGGCCCGTGCGACCCTCGACGATGCCCGCGAAACCGAAGCCGATCGCGAGGTCGAGGTGCTCGGTGACGTGCCAGGTGGGATCGAGCGTCCCCGCAAAGCGCAGGCCCGAGAGCCCACCGCGGGCGGACGCCGACGCATACTGGAACGACGTCAGGATCGACCAGTCCTGGTCGAGCCGCGTGCCGATCCGCACGATCGCGCCGAGCAACCGGCCACTCGGGACGCCGCCCAGGCCGCGCAGCTGGCCGTAGGCGATGCCGAGCATGAGGCGCAGCCCCGGCTTTCGCCACAGCGCGCGGTCGGCTTCGGTCGGCAGCGACAGCTTGAAGGGCGACTCCTCCGGCGGCGCCGCGGCTGTGACCGGCGGCGCGGCTGCTGCCGGCGGGTCTGCCCTGGCGGTCCAGGGCAACGCCGCGAGCGAAAGAACCAGGAGCAAGCCGCGCATCACGGCCCTCGGGGCACCGGGCAGGGCCACCAGGACGGCGCCGTGGTCGTGCGATCCCACTGCGGCGACCTGCAGCTCGCGTCGTTGTTGCAGCCGCGCAGGGTGTAATGCGTCAGCCCCTTGCAGAAGTTGAACCTGGGGTTCTCGCTCGCAGACGGCGTGCCTGGGGGCACCTCCGGCGGCGGATCTGCGATCACGAGCTGCTGCTGCGCGGGGCCGCTGCCACCGCTGCCACCGCTGCCACCGCTGGCCCCCCCAAGGCCGCCGAGGCTCAGGACCGGCACGCTCGCACACGCCCAGGTGAGCTTGGCCAGCTCCGGGGCGTCCTTCGGTGGCTCACGGTAGCGAGTGCCGCCGCCGCCGCCGCGGAAGGCGCAGGCGGCGCCGACCAGGCCCTCGGGCGCCTCGAGCGAGAGCGCGACGGGCGCCTTTTCGAGGGGCGCCGCGCTGCAGGTGGCGGGGTCCTCGGACGGCAACTGGCCCGCGAGCACGGCCGCGAGCGCCTCCGCGCGGGAGAACCCACCCGCGGCGGCGAGCGAGAAGCCCGGCGGCGGCGCCTCGCAGCCGGCTCTCGGATAGAAGGCGGCGGAAAGGGCGAAGCCACCCTCGCGGTAGGCGACGCGCACGTCGGGGCGCTCCATCGAGGCGAAGCTGGCTGCGTACACGAGGTCTGGGCTGCGCTCGCCGCCCGCGGGTGGATTCGACGGCTGGCCGCCGGCTCCGCCGAAGCGCGGGCCCTGCACGCGGTCACTGCCCGCGTGCCCGAAGTCGAGCGCCTCGTTGCCGTTTCGATCGTCGTAGACGACCAGGCTGCCGTAGGCGATGCGCGCGGCCAGGTCGCCGACCAGATCGTCCGCGGCCGGCAGGTCGAACAGAGTCAGCGTGGCCCGACCGTCCGCGCCGAGGGGCACGTCGGCGGCCACGCGCAGCGGCACGAAGCCGAAGAGGTCGCGGCACCCGGCGTCGATGACGCGGCCGGCGCGATCCGACTCCGCGGGCAGGAAACAGAAGGGCTCGGGCTGCCACTGCGCGCCCCACACCAGCGCGACCCGCAAGCGCGGCGCTTGCCCCGTGGTCCCGGCCGGCTCGAGCGGTGCGACGTCGCCCGACACCGTGACGTGCACGGTCGCGAGCGGCGTCACCGCGTCATCGAGCCCGCGCAGCTTGCCGCAACCGAAGAGGCCCAGCACGACCAGCGCACCGCGTGCGTGCTTCACGGCAACCACGCGAGCCCGAGCGTGCCCACAAAGCCCGATCGCAGGTGCCCGTCCTGCACGTGGAACGAGGGGCCACCGCCCACCACGAGCCCGAGCCAGCCGACGAGCCGCAGCGTGGCCACCGCCTCGAGGTCAGCCGCCGGCAGGAGGCTGGTCGCGCCCTGCTCCGCCTGATCGCCGGTCAGCCCGGCCCGGCTGGCCTGATCGCGTTCGCGGGTCTCGCGCACCACCGTGGCGCCGAGGCCGAGCCGCAGCGCCAGCGTCCCCCGGCCGAGCTCCGCGCCCAGCGCGCCGGTAGCACGCATCCGGATATCCGAATGCGTCACCGTCCAGCTGGTCGAGTACTCGGTGGCACGCGTCCAGCCGAGCCGCAGCCCGAAGGCCAGCGCGCGGCCAGCGGTGACGCCGGCGGTCACCCCGGACGACAGGCCGGTCGGCAGCGCGGCCGGCTGGCCAACGAGCAACCCACCGTCGATGGTCAGGTCGGGTGCGGCCGTCGCGCTCCGGCTCGACCCGGCGAGCCCGACGATGCCGACGATCGCGATCCCGAGACGCCGCATACGAGGTCTCGCTCAGCGAGGCGGCGCGATGTGGAATGCCGATCGATCAACGCGCAAGGTCATCGATGGTACGTGCTCGCGGGGTGCCAAGTGATCGAAATGATCCAGGCTCATGGTCCAGGTGACTGGCATTGGGACCAGGACAAGTCTGGTCGCCCAGATCCAGCTGGTACTGTTTGCGATATGCGACAGGCGACCGTTGCCGAGATCGTGGCGCTACTGGCCCGCGCCTGGCCCTCGTTTCCGCTGGTGGTCGAGCGTGCCTCCGCGCGCGGCTTCGACTGGCGGCTTTGCTCCACGCCGTTCGTGCATCGCGAGGAGGGCCAACCGGTCGCACACGTGGGGCTCGTCGAGCTGCCGCTGGTCGTCGGTGGCGTCGCGACCCGGGTGGCCGGCATCCACGGCGTCGTCACCGACCCGCGTTACCGCGGTCGAGGGCACGCCGGGCGGCTCCTCGAGGCGGCGCTCGTCTTCGCGGACGCGCGCTACCAGACCGTCGTCCTGACCGCCGGTGAGCCGACGCTCTACAGACGGCTGGGCTTCGAGGTCGTGCCCGAGCACCGATTCGTCGGGCCCGCCCCGCGCCGGACACCGGGCGCGCTGCCGGTCGTCGAGCTGGACCCCGAGCTGCCGGCCGCCCGGGATCTCGTCCACCGCTTGCTCCGTGACCGTGCTCCCGTGTCCAGGGTCCTCGGCGTCGGGCGCGAGCTGCACCTGTTCCTGTTCAAGACCGCGCGCCGGTCGCTCCGCTATGCAGCCGACCTGGACGCCTTGCTCGTCTACGAGATCGTCGGCACCACCTTGCAGCTGTACGACGTGGTGGCGGAGCGCATCCCGACCCTGTCGGACATCGTCGCGCGCGTGCCCGAGCCGGTCGCCGAGGTCGAGGCGTACCTGTCCCCAGACGCCCTTTGCGCCACGCTCGAGCCGCAGCCCTGCGTGTTCGATGGCGACGAGCACCTGCTGGCGAGAGGTGCGCTGCTCCCCGCGGGCACCCCGGCGTGTCTGCCGCTCACCGCCCGCTGCTAAGAATGACCGGTCGCAATTCGGAGACATCGTGGACGTGGACGTAGCCGTGGACGTGGACGAAATCCGGGGCCGGACCCGGAGAGGAGCCGTCCACGATCACGTCCACGATCACGTCCACGCAGCGAGACATGTCTCCGCTTCGCGGCCGGTCATCAGCCCCCCAGCTTGCGCCGGCAGGCGAGCGCCACCGCGCTGGCCTGGGCGAGCACGTCGCCGAGATCGGCCCCCAGCGAGCGCAGCTCGGGCGGCCGCTGGCTCGCCTCGAGGACCTTCGCGGTGCGCCGGTACTCGCGCAAGGCGGGGGTCTGTCGCCCCGCGCTCTCGTACAGGGCCGCGAGGGCGAACGACGCCGGCCACAGGTTGGGATCGAGGAAGAGCGACCGCTCGAGCTCGGTCACCGCGAGCGCCGGGTCGCCGGCCGAGCGATGCGCGAGCCCGAGCAACAGGCGCGCCTCGGCCAGCAGCGGATCGAGCTCGACGGCCCGCGCGTAGAGCGCGAGGGCGCCGGCCGAATCCACCGCCGCGACGAGGTTGCCCAGGGACAGGGCCGCCAGCGCGTCGGCATCCGCGATGCGCGCTAGCATCGACCGCGCCCGCTCGTGATCACCCCGTTCGAGGGCCGCGGCGGCGTGCGCGCGGATGGCGTCCGGCGCGCTCGGGGGCGGTTCCGACCGCCGCTGCTGGGGCAGGATCAGCGCCGCCCCGATGGGGACGATCGATCCCGACCGCACGGGCGCCCACTCGCTCTCCCCAGGCTTGGGCAGGGGACCGGCCTCCACGCGCGCGCCGCGGCGGGCGTAGACCGGGCACCCGTGCAAGGTCAGAAGCTCGAGTTCCGTGGCCTCGGAAAACGACTCTCCCGGCCCGAGCACGACGACGCCGTCGGGCGCCAGCGCGCTCGCGATCGCCGCCAGGATCCGCTGCACCGCCTGCGGCCGCATGTAGATGAGGCAGTTGCGTAAGAGGACCACGTCCCAGCCCCCCATGGTGGGCCGCAGCGAGCCGTCGAGGAGGTTGTGCTGCCGAAACCGCATCCCGCGCACGAGCTCGGGCTTGACGCGCCAGCGCACGACGTCGGCGAGCATCACCTGGTCGAACCAGCGATCGCGCTGCGCCTTCGGCACCGCGCGCAGCGACCACTCGTCGTAGGTCCCCGCGCGCGCCACGTCCAGGTAGCGCCCGTTGACGTCCGAGGCCCACAGCTCGATCTCGGCCGCCACCTCGGTCGCGACCATCGCGATCGAGTACGCCTCCTCGCCGGTCGCGCACGCGGCCGACCAGAGCCGCGCGGGCGGCAGGCCCGCTTGACGACGGTCCGCCAGCAGGCTGCGCAGCGCGCGGAAGTGCGCGGGGGTGCGCATGAAGTACGTCTTGCCGTTCGTGAGCACGTCGATGAGCGCCTGCAGCTCGCCCTGCGACGTCGGCAACCCCAGGTGATCGACGTAGCGCGCGACGGTCCCGAGCCCGAGCGCCCGAGCGCGCTCGCCGGCCACGCGCTCGAGTGAATCCCCCGCCGTGACGGGCGCGAACACGCCGATCCGCTGCTCGACCAGGGTCGACAGCCGCACCAGGGCCTGCGCCGCGTCGGTGGTCCTTGCCTTCACTCGACCAGCCTCTGCACGAGCTCGCCGAGCGCACGCTCGGAGAACTCGCTCTTGACGATGTACGCGGTGGCGCCGAGCGAGAGCGCGCGCCGCTTGTCCTCGGGTGCGCCGAGCGAAGAGCAGACGATCACCGGGAGGTCCCGCAGCTCCTCGTCCGCGCGGATGCGCCGCAAGAGCTCGAACCCATCCATCTGCGGCATCTCGAGATCCGACAGCACCAGATCGTAGCGCGCTTCGGCCAGCTTCTCGACCGCCGTCAGGCCATTGTCGGCCTCCGCCACCTCGTAGCCGAGCGTGCGCAGCGCGTCGGCGATGAGGCTGCGCGTGATGATCGAGTCCTCCACCACGAGGAGATGGCGCCTCGTGTGCGGCTTGGGTGCCTCGAGGCGCGCACCGCGCGTGCGCAGCCCGGCCCGCACCAGGACCTCGCCCGGGTTGAGCACGAGCGCCGGCCGGCCGTCCTCGAGGACGGCCGCGCCCGTCGCGAGGCGCGAATCGAGGAGCAGCGGTCCCAGGGACCGCGTGATGATCTCGCGCTCCCCGAGGATGCGATCGACCTCGAGCGCGTAGACCTGCTTGGCGTGGCCGAGGTACACGAGACGCGGCGAGACCCGATCGGTCGCGGCCGGCACGCCGAGGATCGCCCCGAGGTCCGCCACCAGCGCGAACTGATCGCGAAACGGCACGGCCACGGCCCCGGCGATCGAGCGCACCTGGTCCGCCTCGAGGCGCCCGACGTCCAGCACGCTCGAGGTCGGCATCGCATAGCGCTCGATCCTGCCGGAGACGTCGAGCTCGACCACGAGCGCGCGCGCGATGGCGAGGCGCAGCGGCATCGACAGCACGAAGGTCGTGCCGTTTCCGCGCGTGCTGCGCACCGCGACGTCGCCGCCGAACGCCCCCGCGCGTGCGCGCACGATGTCGAGGCCGATGCCGCGGCCCGAGAACTCGCTCACCTCCGTGCGCGTGGTCAAACCCGGGGCGAAGACGAGCTCGAGCGCGGCGGAGTCGGGCATCTCCCGCGCCGCGGTGTCGTCGAGCAGCCCCGCGCGCACCGCCGCGCCCTTGAGGCGCTCGAGGTCGATGCCGCCGCCATCGTCGGCGATGACGAGCTCGAGCCGGTCGCGGTTCTGCTGCGCGGTGATCGAGAGCCGACCGCGCTCGGGCTTGCCGGCCGCACGGCGCTCGGCGGGCGACTCGATGCCGTGGTCGAGCGCGTTCCGCACGAGGTGCAGGAGCGGCTCCGCGAGCGCGTCGATGAGCTGCTTGTCGACCTCGAGCGCGGCGCCGCTCGTGTGCACGCCGATCTGCTTGCCGAGCGCCTCGGCGACGTCGCGCGCCACGCGCGGCACGCGCTCGAGCAGCGCCTCGATGGCGACGTGGCGCACGTCGCGCAGGCCCGCGTCGAGCGACGCGAGCAGCGCTCCGAGCCGAGCCTGCTGCTCGTCGAGCTCACGCAGCGAGCCGTCGAACGACTTCGCGAAGCCCTTGATGCGCTCCGCCTCGGGCCCACCGGCGAGCGCGAGGTGGCGCAACTCGGCCCGCACCGCCCGCAAGAGCTTGACCTCGTGCTCGATGCGCGCCCGCGTGGTCGCGACGTCACCGAGCAGGTCCCCGAGCCGGTCCACGCGCTCGGCGTCGACCCGAAGCTGGCCTCCCACGCGCGCGCTGCGCTCGTCCGTGCCTCGCGGCCCCGAGATGCGCTCGGTCTGCGCTGGCGGCTCCGCCCCCGGCCGCTCGGGCACGGCCGCCGCGGGCGCCGGGGACCGCACCGGCTCGGCCACGGGTGCGGGGTCCGCGGGAAGCCTCGCGCCCGGATCC
>JAHFDS010000278.1 GCA_023248855.1 Myxococcales bacterium
GCCACGCAGGTGGCGCCGGTGCAGGCATGGCCGGCGCGGGCGGCCACGCAGGGGGCGCAGGCGGCGCCGCTGGCCACGGAGGTGCGGGCTAGCCGCTCGACGACTCGAGGCATCGAGGCCGGCTCGTCGTTGCAGTCGCGACGGCGAGCCGGTGCTCGTTCGAGGCGACACCGCGGTCGCCGGCTGCATCCTTCGGAGGGCTCATGCGAGGTCCGGCGAAGATCCTTCTGACGTCCCTGCTCACGATCTCGATCCTTCCGGCGTGCGGCGATCCCGGAAGGCCCCTGTCCCCCGGGGCCAGGCTCGACGGCGGCGGGGGCGGCGGCGGGGGTGCGGGCGAGCCGGCCGCGGCGACGCTCGAGAACGTCCAGGCCATCTACGACGCTCGCTGCGCTGGCAGCACCTGCCACATCGGCAACCAGTACCCCCAGATGGGGCTCGACCTCTCGCCCGGCACCGCCTTCCGCACCCACGACCGCCGGCGGCGAGAGCTACGCCTCGCCGAGCTACACCACGACCGCCGGGGCCACGAGCTTCGTGGCCAGCGGCCTTCAGCCCGGCCAGGCCTACTTCTTCGTCGTGCGTGCGCGTGACGAGGCCGGCAACACCGACGCCAATGTGCGCGAGGTGTCCGCCGCGACCCTGGGGGACACGCGCGCGCCCACGTTCGCCGGCGCCCGGAGCGCGTCCGCGTCCGGCACCTCGATCGTGGTGAGCTGGCCCGCCGCCGCGGACGACGTCACGCCGTCGACCCAGATCGTCTACCTCGGCTACCAGGCCAGCTCGCCCGGCGGCGAGGTCTTCGCGACGCCCACGTTCACGAGCGCACCCGGGGCCGCCTCGCAGACGCTGAGCGGCCTTTCCGGCAATGCGACCTACTACTTCGTGGTTCGCGCCCGCGATGCCGCCGGCAATATGGACGCCAATCGCACCGAGGTGAGCGCAATGACCACGGCCGTCGCGGGGCCGCCCGTGTTCGCCGGGCTGGCGGCGGCGCAGGCCACTTCGGGCACCGCCGTCACCCTGTCCTGGAGCGCGGCCACGGACGACTCCACGCCGGCCTCGCAGATCGTCTACCTCGTCTACCAGGCGTCCGCGGCGGGTGCCGAGAGCTACGCGGCGCCCACCTACACGACCGGACCTGGCGCGACCTCCTTCGGCGTGACGGGGCTATCGGGCGGGAGCACGTACTTCTTCGTCGTGCGCGCCAGGGACGCGATGGGCAACGTCGACCGCAACACGGTCGAGCGCAGCGTGACCACCCCGGGCGCGAGCGTGAGCTTTTCGGGCCAGGTCTGGCCGGTGTTCGCGGCCAGCTGCACGAGCAGCATGTGTCACGACGCGAGCATGCCCGCGCAGGGGTTGAACCTCGCAACCTCGCAACGTCCTCGAGCGCATTTGCCGCGCTCGTCAATCACGCCAGCTCCGAGTGCGGCAGCAACCAGCTCGTCGTGCCCGGCATGCCGGACTCGAGCTACCTCGTCTGGAAGCTCGCCGGGACCGGGCCCTGCTTCACCGGCAGCCAGATGCCCAAGATCGGCCAGAGCCTGCCCGCCGATCAGATCACCCTCATCCGCGGCTGGATCTCGAACGGCGCTCCCAACAACTGAGGCCACGATCCGCGCCGCCGCCCGTGCCCAGGCAGACTGTCTAGGCACCACGCGAGAGCGAAGCCGCAAGGCCGGGATGCCTGGCACATCCCGTGGATATTACTGGAGCCAGCGCCTGGCACCCACGTTGCTTTGAGGGTCGACCAGGAGGCACCATGAACCGACCACGGCTCACGCTCCGCATCTTCCTGGCCCTGCTCCTTGCCGCCTGTGGCGCGGAAGACCTGACGCCCGAGCCTGAGCTCGAGATGCCCTCCGAGGAGGGCGGTGGCCACCCGGCGCCGACCGCCTACCAGGTGGTCGACGGCCTCGCGGTGGCCGGCGGCGACATGCTGCTCGGCAACGTGGCAGACGCCCCGCCGTCGTCCCGCAGCACCGACAAGTCCATCCACGCGTCCACCGGCTACGCCTTCTGGACCTGGACCTGGAGAAACGCCATCGTCCCGTACGAGATCGGCCCCGGCTTCAGCGAGGCCGACGCCAGGAACATCCGGGCGGCCGTCGACCACTGGAATCAAGAGACGGTGTACTGGCTACGCCCTCGCCGGGGAGAGGCGGATTACGTCTACTTTGATTCCGACGGATCGCACGGGTGCCTGGGCAGCCTGGGAAAGCAATGGGGCAAGAGCCCCGTCTATCTCGCCGGTGATTGCCGGTCGAGGGAGATCATCATCCACGAGATCGGCCACACCATCGGGCTCGGGCACGAACACAACCGGAGGGATCGAGACCGGTATGTCGATGTCTTTCTGGACAACGTCTGGCAGCAGCACACGCACGTCTTCGATATCGACTGGTCTTCAGAGTCCCTCTTCGAATATGATGTCCATTCGATCATGCATTACGGGTCCAGGATTTTCAGTCGCAATGGAATGCGCACGATGGCGCTCAAGGATGGCAGCGATCTGCCGTACAACACGAATCTGAGCCAGACGGACGTCGCGGGCGCGACGAGGCTCCTCCATCGCGGCAAGCACGCCTTCAAGGTCGTCATTTCCAGCAGCGGGAAATGCCTGGACGTGCCCGGCGGGAGCCTCAGCAACGAGGAGCGGATCGTCCAGTGGGACTGTCATGGCGCCGACAACCAGCGCTGGACGCCCGTCTCCCCGGGCTGGGGCTCCGGTTTCATGCTGGTCAACCAGGGAAGCGGCAAGTGCCTGGACCTCCCCTACGCCAACTACCAGAACGGCACCGGCGTCCAGCAGTACAACTGCCACGGCCAGGACAACCAGCGCTTCTATCGGTACCAGGGGACCATCCGGAACATCCAGACCGGGAAGTGCCTGGACATCACCAATTCCGGCGGGGAAAATGGCGCGCAGCTGATCCAGTATGATTGCCACGGAGGCTCCAACCAGCAGCTCTCGCTGGTCTGGTGATGCCCGCGGGCCGACGTCATGCGTTGCGACGCTCGCGCTCGATGCGTCCCAGCATGCGCAAAAGGCCATCGAGGATGGTGATCGGGTGCGGCGGACAGCCGGGGATGTAGAGGTCGACCGGGATCGCGGCGTCCGCGCCGCCGAGCACCTCGGGGTGGCCGGCGTAGGGACCGCCCGAGATGGCGCAAGCACCGGTCGCGATCACGATCTTCGGCGCCGGCACGGCGTCGTAGGTCTTGCGCAGCGCCAGCTCCATGTTGCGGCTGATTGCGCCGGTGACGAGCAAGCCGTCTGCATGGCGCGGGGACGCCACGAGCTGGATGCCAAAGCGCCCGAGGTCGAATGCGACCGTGCCGAGCACATTGACGTCGGCCTCGCAGGCATTGCAACCGCCCGCGCTCACCTGCCGCAGCTTGAGCGAGCGGCCGAAGAGCCGCCGTAGCTTGTCGTCCAGCTCGGCCCGCCGGACCTGAAACGCGCCCGCGATCTGCAGGTCCGCGCGCGCCCGCGCCGCCAGCCGGTGCTCGGTCGAGAACGCGATCGCCCCCTCGGGGCATTGCTGCGTGCACTCCGGGCAGAACAAGCAGCGCCCGAGGTCGAGCCGGGGGCCGTCCTCCCCGGCGACCAGCGCATCGGTGGGGCAGGCCTCCACACAGGCCCGGCAGCCTTCGACGCACTTCTCGGGATCGATGCCAGGCGCCCCCCGCAGCCGGTCCGGCAGCGTGGGGACCTCGGCGGGGTACGCCGCGGTGCGGTGTCCCTGCTGCATGCGCGCGAGGAGGATTCTCAGCATGGTCGCCCGCCCTTCACAGGTCGTGTCCGCAATAGGACAGGTTGAAGCTCTTGTTGCAGAGCGGGAAGTCGGAGATCTGCTGATCGCGTAGCGCCATGGCCAACCCCGACCAGTTGTGAAAGGAGGGATCGACGATCTTGTAGGTCTCGAAGCGCCCCGCGTCATCCGTCAGCGCGACGTGGCAGATCTCGCCTCGCCAGCCCTCGACCAGCGACACGCACGCCTGGCCGGGCCTCGGAGCCCCACACGCGACGCGGCTCGGTCCCTCCGGCAGCTCCTTGAGCAACGTCTGCACGAGCGTCACCGAGCGCTGGATCTCCAGCCACCGCACATACGCGCGCGCGAAGACGTCCCCGGTGTGCGTCGTGGAGGCCGGGACGTGCGTGAAGCGGTAGATGCCGCTCGGGTGCGTCTTGCGCACATCGCGCAGGAGGCCGCAGGCGCGGGCCGCCACGCCCACCAGGCCCAGCTCGGCGGCGACCTTGCCGTCCACCCGCCCCGTCTCCTCGAACCGGGCCTGGACCGTGGCGCTCGTCCAGAGCAGCTCGACCGCGTTCTTCACGTCCCGGTAGGCCGCGGTGAGTCGCTCGAGCACCTGGGTGACGCGCGCGGGCTCGAGGTCGAACCCGACGCCTCCCGGTCGCACGAAGCCTCGTCCGAACCGGCTCCCACACAGGAGCGCGGTGAGGTTCAGGAAGTCGCCGCGCAGGCGGCCGCAATAGGAGGCGGTCGGCAGAAACCCCACGTCGCCAGCCAGCGCGCCGAGATCCCCCGTGTGGTTGGCCAGACGCTCGAGCTCGAGGGCGATCCCCCGGAGCGCGTGCGCCCGCGCCGGCACCCGACACTGCGCCAGTGACTCCACGTTCTGGGCGTAGGCCAGGGCGTGGCCAATGGTCGTATCGCCCGCCAGCGTCTCCGCGTAATGGATGCTGCGCTTTCCCGGGCCGCCCACGAGAGCGCGCTCGACCCCGCGGTGCTGGTAGCCGAGCGAGATCTCGAGGTGGAAGACGTGCTCGCCGTGGCACTGGAATCGAAAATGACCCGGCTCGATGACGCCCGCGTGCACGGGGCCGACCGCCACCTCGTGGATCTCCTCGCCCTCGACCTGGTAGTAGTCCATGAGGCCAACGGTCGCCGGCTCGCCTCCGGGACGACCCCACGCGTCGTGGCCCTTCCGGCCGGAGGCGACGAACCGCACGGGCTTTAGCCACGGGTGGCCCTCAGGCACGACGCCCCATTGCTCGGCGATCTCCCGCTCGAACAGGTGCACCTGCGTGCAATGCGGCGTCATGGACGGGTAATGATCGCCCTCGAGCGCGCAGCAGACGAGCTCGAGGCCGCCCTCCTCGTCCACCGCGAGCACGGCCACGAGCTCCACGCCGCCGCCGGCCGGTCGTCCGAACAGGGCGCTCACCCGCCGGTCGCGCGTGGGCGCTTCGATGACGATGCGCCGGAACGTCTCGAGCGACACCCGCGCGACCCCGCCTAGCGGCACCGCCTTGCCATTGTGAGCCAGGGGCAGCTCGCTCGTCATGGCCGCGCCTCGAGGAAGCTCGCGGCGTCCCGCAAGAGGCGGCTCACCGGCTCGGGGATGTAGACACCCATGACGAGCACCATGACGAGGGCCAGCACGATGGGCGCGATCGTCGAGAAGCGATCGCGAAATGCCACGGCCGTGACCGACGCCGGAGGCTCCCCCTGCACGACCGCAAGCACCGTGGCCCCCATGCCGATGAAGATGACCACCAGGAAGAACAGGAAGGCCGCGCCCACCGCGGGGTGCCCGGTCGCAAAGGCCCCCCGGACGATGGTGAATTCACTCATGAAGGGACCGAACGGCGGCGATCCCGTGATGGCGAAGAAGCCCGCCAGGAAGAGCGCCGCCGAGCCCGGGACCCGGCGCAGCGCGCCCGAGACGTGCTCGGTGCGCTTGCTCCCGAAGGCGCGGTGAATGTTGCCCGCAGACAGGAACAGGACCGCCTTGCAAAGGCCATTGTTGACGAGGTGCAGGAGCGCGCCGAACACCGCCTCGCCGCCGAGGCCAATGCCGAGCACCAGGATGCCCATGTGCTCGACGCTCGAGTAGGCCAGCATGCGCTTGAAATCGCGCTGCCGGACCATGAAGACGCCCGCGACGGCCATCGACAACAGGCCCAGGGCGAGCAGGAGCTGACGCGCGAACTCCGCCTCGCCCGCGGCGCTGCAGATGTGGAAGAAGCGCAGGATCGCGACGAAGGCGCCGCTCGTGAGGCCACCCGCGAGCAGCGTGCCCACGAGGCCCGGCGCCTCGCCGTAGGCGTCCGGCTTCCAGCTGTGCATCGGCGCGAGCCCCATCTTGGTGCCGAAGCCCACGAGCAGGAGCACGAACGAGGCGTGCAGCCAGGGCTTCGAGAGCTCCGGCGCGTGCCGCACGAGGTCGTCGAACAGCAGCGTGGACGGCAGGCCCGAGCGCAACGCGCCGTAGGCCAGGAAGAACGAGCCGAGCAGCGCGAGCGCAATGCCGACCGAGCCGATGAGGAGGTATTTCCACGTGGCCTCAATCGACCGCGCATTGTGGTTGAAGTAGATGAGCGGCGCCGAGGCCAGCGTGGTGGTCTCGAGGGCCACCCACATGAGCCCGAGGTGGTGCGCCAGCACGAGGAGCGTGAGCGTGCCGAGAGAGCCGAGGACGCAGGCGCAGAACACGCGGTTCTTCCGCTCGGGGCGCTGCGCCAGGTAGCCGGGGGCGTACAGCGCACAGACGAGGAACAGCACGCTCAAGAAGCCCAGGACCGGGCGGCCGAGGCGGTCGAGCACGAGCCAGCCCTGGGGCCCCGCCTCCACCGGGCCCGCGAGCGCCGCCAGCGTCAGGCCGAGGTGCGCAAGGCCCGCCACGGGCAACAGCCAGGGACGCACGCGCTCCCAGGGCATCGCAAACGCAATGAGCGCGAGCAGGAGCGGCGTACCGATGAGCGCAGACAACACGGTCACTCCTCCTTGAGCGCCGAGAGGTGCGCCGTGTCGAGGGAGGAGAACTCCCGGTTGATGTGGTTGATGATGATGCCGAGGACGAAGATGCCGACCAGGAGGTCGAGCAGCACCCCGATCTCCACGAGAAAGGGCATCGCCTCGAGCAGGCAGAGCCCCATGATGAAGATGCCGTTCTCGAGGATGAGATAACCGACCACCTGCGTGATCGCCTTTCGGCGCGTGCAGAGCAAGATGAAGCCGGTCAGGACCGTCGCCAGGGAGGCCGGCACGAGCAGCGAGCCGGTGTGCTGGGGCGCCAGCGGCAACGTGCGGGCGAAGACCAGGGCGAGCCCCGTCCCCACGGCCCCGAGCAGCATCGAGGGCATAAAGCCAATCAAGGGCTCGATCTCCCGGCGGATGGCGACCTCGCGCATCGCCCGATGGAGCAGCGTGGGGATGAGGACGCTCTTGGCGAGGATGGCGCCGCCCGCGACCAGCAGCGACTCGACCGTCAGGTGGCCGTGCACGATCACCGCGAGGATGCCGAGCACCACGCCCTGGGCGGCCGAGCCATTGATGGCCGCGCGCAGCCGGCTCGTGCCGAGCAAGAGGAAGTTGATGACGAGGACCAGGGCGAGCAGGGGATCGACCGCGGTGTGCATGATTACCTCGCCAGAAGGACGATCCCGAACGCGCTCAGGAGGACGGCGCCGACCAGCAGCATCGGCACCTGCAGCAAGCGGAGGCGCGCCATGGTGGATTCGACAATGCCAATCAGGACCGCGAGCAGGAGCATCCCCGCGACGAACAGGATCCAGCCCAGCCAAGGCCGCTGCTCTCCGAACGGCATCGCGATGCGCACGAGGACCGCGCCGAGCACGAACAGCTTGATGGCCGCGCCGTAGAGGATCATCCCGAGCGCCGGACCGCTGTGATCGAGGACCATCACCTCGTGGATCATCGTGAGCTCGAGGTGCGTCGTCGGATCGTCGAACGGGATGCGGCAGTTCTCGACGAGGAGCACGACAAAGAGGCTGCAGACCACCGCCACCAGCGACGCACCGGCGGTCGTCCACTCGGCGCCGAGGCCGCTGCCCATCATGCCGCCGAGCGAGAGCGAGCCAGAGGACCGCACCAGCACGAGCAGGCCCAGGAACAGCGCCGGCTCGGCCAGACACGAGAAGGTGGCCTCCCGCGCCGCGCCCATTCCCTCGAAGGGCGAGCCCGTGTCGAGCGCGGCCGCGACGGTGAAGAACCGGCCGAGGCCGAACAGGTAGGCGAACAGCACGAGATCGCCCTCGAAGGACAATGGCGCCGGGTGATTGCCGAACGGCACGAGGAGCGCCGCCAAAAGGGCCGTCGCGAGGCCGACGGCCGGCCCGGCACGAAAGACCCACGTGGTCGTCCGGCTGAACACCGAGCCCTTGCGCATGAGCTTCGCGAGGTCGTAATAGGGCTGCAGGAAAGGCGCGCCCACGCGCCCGGCAAATGCGGCCTTGGTCTTGGTGATCACGCCGAGCAGGAGCGGCGGCAAGAGCAGCAGGAGGGCGAAATGAATGGCCAGATGGACCGTCAGCACGTCATCTCCAGAGCATGAGCACGAGCAGGGTCAGCACGACATGCAGCACATAGATCTGGACGCGGCCCTGCTGCAGGAATCGCAGCCGCTCGAAGCTGCGGCCGGCCAGCCGGCAGATCGGCAGGAGCACCCCATCGAGCACGACCTCGGGGACGTGGCTCGCGAAGTGCGAGCCGGGCGCGAAGACCCCGCGCAGCCTGGGCGCGTGACCGTGGGGCCGTAGCGCCCACGAGAACAGGCCCACGAGCGTCTGCGCAAACGAGGAGGAGGTGTACTGGACGCGCGGGCTCCCGCCGGCGTAGCCGCAATCCCAGGTGCCGGCCGCCGGTGCGCCCCGGGTGCGCGCGAGGACGAACAGCGCGCCGAGCCCCACCAGGCCGAAGACCGCCAGCGAGGCCCAGCTGACGACGGATAGCGGAGCCAGATCGGTGGCGCCCGTCGTCGCGATGGCGGGGCCGAGCTCGGGCGCAAAGGTGCGAGCGGTGGCGCCGAGGAGCGGCGCGAGGACCGGCGAGCCGAGGCCGATCGCAAGGCACAGGAGGGCGAGCGCGCCCATCGGGACCAGCATCACCCAGGGCGCCTCGTGGGGCCCAAGGGGCGGCGCGGCATCGCGGGGCTGGCCCAGGAAGACCGCGCCGAAGACCTTGACGAAGCAGGCCAGCGCCAGCGCACCCACCAGCGCCAGGGCCGCCACGGAGAGCGCGGCGAAGATCCAGGTGCCGTCCGCGTGCTGCGTGGTCGCCCGCAAGAGGCCCAGGTACACGAGGAGCTCGCTGACGAAGCCATTGAGCGGTGGCAGGCCACAGATCGCGACGGCGCCGATCAGGAACGCGCCGCCGGTCAGCGGCATGCTGCGCAGAAGGCCGCCCATCCGGTCGATCTCGCGGGTGTGGGTCGCGTGCACCACCTGGCCCGCCGAGAGAAAGAGCAGGGCCTTGAACAGGCCGTGATTCCACACGTGCAGGAGCGCGCCGGAAAGGCCGAGCAACACGAGGGGCGGATTGCCGAGCGCGCGGCCGAGCAGCGCGACGCCGAGCCCCATCAGGATGATGCCGATGTTCTCCACGCTGTGGTAGGCGAGCAGGCGCTTGAGGTCGTGCTGGCCGATCGCGAACGCGACGCCGAGCACTCCCGAGACGACCCCCAGACCCAGCACGAGCCCGCCCCACCACGCGGGCGGATCGGGAAACAGCGTGCAGACGCGCACGAGGCCATAGATCCCCATCTTGATGAGGACGCCCGACATCAGCGCCGAGACATGGCTCGGCGCATTGGCGTGGGCGCCCGGCAGCCAGACGTGCAGCGGCATCATCCCGGCCTTGAGGCCGCAGCCAGCCAGAGCGAGCAGGAAGAGGGCGCTCGCCTGCGGACCAGTCGGCGGCAGCGCGGACGGCGCGAAGTCCACGCTGCCGGTCGCGGTGTGCAGAAGGCCGAAGAAGGCGAACAGGCAGAGCGTCCCCGTGTGCGTCGCGACCAGGTACACGTAGCCGACCTCGCGCACGGCCGGCTCGTGGTCCTCGGTCGTCACCACGATGAAGGCGGCGAGCGCCATCACCTCCCAGCCGAAAAGGAACAGGATGCCGTTTCTCGCAATGACGAGGAGCGCCATCGCCGCCACCAGGAGGCCGTAGAACAGGCGGAGCTTGCGGCCGTTTTGCGGATGGTCGATTTGCCGCCAGTAGCCGAGCCCGTAGACGGCGCCGAGGGCGCCAATGACCAGCACCTGCACGAGGAACATGACGGAGATGGCGTCGATCCGCAGGTCGAAGGCGCCGGCTGGCACCGGCCACGCGCGCCGGAGGTCTCCCTCCGCGGGCAATGCCAGGGCCCGAAATGCGCCCAGCACGCCGAGCGCGGCGCCGAGGATCATCATCGCCGCGAAGATCCGCTCGCCGCTCCCCCGCTGGCGGCCGACGAACAGCCCTGGCAAGCCGGAGACCCCACAAAGGGCCATCCCCGAGAGCACGAGCGCGGCGCTCATGCGGACATCCAGGCCCGCAGAGAGGCCCAGGCCAGCGCGCAGAGGACGACCACCAGGATGTAGGTCACGTACGCGTGGGTGATCCCTTGCTGCAACCAGCGCAGGCGCGCGAACCGACGCGCCCAGTGGGCGAGGAAGGGCTCGTAGACGTCCCGCGTGGCGGGATCTTCGGCATTGGCCGAAAATGTGCTCCGACCGGGGAAGAGGTGCTTCGGAGCCACGACCGCAAGGCGAGCGCGCAACCACCCGGGCAGGAGATGGCTCGCCGCCAGCTCAGAGAACGAGCGCGCCGTGTACTGGATGCGCGGCGTGCCGCCCGGATAGCCGCAACCCCACGTGTCCTGGGAGGCACCCTTGCGCACGACCGCGTGGAGCGCGCAAGCCACCACGAGGACCGCGATCCAGAGCCCGGCGTGGAAGCCACCCAAGGCCACCACGCCCTGGCCCGCCTCGCCCGCGGCGATCTCCGCGCCGAGGATCTGCGCTAGCACCGGGCGCAAGGCGCCGAGGACGGGCCCCGGCACGAGCGCCATCCCCACGCA
>JAHFDS010000694.1 GCA_023248855.1 Myxococcales bacterium
CCAGCGCCGCCGGAGGCTCGCCCAGGGAGCGCGGCTCGAGCGCGTCGAGCGGCCCGAGGTCGAGCCAGGCGGCGGGGTCGATGGCGGGGCCGGGCTCGAGCGTGCGGACGGCGCCGTGCTCCGCGAGGATCAAGGTGCCGGGCGGCGCGGGGCTGTGGGCGGGCAGGGCGGACAGGAGGCCGTCGCGCGCGACGAGCGGCAGGCCTGGGGCATCGCATGCGGATAGGCGAATGGGTTCGGGTAGCAGGACGAGCAGGCGCTCGCCGAGCGCGTGGAGGCGGACGCCGGGGCGCCACAACGCGAGCACGCGGGCGCGCGCCGTGCGGGCGCCGAGGAGCGCCGGATCGACGACCAGGGCGCTCGCGAGGATCGAGCCGGTGTGGAGCGGGCGGCGAGGGGTCACGTGGGGGCCCCGGGGGCGGGGCGGTGGTGCAGGAGCAGCGCGCCGTCGGTGGTGCGGACGACCACGAGGTCACCGGTGGTGGTGCGGTAGGCGAGATCGGGCTGGGTCTCGCTGGCGGTGATCTCGTCGATCGGGGCGGGCGCGTGGTGCAGGCGGCGCGCGGTGCGGCGGCCGAGGAGCGAGAGGGTCCGGCCGTCGCGCTCGACCACGAGGAGCGCGGGTTCCCCGTCGTCCTCGAGGCGTACGCCTGCGACGCGCGCGCCTTCACCCGGAGAGAGCAGGACGTGCGCGGGGATATCGGAGGCGGGGAAGGGGAAGACCTGGACCTGCCAGGTGATGGCGTCGCGCTCGAGCGCCGTGGCGAAACGATCGCCGCGCTGCGTGGCGAACCCGCGGCCCGTCCCGGCGAGGGCGAGCGTGACGGCCTCGAGGCGTTCGAGGTCGCCGGATACGCTCGCGAGGAAGCTCGGCCGTGCCTGGCCCGCCTGGCTCGAGAACGGACGCAAGAGCGCGTACGCGGTGCGCGGAGTGGCGAACAGGCACACGGGCACGGCGGTATCGATCTCGCGGTCGAAGCGAGCGCCGCCCGAGAGCGAGAGCCGAACCAGCCCCACCCCCATGAGGTTGGACACCGCGGCGGTGCCACTGCCGGTGAACAAGAGCGGCGAGAGGAAGCAGCTGGTCTGCGAAGGCGGCTCGTGCAGCGAGACGCCGACCGCGCTCGCCGAGGCGCGTTCCATGCCCACGACCTCGGCGACGGGCCGATCGAAGCCCCGGGGCGTGGTCGATCCGTGGCCGAGCAGGAGCCACCCGCTTTCGTGGCTGACGAGGACGCGGACGTGGCCCTTGTGCCAGCCGATGGCGTGGGCGTCGTGGCCGGGGGGGATGCGGATGCGGCGGATGCGGCCGGGGCGCTCGCGGGGAGAGCCGGGAACCGGGACGACGAGGAGATCGGTGCCGATGCGGCCGAAGAGGTGTCGGCCCGTGTGCGAGAGCAGGAGCGCGGTGAGGGGCCGCGCGAGGGCGTCGGGCGTGGGCGGCTGGACGGCGGCGCCGAAGGGGTCGCGCAGGAGGCGCACGGCGGCGTCGGCGGGCGGCAGCTCGAGGGACAGCGCGGTCGTGCGGCCGGGCTGGCGGAGCGCCAGGTCGAGCGCGCGCGAGTCGGGGGCGAGGGGCTCGCGGACGGTCAGGGTGATAGATGCGTTCATGCGCATGAGCGAATGGGATCCGATCAGCACGAGCTCGTCCTCGGGGCCGAGCGAGAGGGCGGCCCGCCAGTCGGCGAGGTCGGAGGCGTCGGGTGGCTGCACGGTGCGGGCCTCGAGCAGCGCCCGGACACCGTCGGGATCGACGATGCCGTGCAGGCGGCCTGGGGCCTGCAGGACGCCGAACGAGAAGCGCGCCCCGGCGGCGTGCGCGCGCCGGCAAAGCTCGACCAGCGCGGCCAGGTGCACGAGGCGTGGCGCTCCGAGCTGCTCGGGGCCGGCGTCGAACAGCCCGATCGAGCGGCGACCGGCGCGGGGCGCGCGGTGGGCGCGCGCAAGGAAGAGGTGCTCCTGCATCGCCGCCCGCCGCAGGAACTCGTCGGGCGCCTCGTCGAGCAGCAGCCATTCGCCCGTCACCAGGCGCTCGTAGGTGCCGTGGCGCGACAGGTCCGCCACGCCATCCGGGTCACCCGCTCCGCCATCGGCCTCGCGGAGCGGTCCGAGCGCCACCAGGAGCCGGCGCAGCGCAGGGCCGAGCGCCAGGGCGAGCTCGAGGGGGAAGACGGCCAGCTCGCGCGCCCACGGACGCAACGCCACCGGCAGCACGGGCGGCGGCCGATCGGTGTCCTCGTTCCCCGCGTGCAGCCTGGGCGCCATCGCTCCCGGGGTCACGCGGCCTCCGCGATCTCGCCGAGAACGCGCGCCGACAGCGGCCGTGCGGCGTCGAGCGGGCAGACGCCGAGGCGTCCCCTTTCGGGGACCACGGCGAGCAGGCTCGACGTCCCCCCGAGCGCGAGGCGCAGCGCGCGCTCGAAGAGCGGCAGCGGCACGTCGGGCACGCGCGTGGTGGGAAGGTAGAGGCCCGGCGCGGCCGGGTCGACGCCCAGCCACGCGGCACCGTCGACCCAGGGGAGCGCCTCCGCGGGACCGACGAGGACGATGACGCCCGGTGCGGCCACCCCGGCGAGGGCTGCGCGCTCGCCCTCGTCCGCCGCGGAAAGGCGCCGCAAGAGCGCCGGGATGGCCTCCACGGGCGCCCACAGCGCACCCGGTGCGAGCGGCGGCTCGCGCCCCATCCAGTGGACGCGGACACGTGCGGCCTCGCCGTCGGCGCTCACGACGGCGTCGCCGCTCCGCCTTCGAGCTCGCG
>JAHFDS010000695.1 GCA_023248855.1 Myxococcales bacterium
GCCGCCCGAGCGGTAGACGCCGTCAGCGCGGACGCCGCCGGCGCAGGGGCCTCGCCTTGAGCACCGCGCGGGCGACCTCCTCGAAGCCGCGCCCGCCGTCGCCGCGGGTGACGAAGCGCGGGCGCGCGGGTAGCTCGTCCCACAGCGCGAGCACGCCTGCCACGCCGATCGAGCGCGCGTAGGCGGCAAAGAGCGGCGCGTCGTTGAGCGCATCGCCCACGTAGATCGCGTCGTCGGCCATCACGCCGAGCCGCGCGAGCAGCGCGTCGCACGCGGTGCGCTTGTCGAAGCCGGCCGGCCAGAAGTTGACGTGGACGCTCGAGCGCACCGCCTCCCAGCCGCGCGCGCGCAGCGCCTCCTCGATGCGGCGAGCCGCGGCCACGGGCAGGCGCGCCTCCTCGTTCCAGTCGATCGCGAGGTCCACCTCGGTGTAGCGGGAGTCCGAGGACAGGCGCGCGCCTGGCACCGCCTTGCAGACGCGCGCGGCGTCGGCGTGCATGCGGCGGCGCAGCGCGGCCAGGCGGTCGGCGGCCACGCCGTAGGACCGCTCGAGCCTGCCCCCCGCGCCGGGCCAGAACGTGACGCCACCGTTCTCCGTGATCACGGCCGAGACCGGGAACGTCCGACAGAACGCCTCGCCCCAGCCGGCCGGCCGGCCGGTCACGAGGACGACCTCGAGGCCCGCCGCGCGCAGGTCCGCGAGCGCCTGGTAGGTGCTCGGCAGAAGGCGGCCATCCGTCGTCAGCGTGCCGTCGAAGTCCGTGAGCACGGCGCGCACGGACCGCGCGCTCGCGGCAGAGAAGCGGGCAGGTCGCATCGGCTCCAGACTCAGAAGCGGCGCACGACCACCCAGACTGGACGGCTCGTGCCGAACGCGCCGGCGTCGTCGGGCCACACCGGCGCCGGTGTGGCACCGCGGTGGGCGCGCAGGCGAGCCATCGCGCGCTCCGCCGTGCCCATCGACCACAGCATCAGCGCCAGCACGACGAAGTAGAACCGGCCCGCGAAGAGCCCCAGCACGGCGAATGCCACCGCGAACACGCGCGAGACCGTGACCGCGATCTCGGTGGCGCGCGTGTAGCTGAAACGCAGGCTGAGCAGCGCGCGCAGGATGCGGCCGCCATCCATCGGCAAGGCCGGCGTGAGGTTGAAGACGCCGATGGCGACGTTGACCCACGTGAGCAGGTGAAAGACCTCGGCCCCGGTGACCGTCGCACCCACGAGCGAGAGGCCCGCGAGCGCGAACGAGACGGCGGGCCCGGCGGCCGCGATGGCGATCTCGTCGCCCGGCGTGCGCGGCGGATCGATCATCTTGGCGACGCCGCCCAAGAAGCGCAGCTCGATGCCCGCGATTCGCACGCCGAGATGGCGCGCCACCAGCGCGTGCCCGAGCTCGTGCAGGAGGACCGACGAGAAGCCGAGCAGCACGAGGTACACGCTCGCGAGGCCGTCGCCGACGAACGCGACGAACGCGAGCAGCAGCAGGAAGGACGGGTTCACCTCGATGGGGAACCCGAACAACCGTCCGATTCGGTAGGGGCGGAACATGGCTAGAAGATAAGCACCCGACGCGCGACTGCAAACCCTGCGAGCACGCCACCTTGCATCAGAGGTGTGCCCTGATCAGCCGCCGGTGAGGGTGAAGTGATACGCGTAGGGGCGATCGAGGGTCACGAACAGCGCCTTGCCGTGGAGCTGGGTCTTGACCTCGACGCGGGTCTGCCGGATCTCCATGCGGACGCTGATGCCCGTGCCGGGCGTGCCGCCCTCGTCGGCGCGCTCCTTGCCGATCGCCTCGACCTGCCTGCCGACTCGGGCCGGCAGGCTGTTTCCGGTGGTGCCGCTCGTGGTCTGGATCGACACCTCCACGTCCTCGGCCGAGAGCCCTGACGCGGAGGCAGCCTCCACGACGAGCGGCTTGACGTCGCCCTCGGACAGCACCCGTCCATCACGCCGGGCGCCGATGGCGGCGAGCCGTTCTCCGAACGCATCCACGCGCCCCTCGAGGTCAAAGCGCGCATAGCCCCACGCCCCGCCGCCCCCGACCGCACCCAGCAACACGAGCCACACGAGCGCCTTCATGCCCCGATCGTATACGACGGCCGCGAGGAGGTCGCTCCCCGCGTCGTCCTCGTCAGCCGTAGCGCGAAAGGTCCAGCAGCTCTCCGAGCCGCGGGACCGCCACGCCTCGCACGTGGCGCTCCGCGTGCGGCGCTCCCTTTGGCGCGGGACCGCCCAGGAGCGCACGTGGATCGAGCGCGATCGGGCACACGGCGGCGCACAGGCCACAGCCCGAACAGGCCGCCTTGCCGAGGCCGAGGTGCGGCGCGATCGCTGCGCCCTCGAGGGCCCGTGGGCACAGGGCCGTGCAGATGCCGCAACGCGAGCACACCGAGGCCGCGCGCCGCCGCGCGTCGCTGGCGTCGAGCAGCGCCCGTCGCACCACCCCATGCTCCACGGGAAGCACCACCAGCGCTCGGGAGCCCATCGGCTCATCGGCATACGTGAGCCGCCCACCGGCGGCACCCCCGGCCATCGCCACCCACGCCGATTCGACGGCGCCGCCCGCGGCCGCGACCTGATCGGCCACGGTCACCGCGCGCGGGTAGAGGCCCGGCCGTGCCACCGCCCCCCGCACGTCCACGACCCCCTCGCCGAGCGCGACCGCTTCGACCATGACGGCCGCCACCGCCTCGAACGGCTGCGCCCAGGCCCGCTCGATCGCAAAGGGGTCGTCGCAGCCCACCACCG
>JAHFDS010000696.1 GCA_023248855.1 Myxococcales bacterium
AGGAGATCCTCCGCCACTGGATCGAGGCGGGTGTGCTCTCGCCCGAGCTCGGCGGCTAGCGACTCTCGCCCGATCGGGCGCGGACCCTGGCCCTGCCGGGCTCGCTGCAGGCGCTCCTGTCGGCGCGTGTGGACCGCCTGCCCACGCCCGAGCGCGCGCGCCTCGAGATCGCGAGCCTGCTCGGCCGCGAGTTCGACCCGGTGCTGGTGGATCGGCTGGTCGGCGTCGTCGCAGGGGAGGACGCGTGGGCGCGCCTCGAGGCCCGCGGGGACCTGATCGCGGCCGGATCGCGGCTGCGCTTTGGCAACGTGCTCCTGCAAGAGGCCCTGGCCGCGAGCCTTCTGCGGACGCGCCGGCAAGCGCTCCACCTGCACGTGGCGGAGGCGCTCGCCGAGGTGGGCGCCCCCGCGCACGTGCTCGGGCACCACCTCGACGAGGCGGGGCGGCCGGCGGAGGCGGCGCCGCACTGGCTGGCCTCGGCCCGGCAGGCGGCCGCGCTCTACGCCAACGAAGAAGCGCTGGAGCTGTACGCGCGCGTGCTGCGCACGCGTCCCCCACCGGCGCTGGCCGTTGCGGCCCTGTGCGGTCGGGGCACGCTGCTCTGTGTGCGCGGGCAGCTCGGTGAGGCGGCCGCCGAGCTCGATCGCGCGATCGCGCTAGCGCAGCAGGACGGCAACGACGCCGCGCTCGCCGACGCGCTCGCGCGAGCGGCCTACGTGGCCTACATCAGCGGCGATGGGCCGGGGATCCTGGCGCGAGCCGAGGCCGCCATGCGCGCCGCGGAGCGTTCTGGCGAGGTGCGGCCCCGCGTCGCGGCGCTGCGCCAGCTCGGCATCGCGCACGAGTTCGCGGGACGCCTGGCCGCCGCGGAGACCACCTACCTGACGCTGCTCGCGCTCGACCCGGAGCGGGGCGACGAGGCCTCGGCGGGGGCGCTGAACTCGCTCGGCGAGATCGCGCGAGCACGCGGCTGCTTCGCGGAGGCGACCTTCCTGTACCGGCAGTGCGGCGTGGCGGCGGAGGCGCTGGGCCTCGTGAGGACGGCCCTGGTGGCGCGCGCGAACCTCGGCGCAGCGCTGGCCGAGTCGGGCGAGCCCGCGGAGGCGATCGCCGTGCTCGACGACGCCGCGCGCGAGATGACCCGGCGCGGATACCACGCCTTTCAGGCCGAGAACCGCTACTACCACGCGCTCGCGGCGCTGGCCCTCGGCGACCAGGCCCAGGCGTGCCGCGACGCCGACGAGGCGCGCGCCGGCGCCGAGAAGAACGGCGAGGCCGAGATGCTGGGGCTGTGTCAGCGGCTCGAGGCGCGCCTGTGCGAAGCCGGCGCCCGCGCCGGCGACGCGGAGCGATGCCTCGCGGCGAGCATCGAGACCTTCGCGCGCATCGGCAAGCCCGGCGAGGAGGCCCGCAGTCGGGCGGCGCTGGCCAGCTGGCTGTCCCGCCGCGGCCGGGTGGCCGACGCCCGCCTCGAGGCCGCGCGAGCGCGCCCCGTGCTGATCGCGATGGGCCGCGAGGACCTCGCGCGCGAGCTCGATCCGCTGGCGTAGGACGGATCGCGGCGCTTCACCGCCGCACGAGGACGAGGGCCTCGAGGCTGAAGGCGACGGCGCAGTGCAGGCCCCAGCCGAGCCAGATGCTGCGCGACTCGAAGGCCAGCCAGCCGAGGAGCGAGCCCGTGACGATGGCCCCGAGCGCCTCCCCGAGCGGCTTGCCCGAGTGCGCGACCGCGTAGGCCAGCATCGACACCGGGATGGCGTTCCGGCCGAGCGGCGCGCGCAGCATGCCGAGCAGGAAGCCGCGGTAGAAGACCTCCACCGACAGGAGCGAGAGGGCGTAGAGGCCCCACCACGCGAGCAGCGGACCCGCGCCGTCCGCCGCCTGCTTGCACTGCGGGTAGGTGCGCTGGAAGGGCGCGGTGCCCGCCGCGATCCACGCGAGCGGCAGCATCGCCACCCACAGCCCCGCGTAGAGCGGCAGGGTCCGTCGCGCGTATGCCCCGAGGCCCACCGGCGAAAGGCCGAGGTCGCGCGCCCCGAGGCGGAAGCCGCGCGCGACCGCGAGCGGCACGGCCAGGTAGAGCAAGGCGCGCACGCCGAGCGAGAGGGCCTGGCCGCGAAGGCTGGCATCCCTGCCGAACGGGAGCCAGGCGCCGCGCAGCTGGTAGAGCACGATGACGAGCGCCGCCGTGACGGCCGCCCCGGCCACGCGCGGGTCGATGCCGTCGGGCCAGCGCAGGCGAGGCGTTGCCATGGGCGTAGGATACCGCTGTCGTGAACGACACGACTGAGACCCACGTTCCCCTGCGTCGCCACGCCGCCCTCGCGCTCGCCTACGGCCTGGCCCTCGGCGGCCTCTGCGCCTCGCTGCCCTGGAAGACCCCCTGGCTCAACGGCCTCGGCGTGGCCTACGCGGGCCTGTACGTGATCGTCGCGCCGGGCCTGTGGCGCGGGGCCGCGTGGGCGCTGGTCCTCGCACGGGGCGCGGCCCTGGCCGGGCTCGGCCTCGGCGTGCTCTGCCTGGCCGGCATCGCGACCTCGATCGGCCACTTGCGCGGCACCTTCGGCGCGCTCGGCGTGGCCCCCGCCGTGCTGGTGGGCCTCGGGACCCTCACCGTGCTGCAGGCGTTCTGCCTGGTGCCCGTGCTCCTCTTGCAGGCGCTCGGTCGGGCGCGGCGGCTGCGCGCGGGCGCGATCGTCCTCGCCCTCGCGATCGGCGCCGGCACCACGGCCGAGCTGCGCGTGCG
>JAHFDS010000279.1 GCA_023248855.1 Myxococcales bacterium
GCCTCCTCCCCCTGAGCCGTCGTCCTCGTTGTCGAGGACCCCCGTGGTCAGCAGCTGGGTCTCGTTCGAGCCGCAGCTCGTCGCGAGGCTCATGGCTCCGCACGCCAGGCCGAACAGTGCTCGTCGCGTCCAGCGCATGGGCAGGGCTCCTGCGGCTCTTCTGGCGAAGACACCTCGCATCAGTAGGTGAGCGTCGCGCCGAGCGCGATGTTCGCACCCGTGCGGCTTGGAAGCGCAGCAAAATCGGCGTAGCTGAAATAGAACAGCTCCGCCTTGGCCTCGAGCTCCAGGGTGGGGATGACCTTCCAGCCCAGCTTGCCCCCGAACATCTCGGACCAGAGCGCGCCGAGCTCGCGATCGATGGTCATGAAGGTCAAGAGCTCCTCGTAATTGCCGCGATAGAAGGTCGCCGCCGATTGCGTGTAGAAGCGATTGCGCACGCGGATCTCGATCTTCTCCGAGAAGTCGACCAGGTAGCGCACCTGGAACGTGTGGCTCCTGATGTCCCAGGAGTCGAGATAGAAGCGGTAATCGCCCTGCAGGGACGTGTCCGAGCCGAGGTAGAGGTTCGCGCCGACCGTGAGGGCGTTCTTGTAGCGCTGCAGGGGATCGGACTCCGGCACCCAGAGTCGCGCGAGATCGCCCCGGGAAGGCCGGACGGGCACGAATCGGTACGGGCTCGCCTGGTATCCGTCGGCCGCGGCGAAGGTGTAGACGACCTGGGTGGCGAGCATGGGCGTCAGGATCTGGGTCCAGGTCCCACCGAACGTCTGCACCTGCAAGTCGCGGGAGAAGCTCAGATCCCCGGCGCGTCCGACCTTGTTGGCCGAGAGCGAATACCCGCCAGCGAGCGTGGTGTTGTTGTTGAACAGGCGCCGCTCGAGCCCCGCGTTGACGCCGTGGGAGGCGTAGTCGTTCTCGGTCGAGTACACGTAGCCGCCGCTGACGCTCCATTCGCGCAGGATCTGCGAGGCGCCGAGCGAGCCCTGGTGGCGCACGTCGTGGATGGTCCTGGCGGAGGCCTGGGTCACGAGATCGATCGAGGCCGAGGTCACGATGTCGACCACGTAGGCGGCGGTCACATTGGTCGTCGGCGTGACGTCGGCTTGGGCCCGCACCAATGGAGAGACCACCTGCGTGTGGTCGTTGTCGACGTAGAGCTGCACCTTGCTCGCAAACGACGTCTGCGCGCGCGCCGAGCCAGCCGACGCGAGGAGCAGCCAGAAGGTCAGTTGCAGCCGCATCCGCCCCCGGAGCTTCCGTAGCCGCCAGCGCTGCCCTCGCGCGCCTCGAGCATGTGCTGGTCGAGCTCCGTCTCGTCGGGGTCGACGCCGAATTTCATGATGCGCTTGGCCATGTGCTCCCGCTGCCAGGGCTGCACGGTGCCGCATCCGGCCGAGAGTGCGACGACCAGAGCAATGAGCGCGCGCATTCGACGCGGCAAGATGGCCAGGAGCGCAAGGAGGGCCAGGGCCGCGAGGCTGGAGCCGGCGGCGGTGGCGGTGGAGCATCCGCCGGTCTGCACCTTGGCCGCACGGCCTCCTCGCTCGCTGATGGGCAAGACGCCCTGGAAGGTGTCATCCCCCAGCGTGTCGTTGGCAAAGGCACGCGTTCCGTCGCCGCCACCGCCATCGACGGCGGTCACGTAGGCGACGAGCGGACCGGAGCCCTTCTCGGGCGCGGTCCAGCAGAGGTCCCAGAACGTCTGATCGGAGGCCGCCCCGGCGTGGGTCACGGCGCTGCCGTCGGCCAGGACGTACACCTGCAGGTCCTCCGTTCCCTCGTGGCCGCACCGGCCGCCGCGCGTCTGGTCGAAGCCGCCCACCGGCTGGCCGACCTCGTCGTCGATCTCGAGCGCAAATCCGTTGTCATTGCAGGGGACGTAGCTCGCGGGGTTGCCGCAATCCGGCCCGCCCCCGGCGCGCCCCGCCCACTCGTGCAAGAGCTCGACCCGGATGTGATACGTCTCGCCAGGCTCGTAGCCGACCTTGAACAGATCGAGCCGGTCGACCTCGAGGCGGACCGCAATGCGCTTGGGCGTGTTGATGTGGCAGACCTCGCAGGTGTGACCCGCCAGACGCGGCGATCCGGTGAACGGCAGACCACTGGCGCCGTCCGCCGTGAGCGCGTCCAGATCGAACTGGGTGCCGGAGGTGAAGGCCGAGACGGCGCGGGCCCAGAGCAGCGCACAGAGCACGACGAGCACGACGCAGGGCGCGCGTCTCACGGGGTGCTCCCGGGCAAGGCGCAGGGCCGGTCGGCCCCCCCGAGCCAGTCGAGCAATGCGACGGCGTCGGGGTCATCGATGCCCCTGAAGATCGCGCCGCCGACGTGCTCGTAGCCGCCATCGCCGGCGGGCAGCGCCTTGCGCCAGAGCAGGTTTTCCTCGGGCTTCGCCCGGAAGGTGAAGCCGAGGGCGTCCAGGTAGTTCGCGTGGTGCTCGTCCTCGGTCAGTGGCGCGAGCAGCGCCTCGAGCGAACCGGGGGCTTGCATCCGCAGCTTGCCCACGGAGTACAGACGAAACGGCATCTGCTCGCGGCCGTGACAGGCGGCGTAGCTGCAGCGCTTGAGCATCGAGGGCTCGACGCAGGTCTTGAACGTCGCCTCGTCGAGGTCGGCGAGCGCCCTCGGCGCGGGGCGCTCGTCGACCGGCGTGCACCCCGTGATGCCGAGCGCAAGGACCAGGGGCGCTCCCAGGCTCGCGGCTCGCCATTCCAAGTCGGGGCACCCGAAAGCTCGCATGCAGCGCGCGGACGATAGCGAAGCGACGATCGCCAAGGCAAGCCCAGATGATGCGGTTTCCCTCGGGGAGAGCAGCCGACTCTGGGGGCGAAATGCCCCGAGGGAGCACGCACGGGACGTGCTAGCGTCCGCGCCGTCGAGGTCGACCGTGACCCTTGCGAGCATCCTCCTGGCGACCATCTACTACGCGGGGGTGGTCGGCCCGCGCGCCTCCGGCGTCGAGCGGCAGCTCGGCGAGCTCCTGGCGCGCGAGGCGGGCACCGAGACCATCGTGCTCGACGAGCCCCTCCGTCGCGCGATCGCATTGCGCCAGCGCCCCGCCAGGAGGTCGGTGCGCGAGCTCGGTGGCGAGGGGCTCGTGATCGGCCGGCTGCGCGCGGGCTCGTCGTTCGTGCTGCAGGCGGTGCTCTACGACGGCGGCGGGCAGGTGCGCGGGCGCTTCGACATCCCCCTCGGGCAGGCGGCGCTCGACGCCGCGGCAGAGGAGCGGGTGCGGCGGGAGGTCCTGCCGCGCCTGCGCGAGATCGCGCCCTCGGCACGGCCGAAGCCAGCGTCGCCCGCGCCCGCGCCGGCGGCCATCGAGGCGGAGCCCGAGCCGGAGGGCGCGGACGGTGCCGACGAGGAGCCTGCCTCGGAGCGCGTGCCCGCTCCCGCGCCCGCAAAGGTGGCGTCGGCCGCGGCGCCGGTCGTGATCCTGGTCAGGCCTCGCGACCAGGGGGCGTTGCCGGGCCTGACCACCGAGGCCAGCCTGGGCGTTGACTTCGTGTCACGCAGCTTCACGCCCGAGCCGCGCGCCATTCCGGCCTACCAGATCACGAGCGTGCCGGCCTTGCGTCTCCACGGCAACATCGACCCGGTGTCGTGGCTGGCCTTTGCGTTCTCGATCGATCGCGCCATTGGGCTCGACTCGCGCCTCTTGGGGCAGCCGGTGCCCACCACGCTCTCCGTCTGGCAGCTGCGGGCCAACCTCATGGCCAGGCGCAACGGATTTGCGGTCGGTGGCACCATTGGCTACGGTCACCGCAGCTTCGCGATCGAGTCGAAGAGCCCCGCGCGCTCGCCCGACGGCGACTACGGGCACCTCGTGGCGGGGGTGCGCAGCCGGGTGGATCTCGGGGC
This sequence comes from Myxococcales bacterium, assembly GCA_023248855.1. GTDB lineage: Bacteria > Myxococcota_A > Polyangia > JAHFDS01 > JAHFDS01 > JAHFDS01. The sequence continues at coordinate 3,862 of JAHFDS010000279.1, forward strand.
CCAGGTGAGCCTGATTGGCGAAGTTGCCTTCGAGCCCGTCGTCTCGGGCGACGAGTCGACGATGGCCGCCTATGGCACCGCGCAGCGTTGGGGCCTCGAGGCCAATGGCGCCGTGCAATGGCAGCTCGGGTCCTTCCTGTTGCTCGGGGCGCACGCCGGGTATCAGCGCTTTGCCTGGGACTGGCCTGCGAGAGGGCTCGGCGGCGCGGTCGATGACTACGTCACCCTGGGATTGAGCGCTGGCGTCCGTCTCGTGCCCGTCCAGTAGCGGGTGTGCCCAGGGGGCAGGAATTGGCCGCGGAGTTGAGCGCGGACAAGTCCGTCCCGGCTCGATGGGAGGAAGCTGGATCGTGTTGCCAGACAAGCGACGCTACAGTCGCCAGGAGCTCGCGCGGGCCTCTGGCACGACGCTCAAGGCCCTGCGCTGCTACGAGGCGGCCGGTCTGCTCGACGGCCGTGCGGCCGGCGAGCGACGCGCCTACGACGACGAGTCGTTCAAGCGCCTGCGGCTCGTGCTCGCGCTGCGCGACCTCGGCTGGTCGACCCGCCGGATCGGCGGGCTCCTCCGCGACTCGCGGCGCGATCAGCTGGCGTCGCACCTCGCCCAGGCGGTGCGCGATGCGACCGCCCAGATCGAGCGCTTCGGGCGCGTGCGCAGCGATCTCATCGCGGCGCGGGAGTCGATGTTCGAGTGCGCGCGCTGCGAGCGTCCGGACGAGGCGTGCGCCGAATGCGTCGAATCCGGGAAGATCGGGCCGATCGCGGGCACGCTGCTGGTCCGCCGCAAGGCGGAAGGAGCGGCGCCGGTGGACCATCGTGACACGCCGGGCGTGCGCGGTATCCTGGCCCGGTGAAGACACCCATTGCCGGCGGATCGTTCGATGCGTCCCACCCGAAGGCGCTGGCGGTCTACTGCTCCGACGGCAGGTTCACGCAGGCGGTCGAGGACCTCGCGCGTGGCCTCGGCCACGAGCGAATCGACACCCTCACGCTGCCGGGGGGGCCGGGCCTTCTGAACCTCTCGACGGCTTGCTACTCGGATCACGACGCGCTCGGACGCGCGATCGGCTTTCTCGTGCACCGGCACTCCATCGAGGAGCTGGTGCTGGTCGCCCACGCAGGCTGCGGATACTACCGCAGCCGATTCTCGATGCTCTCGCCGGCCCTGCTCGAGGAGCACCAGCGGGCGGACCTCGGGCACGCGGAGCGCTGGGTCAGCGACCGCTGGCGCGGCGTGCGGGCACGCTCCTTCTATGCGCGTGGCGTGGACGCGCAGATCACGTTCTCGCCGCTCGATCCCGCTCGCTGATCCAGCGCAGCAGGGGCGAGCGCACCCACCGGGGGTGAGCTCGTCGCGCCAGGCGGCGGAGGAAGGCCCAGGCGCCGCGGGCCCCGGCGGGCGGTCACCTATCGCGGGCCGAGCTCTCGCGCCTCGATCGGCAGCAGGAGCTCGACCAGGCGCACCAGCGCCTCGGCAGGGTGCTCGGGTCCGTACAGCTCGACCAGCGCTGCGGCGATCGGCACGCGAAGGTCCGTGCCCGCGTCGCCCTGGCGCAAGAGGCGCAAGGCCGCGCGCGACATCGCGGACTGCCAGCGCCGCGTGGTGCGAACCTCGTCGCCTCGCTTGCACACGAGGCCGTCGGCCTCGAGCTGCGCCAGGTCAGACACGGGCGCTCGGCGCCGCCTTGCCCGGCAGCTTGGCCTGCTCCCGCTGCTGCACCCGCACGTACTCGACGATCTCGAGCGTCTCCCGCCTGAACTGATCGAAGTCGGTGCCCATCGAGTTCAGGTAGGTGCTGCCCATCATGGTCACGCCGGCCATCGTGGCGGCCTCGGCGATCTCCTCGTCGGTGGCGCCGGCGAGCCGCGCGCCCTCGGTGTGGAACAGCTGGCAGTACCGGCAGCGGGTCGCACCCGAGACGGCGATGCCGATCAGCTCCTTGTACTTGTTGGGGATCTTGGTTTCCGCGAGGTAGAAGTCCCGCATCAGCGCCCAGAAGCCGGGCAGCGCGGAGTCGGGCAGCTCCTGGATCCACTCGGGTACGAGGCCGAAGGTCTGACGGATCTCGGCGAGCACGTCGCTCTTCTTGTTCACGATCGCCATGACGCCCTCCATGCTCCCCCTCTGACGAGTATCCATATGGATCGGCGCGTCGCGCCGGCAAGGGGTTTCCCAGTGGGTCACCCCCACGTGATCTCGAGACAGGGGGATACAGTGCGCGCATGAGGATCGTGAACCCGACCCCGGAGCGCATCGCGACGTTCGAGCGGGAGACGCCGGACCGAAAGCCCATCGTCATGGTGAACCTGCTGCGGTTTCGCGAGCGCGCCGACTACGGGCAGGACGGCCTCGGTGGCACGGGACGCGACGCCTACGCGCGCTACAGCAAGGCCGTGATCCCGCTCCTGTGGGAGGTCGGCGGGCAGGTGCTGTGGATGGGCAAGGTGCGCGCCGAGGTGATCGTGCCGGACGGGGAGTCGTGGCACGAGGTGGTGCTCGTCCACTATCCCGGGCGGCACGCCTTCATGCGCATGGTGAGCTCGCCCGCCTACCAGGCGATCCTTCACCATCGCACCGCGGCCCTGCTCGACTCGCGGCTGATCGAGACGCGGCTCTTGCGCCTGCCGGGGTGGCTCCTCGGTGCCGCACGCCACCTGGTGCGCGCCAAGAGCCTGGTCCTGCCGAAGATCCGGTGAGCAATCGGGGGTTGCCGCAGCGCGCCAGCGTGGCCACATTCACCACCACAAGTGCCTCGACCGGCGCTGAGCGTCGGTCCGCCTGTGCTCGCCGCATCGCCTCGGTCGGGACACCGTGAGGAGGTGGGGGATGTGTGGACATACCCGTCTCGGGCAGGTGGCTCTGGTGGCGCTGTGCACCTGGCCCATCGCGTGCGAAGACTCCGTGGCCGCGCCGGTGCCGGTACCCCAGGCCTCGGTCCGTGGCCGCCTGGCCACCGTCCCTGGAAACCAGCGCGCGAGCCCCCGGCTGGCCGCCAGCCCCGCGCCCGCCCCGGCGCGCCTGAGCTCGATCGCGGTCGTGCGCATCGACCCGCCCATGAAGGTGATTGGCAGAGGCGTCCCGGATGCCGACGGGCGCTTCGTCGTGGCGGGGCTGCCGCCCACGCCTGGACCCGTGCTGGTGCAGGCGATCCAGCGTGATAGGACTGTGCTCCAGGCCCTCGTGCCGCGGCTTGGCGACGGATCCGACGTGCGGAGCCCGCCGCTCAGCCACGAGACCACGATCGAGGCCGAGGCCTTCCTGAGCCTGCGCGCCATCGGGAGCGACGTCGATCCGATCCTGCTCCAGGCCTGGGTGACCGAGGAGCTCGCGGCCGGCGTCGTGGATGGGTCTGCGCTCGCCGGCGCGCTCGACGCGACGCTGCAGAGCTACCTCGACCTTGCCCGGCGAACCAGCGGAGGGCGCGTGCCCGTGAGCGCGTTCGGGGCCGTCCTGTCCGAGCCGTGGGCACGGCTCGCGCGCTCGCTCGACGAGGCCGCAGATCCGGCCGCCGAGGACGCCGCCTGGATGCGCTTTTCCGCGGAGGTCCCGGGCTTCCTGCAGGCGCAGCTCGGCGTGGGCGGCCTCGACCACGTGGTCGCGACCACCGCCGCCGCGTTCACGCTGCGGAGCGCCCTCGAGGCGGATCCCACGCTGGCCTCGGGGGCCGATGCGGCGGTCGCTCTCGGCGCCTGGCACGAAGCGCAGGCGAGCCAGGCTCTCCAGGCGATGGTGCTGGCCGAGAGCCCCGCATCGGAGCTCGGCGCCGGTCTCGCCGACGCCTACGCGCGCTTCTTCGAGGCCCTGCGGCGGGCCGTCGATCGCGAGTCGGTGGCGGTCGCCGAAGGGGTCCTGGCGGCGCGGATCGGCGGTCGTGGCGGCGCGGGCACGCTGCTCGATGCGCTCGTCGCGGCAGAGAACCCGGGCGCTCCGGGCGCGGCCGCGGTGGCGTACGTCCGGTCGGCGGGCCAGGAGGCGCGGGTCGCGCTCGATCGCGCGCTCGACGACGCCACGCGGGCCACCGACGCCCGTGGCGCGATCGTCTCGGCGTTCGGAGCCCTCGAGGGGAAGATCGCGCTGGCGGCGCACCTCCAGGGCGGAGAGCTCGGCCCGGCGGGTCGCGCGTTCGCAGTCGCGGCGGCCACGAGCGCGCACGGGGGCACCAGCGCCCTCGTCGATCTGCCCGTGCCGGCCGATCGCGTCAGTATCGGCGGCTCCCTGCGCGCCGGGCTCGGGCTGCAGTCGGGCGCGAGCCGGCTGGCGGCCAAGCTCCAGCCCCCGAGCCCCCTTTCGGCGACACATGCGCGGCTGGTGCGGCTCGACGGGCAAGGCAAGCGCGGCTTCGTCGCCACGGGGCGAATCGACCCCGCCAGCATGCGAGCCCTGTTGCCGCGAGCGCCGCGAGGCGAGGAGCTCCGCGTGCTCGAGCTCTACGACGACAGCCTGCGCCTCGTGGGCGGCGTGATCGTCCCGCCGGCGCTGGCTGGGCAGCGCATGCTCGAGACCGCGCCCATCACGGTCGAGACCACCGCCGAGGCCCTCGTGCTCACGGAGCTGGTGCGTCGAGCCGGACGCGCCGACCTGGGGCTCGTCCTGTCGAGCATCGACGACGCGACGGGGGCGGCCGTGATCGCCGGGGACGCGGCGGCGGTGCTGGCTGGCGCGCTCGAGGTCGCGCAGGTCGTGCGCGCACGAGCCCTGGGCGCGAGCATCGAGAAGCTCGGTCAGCTTGCGCTCGGTCCGTACGTGGAGCTCTCGGACACGCTGGCCCGGACTCCAGGATCGGCGAGAGCGGCCCACGCGCGCTTCGACGAGGCGTTGCGTCTGCTCGTCTGGCGCGCGACCGGAGCAGGCGTGGATGCCCAGGCCGACGCCACGGCCGAGGCGGCCGCAGCGCTCGACGCGCTCGTGCCGCGTCACGCCGGCGCGCAGTCGATCCTGGCGGCAGCGGTCGACGCGAGGGCCCGGCTCGACAACGCTGGAATGGGCGGCGCCGTGGTCGTGGACGCGCTGTCGCGGCTGGAGCCCGGCGGGTGGATCGCCGGTGGCCTCGGTGCCCTGGCGGATCAGGTCGCACGGATCACCTCGCCGGCGGCCCTGCCGCTCGCGGGCCGCGCCTTCTCGCTCTGGCTGGTTGGTGACGGCCGGCTCGGCGGGATCGACGGCGTGCTCGAGGCCTACCTCGACGCGCGCTACCCTGGCGATCTGGTGCTCGCCGCCGCCTACGAGCGCGCGGTGCTCGAGGTCGCGGGCCTGGCGCTGCGCTGGGCCGTCGACGAGCAGGCGCTGGTCGACGAGGCGGTCGCGGGCGTGGGTGCGATCGACGCGCCGTCGCTCGCGGACGCGCTCGTGGCGCGACACGCGGTCTTCCGCAAGGAGGCGCTCACCGCGGCGACCTTGATGGGCGCCGGCAGGCTCTCCGAGCGTGACGCGGAGGTCATGGCGCGGGTCCTGGTCGCGGTCGCCGAGGGTCTCTACGCAGCGCCTTGATCCCCGCCGACGCGGAGACGCGATTCCTGCGCGAGCGTGGATCCGGCGTTACGATGGCGCGTGCTGAGCACGGCGCTGCAGGTGTACGTGGGCGGCTATCTGGCGGCTTGCGTGGCGGCGCTGCTGCTGCTGTGGCGCGACCGCGGCGCGCACGCGGTCACGCAGCGCGGCTACTGGCGGCAGCTCGCACAGCCCTGGCGCCTCGCGACGTTCGTCCTCGCGACGGTCCTGCTCGCCGCCGCCGCGCCGATGTCCGGCGACCCGACCTGGGACGTCCCGGACGCCGTGGGTATGGCGGTCCTGACCTTCGTGACGGCGCCCTGGACCGTGGGGACGCTGTTCCTGTGGATTCGGCGCCGCGCGCGGCTCGCCCAGGCCTTCGTGGCCGCCAGCGCATGGATGCTCTCGGCGAGCTGGTCCTACGATCTCTACATTCTCTGGCGGGACCGCGTGTATCCGGCGGCGTGGCGCGACAACATCGCCGCCTCTTCGATCCTCTACCTGACGGCAGGCCTGCTGTGGAGCCTCGACTGGCGCCAAGGCCGCGGCGTGCACCTCGCCTTCACGGAGCCCGGCTGGCCCACGGCGGCGCCGCAGGGCGGCGTGTTCACGCGCGTGCTGCCCTGGGCGCTCGTGCTGATGGTGCTCGTGTCCGCGGCGATGGTGGTGGCGATCCTTTGGGGATGACCGGTCCGCTTCGCCGCGGCTGGCTCACTTGGATTCGAACTTGAAGGACACCTTGACCTTGGCGCGGTAGGCCTTGACCTTGCCCCCCTCGCACACGAGGTCCAGCGTGACGACCTCCGCAATGCGCAGGTCGCGAAGCGACTTGCCGGCACGCTCGACTGCGGCGGTCGCCGCCTTCTCCCACGACTCCGTGCTGGTTCCAACCAGCTCGACGATCTTGTAGACGCTCTCGGCCATGTGCGCTCCTTTGTCCAGGGGCCGACATCGTGGACGCCATCGGCGCAAGTTGCAATCGATCGACCCGGCGACGAGCGGTTCAACGGGGCGATGCGCCCGTCGCGGGGTGGGGAATCACGCGACGGGCGCCCCCCGGGTCAGCAAGCGTTGGTGCAGACATGGGTAGGCGGCGAGCCCGGGAACGAGCAGGGCATGCACATGCGATTGCCGTCGCAATCGGCCGCGGCGTGGCAGAGCTCCTGCTGGCCGGACGGACAGGCCATCGCCGAGCAGCTGGCGCCCTGGGGGAATCCCACGCAGCAGCGCTGGCCGGGCGGGCAATCCTCGGGACCATCGCACGCCTGCGGTGCAGCGAGCCCGCCCCCACACGTCGCGGACGCCACGCATTGCTGTCCCGACAGGGACACGCAGCAGACGTTGCCCATCGTCACGCTGCACGGTTGACCGCCGCACCGGACGATGCCCGCCTCCGGGTTGATGCCGCT
>JAHFDS010000280.1 GCA_023248855.1 Myxococcales bacterium
CCGGAGCCGCGAGCCACACGCCCGCCGCGATCACGACGCTCCGGACACCGAGCGCCCTCACAGCTCGCGCTCCTCGGCCGGCAGTTGCGGGTGCACCCAGGCCGGGTCCGGGGGCACGCGCGGGGTCGGCGGGATCGGGCGCGTCGCCAGCGGATCCCCGCCGCTCAGCACGCCCACGACGGGCGCCACCGCGCCCTGGCTCGCCGGCATGACGAACAGCTGCGAAACCGACGCGGGGCCCTGGCACGTCACGTCGACCACCCACAGCGCCGACAGGATCTGGACGTCCTCGAGGATCTCGCGCACCGGGGCCGCCGGTGCGGTGTCCTGGAGCAGGAGCGCCTCCATGCGCGCGCGCGCCGCGTCGGCCAGGGCGCGGATCGCCAGGCCGAGGGGGCGGGCCCTGGCTGGCGCGCAACCCGCGCGGGTCAGCTCGTGCTCGAGCGTGCCGAGCCGGTGCTTGATGGCCCGGCCGAGGCGCGCGGCGTCCCGCGCGGTCTCCGCGCGTGGCTCGAGGCCGCCGAGCAGCTCGATCGGCGCGGCATCCCGCACGAACGCGAGGACCTCGAGGCCGACGATCGCGAGCTCCGCCGGGTGGTTGCGCCTGCAATCCGCGCCATCACGCTCCACGCAGGCCAGAAAGACGCGCGCGGCCTCGAGGACCAAGGCCTCCTGGCTCGGCTGCACCACGACCGGGGGCGGGGGCGTCGCGCAGCCGGAGCAGATCGCCGCGAGGATCCAGACGCACGGCCATCGCACGCGTGGATTGTATACTCGGGGCATGTCGAGCCCTTCAGACGCATTCCTGATCACCCGATTCGCCTCTTCGGGTGGCTGAGCCGCCAAGGTAGGTCCGGCGGACCTGCGCGCGCTGACCGGCGGCCTGGCGCTCCTGCGCACGGCCGACGTCCTCGTTGGCATCGAAACGGCCGACGACGCGGGCGTGGTGCGCCTTTCGGACGACCTCGCGGTCGTCACCACCGCCGACTTCATCACGCCGCCGTTCGATGATCCGGCGGCGTTCGGCGCCATCGCCGCCGCGAACGCGCTGTCCGATGTCTACGCGATGGGCGGGGTGCCGGTGTGCGCCATCAACCTCTGCGCCTTCCCGCGAGAGCTCGCCGCAGAGGCGGCCCGCCAGATCCTGGTGGGCGCCGCGGACAAGGCGCGGGAGGCCGGCTGCTCGATCGTCGGGGGACACACCGTCGCCTCGCCGGAGCTCTTCTTCGGGCTCTCTGTCACGGGCCGCGTCGCCCCGGCCGCCATCTGGCGCAACCAGGGGCTGCAGCCGGGCGACGAGCTCGTCCTGACCAAGCCGCTCGGCACCGGCCTCTATGTGGGGGCCGCGCGCAAGGGCCTCGTGTCGGCCGAGGCGCTCCGGGTGGCGATCGACTCGATGCGCACGCTCAATGCCGGCGCCGCCCGGCTGGCGGCGAGCTTCGCGCCGCACGCGGCCACGGACGTCACGGGGTTCGGCTTCTGCGGCCATGCGCTCGGGATGGCGCGCAGCAGCGACGTGGACCTCGAGATCACGCTCGACACGGTCCCGCTGCTCGGCGAAGCGAAAAGGCTCGCCCTGGCCGGAGTCACCTGCCGCGGCGAGCGCGACAATCGCGCGGCCACGCAGCACGAGGTGACGATCGACGCTGCGCTCGCGAGCGATCCCAGGTTGCGGGTCCTCTATGATCCCCAGACCTCCGGAGGCCTGCTGCTCGGGGTGGCCAGGGGCCGTGGGCGGGCGCTCGTGAGCGCTCTGGCCGGCGAGGGCCTGCAAGCGGGATTGGTGGGGAAGGCCACGTCTATTACATCCACAGCCCCTCGACTGCGCGTGATCTGAAGTACACAAGGGCCTCTCGCCTTTCACAGAGGAAGGCCGATCGCTATCCTTGCCGCGTGCGGCCGCCGATCCTCGGGCTGTTTTTCGCGTGGGCGGCGGCGCTGGGCTGCGCGTTCGACGATCGTTCCGGGAGCTTCGGCGGGCTCTCGGACGGCGCGCGAGCCTGAGGCGGAACCGGGGCGCTCGCCGACGGCTCCGCCGCTGGCGACGATGGGCCTGGCCGGCTGGACGGCAGCCCAGCGGTGCGGGACGGCGCGGCGCGCACCGATGGATCGCGATCCGATGCAGCACGGGCGGCGGACGCGGCGGGGCTCCGCGACGCAGGTGCGCGGCCAGACGTGCAGGGAGCGCGGTCCGACGCGCCCCGCCCCCCGGATGCGCCCCGCACCGATGCGCCGCGCCCCCCCGATGCGCGCACCCCTGACGCGTCCCGCCTCGATGCGCCGCGCCTGCCCGATGCGCCCCGCGTCCCGGACGCGCCCCGCATGCCCGATGCGCCTCGCGCGCCCGACGCCCCCGCGCCCACGAATGACGCTGCCCCGGCGGATGCGGGCGTCGTGGGGTCGGACACCGATCGCGACGGGATCGCCGACGCGGTCGACAACTGCCCGCTGGTCGCGAACCCCGATCAAGCCGACGAGGACGGCGACCGCGTGGGCAACGCCTGCGACAATTGCCTCATCGATGCCAACACCGACCAGGCCAACCGCGATGGCGACGGGCTCGGCGACGCGTGTGACCCGCGGCCGATGATGCCGGGGGATCGCCTGCTCTACGCGGACCTCTTCGACGGCCACGCCACCGGCACCTGGGCGCCGCAGAGTGGCACGTGGACCGACGCCGCCGGCCAGCGCGGACAGTCGAACGCCACCGGTGGCACCGAGCAGCTCACGATGCCGGCCCTGCCGAGCAACTACACCGTCGATGTGGACCTCCGCATCGACGCGCTCGCCCCGATCGCGCTCCGCCACGCGGCGGGCGTGCTCATGCGTGTGGGCACGGCCGGCGGCGGCGGCGTCTCGGGCTACGCCTGCTATCTCGATAGCCCGCCGGGTCTGACGCCCCAGAATGGCCGGGTCGGCCTCACGAGGCTGCCCGCACAGGTCGGCGGCAACGGCTTCGACGATCGCACCGACATCGGGGCTCTGATCCAGCTCGGGACGGCCTATCGGCTGCGTGGCCAGGTCGCCGGAGATCGGGTGCGCTGTCAGCTGCGTCTCGGCACCGTGCAGCCGATCGAGCAACGCGACGGCACCTATTCAACGGGCTCGATCGGGCTCGCCAGCGAGGGCGCCACCGCTCGCTTCGATCACGTCGTCGTCTACGGCACGAACTAGGGCCTGTCCCTGAATCGCGCCAGTGTCTGGTGACAGCAGGAGCGAGCGTAGCGAGCCGCAGGGAGGGGGCCCGCGAGCCTGTGGCGAGCGGGGGAGGGTCGTGCCCCTCCTGCGGCGGCCTTCCGAGGCCGCCGATCGTGAACTAGCCGAGCACGAGCCACACGGCGACCGGAACGGCGAGCGCCACCGCGATGCTGATGATGTAGAGGCGCTTGCGTCGCTCCCTCGGATCGACGAACTCCGTGGCCTCCGAGGGCTCACGGCTGGCCCTCGACGCCTCCTCGGGAGCCGCCGCCTTGCCGACGATCACGCCCGAGACCGTGGCCCGGGTTCGCACGCGCGCCGCAGAGACCTCCTCGACCATCTGTCCTGGCATGGGCACCGAGGCGTGGAACGTGCTGCCCACCCGCGCGCCGCCCTGAGCGGCCCTGCCGTCCCCGCGCTCGGGGTTGTAGGTCGTGACCTCTTCCTCCTCGCCGATCTCGGCGCCGTAGGGCGAGAGCACGCCCTCGCCGCGACCGACCGCGAGATCCTCGAGCGTCTGGCGCTGCTGCACGAGCTCGGGCTGGAAATACTGCTCCATGAACTGCGCCAGATCGGTGCGGGCGTTCCCGGTGCCGTGCGCCTCGAGCGCCGCCTCGAGATCCACCTGCATCGCCGCTGCGCTCGCGTAGCGGGCTCCGAGATCGCGCTCGAGCGCGTGCCGGCACACCTCGTCGAGCTCCGGCCACACGCCCGGCACGACCTGGCTGACCGCCGGGATGTCCGCGTTCTGCACCGCGTCGAAGGTCTTGTAGGTGGTGTCGCGCTTGAACAGGCGCCTGCCCGTGAGCACCTCCCACAGCACGATGCCGAGCGCGAACACGTCGCTCCGGCCATCGACCGCCTGGCTCTTGCACTGCTCGGGTGACATGTACGCGAACTTGCCCTTGATGATGCCGGCCTGCGTGTGCGCCTCCCGCTCGGCCGCGGTGGCGATGCCGAAGTCCACCACCTTGAGGGTTCCGTCGAACTGCACGAGCAGGTTCTGCGGGGAGATGTCGCGGTGCACGAGCGCGAGCGGCACCCCGGTCTCGCTCGTCGCCACGTGGGCGGCGTGCAGGCCCGCGGCGGCCTGGGCCATCAGCGACGCCACGTGCTCCTGGTGCAGGCCACCGACGCGCGACCGAGCCTTCTTCGTGAGCGCCGACAGCGCGAGCCCGCCCAGGTACTCCATCGCGATGTAGTGCAGGTCCTCGGCCTCGCCGTGGTCGAACACCTGCACGACGTTCGGGTGGGCGAGGCGCGCGGTCAATCGAGCCTCGTCGCGGAACATCGCCAGGAACTCCGGGTCGCCCCGCAGGTTCGACAGCAGGCGCTTGATGACCACGACCCGGGCCTCGGGCGGGCGCTGCGCCACCCAGATCTCCGCCATTCCGCCCGTCGCGATCTGCCGGAGCAGGAGGTACGGTCCGAACTGCACCGGCTCCATCTGCGCTCGCTCCCGCTCAGAGGGTGTCGTACAGCACACCCGGGTCGATGATCTCGCAGATCACCGCGCCGAAGTGCAGGATCGCGCCGGTCGGCACCTCGACCGGCGTGCCACTGGTGAGGGTCTTCTGCTGGCCCCCGTAGTCGAGTCGGGTGCCGTTGGCGCTCTTGCAGTCGTAGAGCAGCCAGCCCTTGCCAGGCCCGGCCGCGTGCTTCGGGTCGTGCTGGAAGTAGGCGTGCAGCTTGGATACGGATCCGGGGCGCAGGATCACGTCGTTGTTGGTGGCGCGGCCGACCGTGATGCGATCCCGCCACGGATTCGCCCCGGATTTCGACAGCGGATAGACGCCGTACCGGCCTGGCTCGAGCCGGATGCGCACCGCGAACCCGGTCTTGTCGCGCAGCCGCGCGGCCTCCTCCATCACGCTCTTGGCATCGTAGACCGTGTTGAACGTCGACGGCGCGCGCTCGTCGGCTTCCAGCTCGCGGAGCAGGAAGGGGTGCGGGAACTGGCGAACGAACTCCTCGCGAGTGAGCGCACGACGATATCGCTGGAACTGGTCTATGCGCTCCATGTCGAGACGGCTTGCGCCCTAACGATAGCGCGGCGGGTGGGCAGGCGGCAATTCCGCGACAAGCGGCGGGGAGCCGGAGCCAGGGCCCCCGACCGAAGGCCGGGATCTGGCCGATCAGACTTCGAGGATCTCCGCCTCTTTCTTGGCGGTGATCTCCTCGATCCTCGCGATCGCCTTGTCCGTGGCTTCCTGCGACTTCTTGAGGCCGGTCTTCTCGTCATCCTCGGAGATGTCCCCGTCACCCTTGAGGGTCTTGAGCATCTCGTTGGCGTCCCGGCGGTGGTTCCGGGCCGCCACCTTGGCTTCCTCGGCCATCTTCTTGACCACCTTCGACAGGTCTCGCCGCCGCTCCTGCGTGAGCGGCGGGATCGGCACGCGCACCACCTCTCCGTCGTTGGTGGGGTTCAGGCCCAGGTCTCGCTGCTCGCGGATGGCGTGCTCGATCTTGGGGATGAGCGCCTTTTCCCACGGCTTGATCGTGATCAGGCGCGCGTCCGTCACCTGCACCGACGCCACCTGGTTCAGGGGCGACATCTGACCGTAGTACTCGACGCGCGTACCCTCGAGCATGGCCACGTTGGCACGGCCGGTGCGGACCTTCTGCAGGTCACGCTTGTAGGCCTCGATCACCTTCTCGAAGCTCGCGTTCAGGTCCGAAAGGACGTCGTTCACCATGCGCGCTCTCCTGGGTGCAACAGCGTCAGGTCCGTGGCTCGTAGACCGTGGTCCCGATCGTCTCGCCCTCGACCACCTTGAGAACGTTTCCGGGCTGGTTCATGTCGAAGACGATGATCGGCAGGTGGTTGTCGCGACACAGCGACAGTGCCGTCATGTCCATGACGTTGAGCTGCTTCTGGATCGCCTCGAGGTACGAGACCTTCTCGTACTTCTTGGCGTCCGGATGCTTCATCGGATCCTTGTCGTAGATGCCGTCGACCTTGGTCGCCTTGAGCAGCACCTCAGCGTGGATCTCCATCGCCCGCAGCGCCGCCGCGGTGTCGGTCGTGAAGTACGGGTTGCCGGTGCCGGCCCCGAAGATCACCACGCGCCCCTTCTCGAGGTGGCGCACGGCGCGCCGTCGGATGTAGGGCTCGGCCAGCTGCTGCATGTCGATCGCGGACTGCACGCGCGTCGTGACCTCGCGCCGCTCGAGCGCGTCCTGCATCGCGAGCGAGTTCATGACGGTCGCGAGCATGCCCATGTAGTCGGCGCTCGCGCGGTCCATGCCCTTGGCGCTCGCCGCGAGCCCCCGGAAGATGTTGCCCCCGCCGAGCACGAGGGCGACCTCGACGCCGCGACGGGTGACCTCCCGGACCTCCTCGGAGATCGCATCCAGCGTGGGGGGATGGATGCCGTAACGATCCGGCCCCATGAGAGCCTCGCCCGACAACTTGAGGAGGATCCGCTTGTAGCGAGGCATGCCGGGCTACGAAAGACCCGCCTGCGCCATCACCTCGGCGGCGAAGTCGTCCTTCTTCTTCTCGAGCCCCTCGCCGACCTCGAAGCGCGTGAACCGGCGGATCTTGATGTTCTCGCCGATCTTGCCCACGAGCTCCGCCAGCAGCACCGAGATGGTCTTCTTGCCCTCGGGGTCCTTGACGTAGATCTGATCGAGCAGACACACCTCGGTCATCCACTTGTTGAGCTGGCCGTCCACGACCTTGCCGATCACGGCCTCGGGCTTGCCACTCTGCTTGGCCCGCTCGAGCAGCACCGCACGCTCACGCTCGATCACGCTCGCGGGGACGTCCTCGCGCGCGACCCACTGCGGGCTCGTGGCGCAGATCTGCATGGCGACGTTGCGGGCGAAGCCGAGGAAGTCCTCCGACTTGCCGACGAAGTCGGTCTCGCAGTTGACCTCGACCATGACGCCGATGCGGCCGCCGCCGTGGAGGTAGCTCGCGATGGTGCCCTCGCTGGCCACGCGGCCGGCCTTCTTGGCCGCCGCCGCGAGGCCCTTCTTGCGCAGGTACTCGATCGCCTTGTCCGCGTCGCCTTCGGTCTCGACGAGCGCCTTCTTGCAGTCCGACATGCCCGCGCCGGTGCGTTCGCGCAGGTCCTTGATCATGCTCGCGGTGATTTCGGCCATGGTCCTTCAGTCCTCTTGATGGTTCAGGGTCGATGGTCGAAAGTCGAAAGTCGCTGATCGCAGGTCCGTTCCGACCCTCGACCCTCGACCCTCGACCTTCGACGCGCGCCGAAGGCGCGCTGCCTACTTCTCGCTGTCCGGCGTGGCGCTGGCCTCGGGCTCCGCCTGGGCGCGGCGACGCGAAACCATCTCCACCTGCGGGCCGTCGCCGCCCGACGACACGCGGATGGTCTCCGGCTCGTCGGCCTGCTCCGCACGCTTCTGCGCCGCGCGGTCCTTGGCCATGCGCGAGCCCACCACGCAAGCTTCGGCGATCTTGCCCGTGAAGAGCTTGATCGCGCGGATGGCGTCGTCGTTGCCGGGGATCGGGAAGTCCACCACGTCCGGATCGCAGTTGGTGTCGATGACGGCGATGACCGGGATCTCGAGCTTGCGAGCCTCGGAGACCGCGATGTGCTCCTTGACCGGATCGATGACGAACAGGGCGCCCGGCAGGTCGAGCATCTTCTTGATGCCGCCGAGCGACTTCTCGAGCTTCTCGCGCTCACGCGTGAGGTTCAGGACCTCCTTCTTCGTGAGGCGATCGAACGTGCCGTCCTCGCCCATGCGCTCGATCTGGCGCAGGCGCTCGAGCGAGCCCTTGACGGTCTTGAAGTTCGTGAGCGTCCCGCCGAGCCAGCGGTTCGTCACGTGGAACATGCCGGCGCGCTCGGCCTCCGAGCGGATGACCTCCTGCGCCTGCTTCTTGGTGCCGACGAAGAGCACGCTCTTGCCCTTGCGCACGGTGTCGACCGCGTAGTCGAACGCGCGGCGGAACATGGGCAGCGTGTGCTCGAGGTCGATGATGTGGATGCCGTTGCGCGCCCCGTAGATGTACTGCCCCATGCGGGGGTTCCAGCGGCGGGTCTCGTGGCCGAAGTGGACGCCGGCCTCGAGCAGCTCCTTCATCGAGATCGCTTCAGACAGGTTCATTTCCATCGTCATCTCCTTGCGTTTTGTTCCTCCGCTCCCGTCATCGGATCCTCGAACCCCTCCGCACCGCCCTGCCGGAGATGACAGGGGTAGGCGCGGAGTCGGGACGCACGAGGTCCTCGGGGAACGTGTGTAGTTAGGCGTGGGTACCTACCATGCAGCCGGGGGGGGATCAAGGCGCATCCGCGCGCACGGGCCCGGGGGCGCCTCGGTCAGGGGCGAAACAGGGCTGCCAGCTCGACCATCACGGCCGAAAAGGAGGGGCTCGGCTCGAGCGGCTCGAGGGTCACGCAGTCGCCCTCCGGCGGTCCCACGACGCCGAACCCACGGACGTCGGAGCCGCCCGGGCCGCGCTCGTGGAAGGTGAGCACGAGCTGGGTGCCTTGCCGGTACGCGGTCCCGGACAGCACCACGATCCGGTCCTCGGCCGCGTGGCGAACCTTGGCGTAGTTGACCTCGCCGCCGGTGAGCGGTTGCAGGGCCACCGTGATGTCGGGCGCACGCTGAGGCGCCGGGGCCGTCGGCGCGGCCAGCGGCGCCTCGACCCGGCTGACGATCCCGCGGGTCTTCGGCTGGGCCGCGGCCGGCTTGCGCTCCACCCGCTTGGGCTGCAGCTTGAGGCCGAGGATGACCTGCGGCGCGTCCATCTTGCACTCGGCGACCGCCTCGTAGTGCTTGAGGTGGCCGTCGTAGAAGCGCTTGCGGTCGGCGGGCGTGAGCCGATCGGGCTCGAGCGTCTTGATCTGCTTGCGGTCAGCCTCACGGAGCAGCCGCTCTCGCGCCATCGTCATCGCGAGGATCCGATCAATGCGCAGCACGACGAGCAGCGCGTCGTCGGCGGCGCGGTAGCGCAGGACGACGCTGTGCAGCCGATCGGCCGGGATCTCACGCAACATCGCCGCGATGATGTTCGACAGCCCCGCCAGCTTGCCGGCGGCCTCGTCGATGACACAGATGAAGTCGTAGGGCGAGCTCGCCGCGACCGACATGCCGCCCGATCATAGCCGACAGCGGACGGTTTCGACCCTCCGTCGAGCTCCGGCATCATCGTTGCTTCCCGGCGGGAGTGGTGATACGAGGAGCCCCCCAATGAACAAGCGACCAGGAGACATCAAGCCGGCCACCGGCAAGCTCGGCGTGCTCATTCCCGGCATGGGCGCCGTGGCGACGACCTTCATCGCCGGGGTCGAAGCGATCCGCAAGGGGCACGCCAAGCCCATCGGATCCCTGACCCAGATGGGCACGATCCGGCTCGGCAAGCGCACGGACGGCCGGTCTCCGGCGGTCAAGGACTTCGTGCCGCTGTCGTCGCTCGACGACCTCGTGTTCGGCGGCTGGGATGTGTATCCGGACAGCGCGTACGAAGCGGCCAAGAAGGCCGGCGTGCTGTCGAACGAGGACCTGGCCAAGGTCGAGGGCTTCCTGCGCGGGATCAAGCCGATGCCCGCCGTGTTCGAGCCGGAGTTCGTCAAGAAGCTGAACGGCACGCACGTCAAGAAGGGCAAGTCGAAGCTGGACCTGGCCGAGCAGGTCATGGCCGACATCGCCGCCTTCAAGAAGGAGCACGGCTGCGAGCGCCTGGTGATGGTGTGGTGCGGATCGACAGAGGTCTACCGTCAGGCGGTGGGAGTTCACCAGACCCTGGCTGCCTTCGAGCAGGGGCTGCGCGACAGCTCGCCCGACATCGCGCCCTCGCAGATCTACGCGTACGCCGCCCTCAAGAGCGGCATCCCCTACGCCAATGGCGCGCCGAACCTGACGGTCGACTTCCCCGCGATGATCGAGCTCGCGAAGAAGATGAACCTGCCGATCTGCGGCAAGGACTTCAAGACCGGCCAGACCCTGATGAAGACCATCCTGGCGCCCGGCTTCAAGGCGCGCCTGCTCGGGCTCGAGGGCTGGTACTCGACCAACATCCTCGGCAACCGCGATGGCGAGGTGCTCGACGACCCCGAGTCGTTCAAGTCCAAGGAGGTGTCCAAGCTGGGCGTGCTCGAGCACATCCTGCAGCCGCACCTTTACAAGGACCTCTACTCGAACATCCACCACGTGGTGCGGATCAACTACTACCCCCCGCGCGGCGACAACAAAGAGGGCTGGGACAACATCGACATCTTCGGGTGGATGGGCTACCCGATGCAGATCAAGATCGACTTTCTGTGCCGTGACTCGATCCTGGCGGCGCCGATCGTGCTCGATCTGGCGCTGTTCATGGACCTCGCCCAGCGGGTCGGCTTCCACGGCATCCAGGAGTGGCTCTCGTTCTACTTCAAGAGCCCGATGACGCCCGAGGGTCTCTACCCCGAGCACGACCTCTTCATCCAGCTGATGAAGCTCAAGAACACGCTGCGCCACCTGCGCGGCGAGGAGCTCATCACGCACCTTGGCACCGAGTACTACGACTGATCGGCAGGCTGCCCGCCGCGATCAGGGTGACGCGGGCGCCGGAGCAGCATCCGGCGCGGGCG